>SFEB01000071.1 GCA_004558105.1 Clostridiales bacterium
GAATACAATTCATTATAAAAACTTACGTAACCAGAATAATACGTAACGGAATCCAAAAACGAATTGAGTAACTCAAACAATCCCGCAAACAGCAGGTAATCGTCGTCACTTGTTAAAGCAATATAGTACGCAAGTAAATTTGCGTCCCCCTCACGCATTATTCCTTTACTATGGGCTATTTCGTGCGCAGCCGTAACGGCGACGCTGCAAGACGGGCATGAGGTATTTATATGCGCTTCGCCTGTCGGGGCGAAAAACATACCCGTTATATGCATTTCCGTCATTATTTTGCTGAACAAAGAACTTTTTGCGCGAGTTGTAAAACTGCTGAAATATCCGTTATACTCTTCTCCGTCCAACCGTTCGTATTCCTTAATAAGTTTTTCAGACAATTCTTTCATCATATACGGACAGACTACGGCACCCTTCTCGTCGGTTTCGAGCCGCAAAGCGACCTCGTTGATTTTATCTACGTACCTCTGTGCAATGTCGAAAACCTCTTCTTTGGTAATTTCGCCGTTGTCCAACTCTATCGGCAACTCTGCGCGGTTGTACGCAAATCCGGCAACTCCGCTATAAATACTCAGACAACCGAACACGCAACAAACAAGTATCAGAATAAGTTTAAAAACGGCTCTCTTTTTACCTTTTACCAAAAAAATGATAAGAAAAACAAGCCATGCAACGATACCTATTATCGCCGCTATAAGTAAAACCTCAAAAAGGCTGAATCCGAACAACTTTGTAAAGTTTCCTACGACGAATATCCATGCCCTGCCGATAGTTCTGCTCCACCACTCGCTTATCGCAACGCTTTGCTTTAAAATCGTTAAAACAACAAAAAGGACGGCAAATCCCGCCGCTGAAAACAGCAAAATTCTGACGTCCTTATTCGCATTGAAAGTATTTACCGATTTTTCCTCTTTTTCCATAATAACATTATAGCAAACATCGGTGAAAATTTCAACAGTTATTTGTTACAACTTTCGCTTTTATTTGTTTTTTTACCGCAACAACCGCAATACGGACAATCGGCACATCCGGTGCAACCTTTCTTTTTCCTTTTAATTGCGCTTACAACCACGCCCGCAACAATAGCGACGGCAAAAACTATCGCTAATATTTCTATCCACATCAGGCTTTTACCTCCGCTTTTTTATCTTTATCCTTAAAAAACGCTTTGATAATAAAGAACGCAACAACGATAACCGCAGCAAATATAAACACAGTCCACCATGCCGTACCTATAACGTATACCATCATAGACACACTGTAAGACACAACCAGCCAGAACAGTATCGTAAAATTAAAGGTCTTTTTGTCAGGCATTTCGCCGCGGGCCGTAGCAACCGCCGCCATACACGGTATAGTCAACATGTTGAATGCGATAAAAGCAATGAGCGCAGCCGGCGAAGCACCCGTAACGGCTATCAATTTCGGGATAGCGTCCATCGCCATAATCTCAGGATTGGCAACGACGATGCATGCGGCAAGCGAACTGAACGCCGAAATAACGTTTTCCTTCGCAAGCAACCCCATAAAGCAGGCAACAACAAACATCCAACCCCATTGACCGCACTGACTGCCAAAGCCGAGCGGCGTAAACAGCGGTTGAATAAACTTTCCTATACTTGCCAGTATACTCATATCCATTTGTTCGTCGGACAAGAACTGCCAATCGAACGAGAAATGGCTGACAAACCAGATAACGATTGTGGACGCAAGAATAATCGTAAACGCTTTTTTGATAAAGTGTTTAAGTTTATCCCAAAGCAATCTCATCAGGCTTTTGAATTGCGGCATACGATACGTAGGCAATTCCATTATAAAAGGCGGTAAATCTCCTTTTAAAGTGGTGTTACGCATCAGCAATACGCAAACCAACGCCACCACTATACCCAACAAGTACATTCCGTAAGTAACCAAATCGGCGTTACCGATACCGAAAGAAACAGCCATCGCGCCTGCTATACCTATAAGAATAGGCAACTTTGCACCGCAACTGAAAAACGGAATAACCCTTATCGTTGCAACCTTTTCCTTTTCGTCAGCCAAAGTACGGGTATTTATCATTGCGGGAACCGAGCACCCGAAACCCATAATCATAGGCATAAACGCCCTGCCTGACAGTCCGAATTTCCGCAAAAATTTATCCAGAATAAATGCAATACGCGACATATACCCGCTGTCTTCGAGAATTGAAAATAGCAAAAACAGCACGAGAATTTGCGGAACGAACGATAACACCGAAAACAGACCTTCCAATACGCCGTTTACCAAAAAGCCCACTACCCAATCCGGCGAACCAATAGCCACCAAACCGCTTTCAACCAGCGACATCACCGCATCGGCGCCTACCACGACCAGGCTTTGCAACGTTACGCCGGGAGAACTGATTCCGCCTTCGCCGAACACGCCTTCGAACGCAGTGCCGGCACATGATACCCAGTCTTCACTGAAAAGTCCGCCGAGAAATAAAAAGTTAGTACTGAAAGTAATATGGAAAATGGCAAAAAGTATAACCAGGAATATAGGAATACCCCAAATTCTGTGCGTTAATACCCTGTCAACCTTGTCGGACGAAGTCATTTCCGCTTCGTTCTGACGTCGTTTGGTCAACGTTGGCGAATAATTTGTCGTTATGTACTTGTAACGACCGTCCGCTATTATCGCTTCCAGATCATTACCGAAAAGCTCGTCCTTAAAGACCTTCTTAAATTCCTCTACCACCTCGAACGCTTTCGCGTGCGAACGCACCTCTATTTCGTCCGTCTCAACGAGTTTTATGGCGTGAAACAGAGGATTGTCAATATTCTGGCCTTTAAGCGCTATGGTTACGTCGCCTATAAGGTGACCTAACGGACCGTCTTTAAGAACCGTGGTACTCTTACGCTCTTTTTTGCTGGCTTCGTAAGCAACGTTCATCAATTCTTCCAGACCGGTTTCTTTTAACGCCGACACCTTTACGACCAGCAAACCCAAACGCTTTGACAGCGTGACTTCGTCGATTTTTTCTCCGTTTTTATCCAAAGCGTCTATCATATTGAGAGCAACTACCACAGGACGATCAATTTCCATCAACTGAGTCGTAAGATACAGGTTTCTCTCAAAGTTTGTAGCATCTACTATATTGATTATACAATCGGGCTTTTCATCCATTATAAAATCGCGCGCAATGACCTCTTCCGAAGTATAGGGCGACAAAGAATAAATACCCGGTAAGTCTACTATAGCAATCGGTTCGGGGCATTTTTTGTAAACGCCCTCGCGCTTGTCAACGGTTACGCCCGGCCAGTTTCCTACGTGTGCGGTACTGCCCGTCAGACTGTTAAACATCGTGGTTTTTCCGCAGTTGGGGTTACCGGCTAATGCAAATTTTTTCATTCGTATCAGTCCTCCTCTATCTCCACGCAAAAGGCTTCGGCCTTACGTAGGGTCAATTCGTAATTCCTCAAGGTAATCTCGATGGGATCGCCTAAAGGTGCTTTCTTTCTCAGATATACTCTCGTCCCGGGCGTAATCCCCATATCGAATAAACGCCTCTTGATTTTGCGCTCACCGTCAACGTTTTTTACTACGCCGTGACCGCCCACATGTAAATCGCTTAACTTTTTCATACTTCTCCTAAAAACTAAAATGTGAAATAACATTCATATTTCGGAAGATACTATAACAAAATATATTAACTTTGTCAAGAAAAATATGAAAGTTTTTTCATATTTTTGAATAAAAATTTTTTTCACAGTTATTGCAATTTGTTTTCGATTGGTTTATAATTGATAAAAGGAGTTAAAAATGCCGGTAGAAATCAGACAACCAAAGCAGGAAAGGTCGATAGAAACAAAAAACAAAATTATCAATTCAGCTTACAAACTTTTTTCGGAAGTCGGTTATCACAGCACGACAACGGCTCTTATCGCAAAAAACGCAGAAGTATCAACAGGTATCGTTTACGGATATTTTTTAGATAAAAGAGCGATACTTCTGGACGTGCTGGAACTATATATCAATAAAGTATTTCAGCCTATTAACGCCATCTTCGATAACATCACTCTTCCCGTTGACTTTTCTCAGATAATAGAAGAAGCCGTTAAAAAAACGATAGAAATTCATCAGGAAAACGCACAAATGCACACTACCCTGCATTCCTTGACGGGTACAGACGAAGAAGTCAACCGTCGCTTCGTTGAGCTGGAAGACAATCTTACTAAACAAATTGCGGAAAAATTAACTGCGCTCGGCTTAAAAATATCAAACCTTAACGAAAAAATCCACCTAG
>SFEB01000072.1 GCA_004558105.1 Clostridiales bacterium
GCCGTCAATGAGTTGGTTTAATACTTATATGATAGGAATAGCCGGTCTGATTGTCGTTTTTGCGACAACGGCTTTTGTCGAGCGGATCGCGCTGCCCAAAGAGGAAAGATGGTATACAAAAATCAAACAATTAAAAAAGCAAAAGGATGAACGTACAAATGAGCGAATTTTTTAAACGTATTTTCGGAACGACAAGCGGCAGCGCAGAAATAACTTTGTTTTCGATATGGCATATCTTGTGGGTTGTGATAATCATCGGTCTGTCTTTCGGCGGTTACTTTTTTTTGAGGAATAAATCCGAACGCGCAAAGACGGTATCGTTAAGCGTTTTAGCGTATCTCGTAATCGGAACGTACGTACTCGACTTTTTTATTATGCCTTTTTCTCAGGGAAAGATAGACATAGATAAACTGCCTTTTCATATTTGTACGTTAACGGGGATTTTTATTCCTTTCGTTCAATTCAACGACAGATTCAAACCCATCAAATCGGTTATTTGTTGTTTCGCCATAGTTTCGTCGCTTATGTACGTAACGTATCCCGGATCTGCGTTGGGTGGTGTGACGCCTTGGTGTTATAAGGTGATTCAGACCTTCGTCTATCACGGTCTTATGTTCGCTTGGGGGTTTCTGAGCGTTTCTTTAAAAGCCGTTTCGTTTAATTTCAGAGAAATATGGAAAGAAGCGGTAGGCATAGTGATTCTGATTGCATGGGCGTTTTTCGGCAACTATGCATACGGCGGAATTCCCGAAGGACATCACTACGATTGGTTTTTCATTACGGGGTCGACGTTTCCGTTCATTCCGCCATGGCTTATGCCTTTCGTGGTTTTTGCCGCCGTTTACGGCATGTGCGTTCTCATATATCTTATAGATTACGTAGTTAAGAGGGTAGCGCAGAAAAAGGGCGAAAAGAACGATGTTTTACGGATAGCGTAATAGGTTCAGTTAACGTACGTAACGCATTTAATCTTAACGGGTTCAGTTCTCATGCCTTCTTGCTTTTTTCGGGACTAAAAAGTTGACAACGGGGCGGTTTTATGCTATATTTATCGACGACCGACGAATATACGTATTGTGTAGCCGAAAAAACGGTCACTAAGCAGAAAGTTGACGGCGTGAATTGCCGTTTTCGATAAAGTATTGTTACCGATTAACCTTGTGAAGGTTAACGTGAATAAACTAATAAAGACAGGAGTAAACAAATATGAAAGAAGTTTGGACCAAAAAATGGAAAAAAGTGTTGATTTGGGTTAGCGGATATTTCAGCCTCATAGCTTACGCTATTGTCGGCGGATACGTTATCGTAAAATCCGAAGACGACGAATTGAAGAGGACTGCGAAGTTTGCTTTTATAATTACGTTGATATTTACCGCGCTGTCCGCATTTTTGTCGATTTTCAATTATTGCGGTAGCATGGCGACGAACTATTACGGTTCCGGTGCTTACAAGTTCTATTCTATCGCCAATAGCATTGTAGGAATTTTGCGCATAATCGTATTTGCGGCGTTTGTAGTTATTACGTTGATATTGGATCCGGATTTCAACCCCGGCAAACCTTTCGGATTCTTTTGCAAGAAAAACGAAGAAAATTCTGCCGAGACGGAAGAGGATTACGACGCAAATTAATACAGATTTTCGGTCAACGAGCGCTTTTCGGGCTATCTCGGACACGCGCAATCTTTTGCGACTAAATTGTTGCATACTTTAAAATAAAACGAATCTTTCTTTTAAGACGGGTTCGTTTTTTTACTAACCGAAAAAGGATTTTACTCTTTGAAATAAAGTTTAGTATTTGAAATTGACATTTTTGACAACGCATTGTATAATTATCAAAAAACGTACGGTAAAGTTGACTTGGAGAAGTTATGATAAAGAATTTTCGAGAGATGAAAAAAGCGGCGGATTGCCAGATGAACGCAAGAAGGCACAAACGGGACGAAGAAGGGCGCGTCGTTATTCAGATGAACGTTAAAGACGACGGAAATTTTTTGTCCGAGTTTTCGGAGAACGCAACTCCGGTGATAAGTTCGGAAGTTGCCGAGTTTATTGAAAACGAAACAAATGCGGTATTGCCCAACGAAGAATTTACGTTGCAAATTTACAACGATTGCATTGACGAAAAGGAAGAAGTGACGTATAAAGCAGCCATAAAAGAATACTATATGCAAAAGTACATAGCAAACGAACAGGAAATAAAGCGGAACAGGTTTGCGGTATTTTGGTTGGGATTAGCCGGAATATTGGTACTTGCGGCAGAAATAATATTCGATCGATATATCGGAAACGCAATATGGACGTCCGTAATAGACATCATTGCGTGGGTTCTTTTGTGGGAAGCGGTAGATATCGGCGTACTGGAAACAAGAGTAATGTCAATTAAGCGGAAGCGTTATCTTGCCTATTTGTCAATGAAAGTGGAATACATGCCCGTAGAAAAGTCATTGAAATCCGAATCAAAAAATTACGAAGAAAAAAATAATAATAAAAAGGAGTAAAAAATGAACGATAAGAATAAAAAGCCTGCGCACCTGCTCGTACTTAAAATAATCGGTTTCATAGGTATTGCCGTAGCGATAGTCGGTTTCGTGATGGTAATCAACGGTTTCGGCGACTTTGAGCATAATACGTTTATGCTCGGCGGATTTTTAGCGTCGGTCGGAACGTTCGTCGGAGTTGCTTGCCTTGTGAGTGGTTTCAGACCGGAGATTGTCAGATTATCCACAAAGACGGCAAAATACGTCCAGGAGGACGTAAAAGAAGACCTGACGGATATGGCGGAAACGGGTTCGAAAATCGTTGAAGGAGCCGTTAAGAACATAACGAGAGCGGCAATAGACGGTTTAAAACAAACAAAATTCTGCAAGTATTGCGGAGCGGAGATAGACGAAGATTCCGTCTATTGCAACAAGTGCGGCAGAGAGCAATAGTATTTGCCGCACAGGAGAATAATTTGAAAATTAAAGTCGGCAAAACGGAGAATAATAAAAAATAGAAGGAACAGGGGCGGATAACTATCCGTCCCTGTTCCTTTGCATTAAAAACAAATAATAATCTTGTAAAAAATAATACGAACTCAAGATTTTCTCTCGGGTTCGTATTATTCTTGCTTGGTGCCGAAGGCGGGACTTGAACCCGCACGTTGTCGCCAACAGCGGATTTTGAGTCCGCCGCGTCTGCCATTCCACCACTTCGGCAACTTTTGCTTGATTATATTATCACAATTCGGGCTCAAAAGCAAGCGATTTTAGGCAGTTTTTTAAAAAAACATAAATTGCTTTTGCTCATCAAAAAATGCCTTATTATTTGGCCCTCTCGCCAAAACTTGCCAAAAACTCGTCTCGGTTTTTTTATCTTTTCGTCGAAATCGACATTAACAGACATTCTTTTATAGAAAAAATTATTTTTGTACAAAATTATTTAATATATTTGTACAAAATTACTTGCAATTTGCTAAAAAACGTGTTAATATCATATTAAGAAGGGAGGAAAAATATATGTCAACCATACGAATAGCTATTGTCGGCGATGATAAAGCCGAAAAAGAGAGTTTAAAAACACATTTGTCAGCCAGATCCGGCATTTCGGTAGTTTTTGATACCGATGACGGAGAGGCGGCGATGAGGGAGATCGAAAGAGATAAGACGGCGATAGACGTTGTTATCACGCAGGTGTTGATGGCGGGCGTTTCGGGGCTTGATCTTATCGAACATTTCGCAGGCGTCGAAGGAGCGCCAAAGTTCATTGTTTTAAGTGACCTTAAGAGTGAAGTGTTTATGTGTCGTTGTCTGGCTGCCGGTGCGGTTTGTTATTTATTGAAACCAATCAATTACAAGCAGTTGGAGACGCGTATTATTGATATATGCGGTCAAAATCAGGCGGCAAAGCGTTCAGGCGGACAAAGTTCCGCAGGTATGGTTAACAATTCCAAGAGCATAGACGAGCGTCTCGCCACTATTTTCGTCAGTATCGGTATACCGCCGCATATCAAAGGTTACCAATTTTTACGCGACGGAATCAAGTTTGTCGTGGAAGACCCCGCCATTATCAACACGATCACTCGCGGACTTTATCCGACCATTGCAAAAAAATATTCCACTACTGCCAGTAAAGTTGAGCGTGCTATTCGCCATGCTATCGAAGTTGCATGGAGCCGCGGAAAAATAGATAATATAAACAATCTTTTCGGTGTAAAAGTTTACACTGCAAACGATAAACC
>SFEB01000073.1 GCA_004558105.1 Clostridiales bacterium
GTCGTCGTCTTTTTGCTTGCATCCCACGATACCTAACGTGAGTACGAGAATAAGAACTACGAGCAACAGGCATGTGAATAGCTTGTTGGTTCTTTTCATAAAAATCCTCCTCCATTCAAATTTAAAAAATTGTCAGCATTTTTCGGTTACATTTATTTTCTCTTTCCCAGACGGGAAAGCAAAAACCTTACGTTCCTTATATTACTTCATTTTCTGCCGCCGACCGACGGCAAGCTGCTACCATCACTATATTTTAAATAATTTTACCCCAGTCAAACAAGATTGTCAAGTATTCTTGTGTAAAAAATGTAATTTTGGCAAAATTCTTGAGACCTCGTAATGATTTTTGTTTTTTTGCCGAAATATCGTTTTTTATAGTCAATACGACCGTTTTAAAGGTAATTCATCGCTAAATTTGAGTTATTTATCCATCTTTACGTCTTTATCTCGCATACTTTTGCCTTTTTTCCGATATCGTGCCAATACATAAAGTCTTCACATTTCGAAAATTGTGAAAATAAACACATATTTCGGGAGAAAATTTACCGTACTTTTGTCAAATTTTTCTTTTATTTGTACATGGAACGGAGTTTAAAACTTTCCGTTTTGGAAAAAATACGAGTATAAAAAGGAGAATAAACTAATGTTATACGACGCTTTCTATTTCTGTTACTCTTTCCTACTCGACCGAATCTGGATTTTTGTCGCCATTGCCGCCTGGTACGTCCTGTGCTTTTGTTCCGACCTTCTTTTCGACCCCTACGGCAAACAAAACCGACAGATTTTACGCGCTAAAAAAGAACTATCGAATATCTCTCGCCATTCCTTGCCCGAAACCGTATCGTTGCCGCAAGCGTACGCACAATTCGCCCCCGTTATGAAGAGCGCACCGAACTTATGCCCGTCCTCTTACCTCTCTTTCAAAACGAAAAAACCGGGCGTGGCAAAACCGTTGATCTGTCTTGTTTTTTCTGCGGCGATACTGCCTTGCACCGCCGCGGCGGCTTTTATCGGAATATATAATTATATGTTCTACCTGCCGTTATTTTTCGCCGTGACTTTCATTGCCTATATCCAGACACACTTTCTTTGTCACTTACGCCGACTTTTGCGCGCTAAAAAAATTCACGAAGAATACCTTGCCGCTCTCGACGAATATTTTGTCAGACACCACGCCGTCGCGCCTCGCCCCGGGTTCAGCGCCCGTCAGACCTCACCGTTTAATCCGGAGACAGCAGAACCCCGTGCCCCGTCCCGTCTCAATCTCACTCCTGTTGACAAACTCAGACTCACACGGCTGTCAGAAAGCGGTCTGCAACGGGACACGGCGCAGAAGGTATGCGATTTGTTGAACAAAACGGACGCAAAACTTGCTTCCGCCGATGATTACGCCACACTCAACGAACACCTTAACAAAGCGTTGTTCGTAGCCTGCAAAAACAGAAAAAATCACGCATAACGGCGCCACCCCTCTATGATTGTCCTATACGCAGACAAAGAAAACAACCTTTTACCCCACCTTTCCTCAATAGACGGGTATTAAACGGGTACTCAATAACGAAAAAACACGCTGAAAAGCGTGTTTTTTCGTTTTATTCATATTTATCCGTATATTACGCACCCGTCACGTCAGGTTTGATATTTTTTTCTCACCGTTGGAAAATAACTCAATTTTGCCTTACGCAACCCCTCGTCCCCCATGTCCTCTTCGCGATTGACGTATTTTACCCCGTCCCCGACGAATTCCGAGACAAAATCGTGGTTGATCGTTTCTCCGATGCCGGAATAAGCACGCAGACATTTTTCGATATGAACGAACAACGTATCGCCTATAACGTCGCCGACGGAAAAAGCAAGGATTTTTTTATCCAGAAAAACCGCGCCGCAAAGAAAAGAATATTTATCGAAGTTTTCAATAAACGTTCTCACTGCTTTTCGGTCGTAAAGGTAGGTCTCGCTGGTATCGTTGACGTGGTATTCTGCCAAAAACTCCATTAACGCGTCCTTATCTTCCGGCTTCAACCGTCTGAAAACAGCAGACGGGTAGTCCCGTTTAAAACGATTGAGATGATTCCGCTGACCGTTGTACTTTCTCCCGACCAGGTTGACGAGGTCGCTTGCGGCGTAAACGTAATCGCCGTCGCTTTCACCCATGTCAGTCAAAGGTCTGTTTAAAACCCTTTCAACCCTTTCTTTGTACTTTTCGGGAACGGCAACGAGGTTTAAATCTTCCCCGTTGCGCCGACAGTACTCAGCCAACACCTTTAACGCGCCCTCCGTTTCGTCCGTAACGGGTAACAAGTATTCCGTTTTTTCCGCCCTTCGCTGGCGGATAAACAATACCCCGTTCTCCACGGCATACGAATAATCGTAAAAGTCGCTCCACAAAATCAGCACCAACGGCGTATAATCGCACAACCCGTAGTCGCAGGAACGCAAAAACGAGTCGATACGTGATATATCGTCGTAACCTATTTTTTTAAAGGTCATAAAAAAAGCTCCCTTGCTTTGATTCAACGTTCGTTCAACGTTTGTCAATATAATATATTATATTGTAGCACAAACGACAGAAAAAGACAAACCATAAAAATCGATTACAAAAAAAATATAAAAACGTTCCATTTGTAACTCTTGCCGATTTTTGGTAACATAACGTTTGACAAAACACCGCCTTTGGCATATAATAATTTATTATAAAAAACATTGTTCGCTTTTATCGAATTATAATGATTGGGAGTAAAAACATGAATAAAATTAAAATTTTCGGCGATTCGACGTTAGATCTCAGCGAAGAACTTTGTGAGAAATACGGCGTCACCCTTATTCCTTTGACCGTTCTCATAGGCGGAACGAGTTATAAGGACGGGGTAGAAATTCAACCGCAACAGATTTTTGAATACGTTGACAAAACGGGCGAACTCCCAAAGACCGCCGCAGTCAATTCCGAAATTTACAAAGAAACCTGGGGACCGTACCTGAACGAAGGATACGATATCATTCACTTTAACATCAGCAGCGACATGTCCACCTGCTACCAGAGCGCGTGCATCGCCGCGAAAGAAATTGCCCCCGATCACGTTTTCGTTATCGATACCGCCAACCTCAGCACGGGTAGCGCTCTTTTGGCTCTTTACGCCTCCGACCTCATTCAACAAGGTTTGCCTGCCAAAGAAATTGCAGAAAAGTGTCAAAAACGCGTGCCGAGCGTTCAGGCAAGTTTTATTCTCGACAGACTCAACTATCTCCACAAAGGCGGCAGATGCAGCAGCATTGCCCTGCTTGCGGCGTCGGCTTTAAGCATCAAACCCAGCATCCGCGTAAAAGGCGGAAAGATGGGCGCGTCGAAAAAATACATAGGCAAGTTTCTTTCCTGCACCGAAAAATACGTCAAAGACCTGCTCGTTGACTTTTCCACCCCCGACTACACCCGCGTATTTATCACTCATACGTCAGTGCCGGCAGAAGTGGTTGCCAGAATAAAGGAAATCCTCAGCGCCTACCCGTTCAAAGAAATTTTAGACACCAACGCAGGTTGCACCATCAGCAGCCACTGCGGTCCCTGCTGTATAGGCGTCCTCTTTATAAACGACGGCGATCAAAAATAATCCTGTTTTATCCACCTTAGGACGGTTTTAAAATACGTTTTTTACTCGTCCGTTTTCATCCTCGGCAAAAAGCCCGTTGCGTTTCGTAAAAGCAAAACGCATCGGGCTGTTTTTATTTAATCACATGACCGCACGTGGACATGCGGTAAACCACTATATTAATGACTTATTTTTACGGATTGACCGCAACCAATCAGAACTCTACTTTTTGTTTTGTGTAGTAGTATCTCTGAATATCCCATTCTTTTACGCTTTCATTAGATATCACCCCCCATCCGTAAAGCTCGTTTGCGTCGGATAAAGCAAATATTGCCGTTCCTGTGTAAAATAATTTTTTGACATCAAAATTTATAATGATCTGCGTATAACCTTCCATTTGACAGGCATAATTGACTCCTAACAATATTCCGAATTGCTCTCCGTGACCATAGTACTTTCCTTCGGACTTTATCACTATGGCGCTACCGGTCGGATGCACATACACCTCGGTAACGTTTTCGCATATTAAACTTAACGCTTCACAATAAACAACGTCCGCACCTGAGTTTAATATATTGTATGGATTTTTCCCAT
>SFEB01000074.1 GCA_004558105.1 Clostridiales bacterium
GACGACGAGGAACTTGTAGCGATTGAAACTGAGTACAATTTAGCAGACTTGAAAGAATACGCCGAAAATTACGCGTCCCTCTACGTCAAACAGAGAGTGACAACACTAGACGACTAGGCGACGACGAAACAAGAGGGGGTGGAGATCGCGCCCCGCCCCTTTTCTCGAAAAAATATTTTTCGAGAAAATTAGAAAAAAAGATGTTGACAAATTCGCAAGGCGAGATATACTGAGAGCATCAAAAAACAAAACCCCACGGAGAAAATCAAAATGAACAACAACCTTCTTTCCGCTTCATTCCTTCCAGCCCTTCACGATCAACGCCACCTGCTCGACGCTATCGCGGAAAAAGCCTACAACGCGATTGATTACGCTAATGAATTTAAAGACGCGAAACAAGACGACGACCGCCGCGCCATTCGTGAAAATATAAGGAAGTGCTTATACATGATCGCTCATGGCGTCCAGCGACTTTCCTACACGCACAACGAAAAGACGCGCGCACTAGTCCTTGAGGTACTCGAAGGAATCGACACCGCGTGGGAAGTTTCAGAGCTAAAGAACGCGTCAGAGATCGAATATAAAACGATTTGCGACGCGTTGAATCAAGCATTAAACCTTTTAGACTTCTTCACAATCGAAGAGCTTGAAAAGTACCACGACACGCGGAAAGAATTAGAACGATATCTAGATCGATAAAATCTCCGTGGCAAGAGGGGGCGCAAAAGCGCCCACGGGGGCCGCGTCCCCTCTTGTTTCTAATTTCTAAAAAATTCTAAATTTGGGGTTGACAAATGCAAAACTTCGAAATCATACGCGGGGTAAAACCAACGCCGCCGCGAATCATTCTCTACGGCCTGGAAGGTATCGGCAAAAGTACATTCGCCGCCGGGCTACCGTCTCCAATCTTCGTGCAGACTGAAGACGGGCTCAACAACATCGACTGTGCAAGATTCCCTTTACCCGTCAACTTTGACGACGTGGTGCGCCAATTATGCGAAGTCAACAACTACGGCGACGAATTCAAAACCGTCGTTATCGATTCTCTGGACTGGCTAGAGCGTATCATTTGGGACGCTGTATCAAGTGAGAATAAGGTTGACAACATCGAGAAAATAGGATTCGGCAAAGGGTATGTTATGGCCTTGACGTACTGGAAAAAAATATTAACATGCCTTGACATTCTGAGGAAAAACAATAAAATAATATGCTTATTGGCTCACGCTGTCTCCGAAGATTACAGCGATCCAGAGGTGCAGGGAATCAAACGTTTTACTCCCCGTCTCCATAAGGGGGCGCGGTCACTCCTCACAGAGTGGGCGGATTGTGTTTTATTGGCGACGCGTGAACACGGCGCGGCATTGGGCGAGTTGGATAATCCGCGCATATTGAGAACTATGCCGATGCCTTACCAGTTCGCTAAAACCCGCTACACGTTACCGGAAACACTACCACTAAACCCGTTACAACTGTTACAACTTATTAAAGAATCACAAAAGAACGGAGAAAATTAGTATGGCTACTCTTGACTTTAACATTGCATTAGTTCGACCTTATACTTCTGCTCCAGTCATTCTTCCACCTGGAAAGTACACGGTAGCAATCACGTCAGAACAGATTGTTGATCTATCGAACGGGCGCGGAACGGCGCTGGCCTTCAATTACACCGTCAAGGAAGGACCACAAAAGGGCTCTGTTGTTCGTGAATTGTTGAACCTATGGCACACGTCACAAGACGCCGTGGCAATGGCGCGCGCAAGGCTTGCCGCCATCGTGAAGGCGGTAGGGCTCCAGCAGCTAGGCGACACAACGGTGCTACAGAATCGGCCCTTCTGTGTGCAGGTAAGTTGCAGAGAATGGAACGGGCGGGAGTATAACAACGTGGATGATTACCTGCCCTATGTGTCAACCACGCAACCAGCGCAACAGCAACCGCAACCAATGGCATATGAACAGCAAGCGCAACACGCGCCAACGCCTCAACCCGCGCAACAGCTAAGCCGTGGCGATTTAAACAATAAGCTAATGGAAGAGAACGGGTGGTTCTAATGTACTGCGATTTTTATTTCAAAAAAAATGAAGATGAGAGCACCACGACGGAAGAGTACGAACTGCTCCGCCTAAAGTTCGAAGAGAACGAACCAAAGGAACAGGGCAAGCTTCCCACGCTAAAAGTTACGTATTGGGTGCCGGGGCTTAAACCGTTCAAGGAATGGCTCTGCCCACAGCATCAAGGGTTCGCGCGTGAAAAGTTCGTCGACTGGTGGGACGCTAGAACGTCCTGCCCTATTCCTTCCGACGTGGCGACCGCCAAACGATACATCGACGCGGGGGCCTTGTCAACCCCTAAAAAAATAAAAGTGACAAGAAAGATTGGCGACAACTTCCCGCGTATAGAGTGGGTAGATTTTACCCGCGTTGAAAACTTCGACCCCGCCGCCTGTCTCACGCAGGACGATTGGGACGTTAAAAAAAATTGTCAAGAGGGTTTTTCAGAATTCGCCCAATTTTCCGGCGAAAATTCGGACGAATTGACGAACGATCCAACGAACCGTCGGCGCTGTGGATGTTGTTATTATTTCAGTCCCGCTGTCTACTTTGACGGAGAAACGCCCGACGGCGGGGGCTATTGCGATAAGGTCGCGGAAAGAACCAACTTCTACGACAACGCGTGCCAGTTTTTCAAAGACGACCCGAAACAATCCAACATACCAGAGTTTTAAAAAATGTCAATCTGTGAATTAAAAGAAATTGCGAAAAAATATTATGACGCCGGGCTAAACATCCTCCCCGCCTCGAGTCGAGAGAAGCGCCCGTTGTGTGCCTGGAAGAAGTATATAAAACAACGTCCTACTTTCGACGAAGTATTTAGTAGTATAACAACTTTTGACGCTCTAGCGCTAGTGTGTGGTGAAACTTCCGGCGGGGTTGAGGTTATCGACTTTGACCAGAGCGCCGCCGCCTTCCCGGCTTTTTGGAACATCGAGAAGGAAACATGCGCTGGGTGTGTCGTCGAGACGTCGCAAAGTGGCGGGAAGCACTTAATCTACAGGCGGGAAGATTGCGGAACGTCTATTAAATTGGCGTCTAACAAGGACGGCGTTTTAATCGAGACAAGAGGTCGTGGCGGAATCTGCATTATCTCCCCGTCCGTAGGCTATACGCTAGAGCGTGGAGACTTTACCAGCCTTCCGATTTTGTCAAGGGGGGATTGCGAAAAAATTTTTACAACCGCCCGAAGTTTTGACGAAGTGAAAAGAGAACTCCGGCCCGTGGGGGTGAATCTCCCCAAAGTCGAGAGCGTGCAAGGCGACGGCGACAGCGTCGCGGAACGGCTACGGAACGGCTACGAATGGCTGGATTCGTTACTGCGTGCCGGGTGGTTGTTCCTGTTTGAAAATGAAAATTATTTCTATTTTAGCCGACCTTTTCAAAATGTCAAGGGGAAGATTGGCGGTAGTTTTTCAAAAATAGACAAGTTCTTTCATTGCTTCACTTCGAACGCCCCGCCCCTAGAGGTTGATCGGTCTTATAGCCCACTGCAACTTATCGCCGCTCTTGACTTCGACGGCGACGAATCCAGAGCCGCAAAAGCACACGCGCCAAAAAGTCAAGGGGGGGTGATTGAAATTTTGAACGATTTTGAAGGCGTAGAAAATGAACTTCAAAGTTCATTTGAAGAGGCCGAAAAAAAAGAAGAAAAAGAAGAGCAACCCCCCTTGACTTTTCCCGGTCGTCTGTATTCATGCGGTGGACTTATCCAGGAACTGTTCGAGACGCGCGACCGTTTCGCTATCCGTCCACAACCTGAAGGCGCTTTTTTAGGCGCGCTTGCCGATATGTCATTTTTGGCGGGGCGGTCAATGGCGGTTAATTTTTGCGGGCAACTCAACTTCCCCAACCTTTACGCGCTATTTTTGGCGCCGTCCGGTATGGGAAAGGAGACGATCCGACGCGTAGGCGCCGAGGTTGTCAGCGCTTACCGCCCTTCCGAACAAATCCCGGAAGGTTTCGCAAGCGTCCAGGCCTTGCAGAATATGACGGTTAGGTTAAAGAAGCTATATTGGCT
>SFEB01000075.1 GCA_004558105.1 Clostridiales bacterium
CACTCTCTGTTTGACGTAGAGGGACGCGTAATTTTCGGCGTATTCTTTCAAGTCTGCTAAATTGTACTCAGTTTCAATCGCTACAAGTTCCTCGTCGTCTTTCAAAACAAATGAGACTGCGTTTTGTTTAAACAGGTAGTTTCTAAGCAAGACGGCGAACTGTTTATAATCAATAGATTCTGTAAAATCGTACCATGCGTTGAGATCGTCAAAGTCGCACCGCCGTTCGCATTGTTTCTGCAAACCTTCAAAGATCGCGTCGTAGATATTTTCCGCGACACTGTAGCAGAATTGATTGAAAGAAATACAGCGGAGGACGATGTAGTCGGTTTTGAAGTCGTCAGGCGTTAAGACCTTAAAAGACGCGCTTACAAGGTCGCTTTCTTCGTAAGAGGTAACAGAGCCGAGCAAGTCGTCAAACACTGCAAACGCGCATTTAAACGCGCTAGACGCGCTATTCTGAAGGGTCGCGTGGCGGATAAGTTGGACGGCGTTTTCTACGGTTTTTTTGATGTCGTTTTTCATTTTTGATTTTCTCCGTGTGTTATGTGTTTAACTTGCTTTTATTATATCCGTCTTTCGGATATCGTCAAGAGGTCTTTTGAAGAATTCTTTTTTTATTTCTTTTCTTCATTTTCGTTCTTGATTCTGATAAATAGTATATCGGCGGTTTTTACTTCGTCAATACCTCTTTTTTATTTTTCTTGCAAAATCTCAGTGGAAAGAATGGGGGGAAGTCAGAGAGACAACCCCCCAACCCACGGAGCGCTATTTGGTACGTTGTTTTATTTCGGATAGCGTGTAATAAAATGACGTTTTGTAATGCTCGAAATTTTCAACAGCCTTAACTGCAAGGCCCGCCAAATTGCCTAACAAGTTACTATCCGAACAAGGCGCCCTATCCGCCAGGAAGTCCCAAACGCCAAGGAGGGCGTCGCTAATTTCGGCAACTTTCGCCCGCGCCTCTTTATCTTTTATAGCCTGTTCATTATCGAATAGGGCCTTCTGGATCCTATAAATACACCGCAAGGCGTATTTATAGTTATTTTCGCGCGTGTATTCGTCCGTTTCCGCGTCGACCCTGTCGCAATAGCGGGCCGTTAAGTTAGCAAGCCGTCGTAAGTAACGCAAGGTATCGGCGGGTAAGTTAAGAGGGCGGGGAGTGGTTAGAAGTTGCATGATTTATTCTCCGTGGTTTTTGTTTCAGTTTCTTTTATTATATCCGTTTTTGGATATCGTCAAGAGGTTTTAGAAAAATTTCTTTTTCTTTTCTTTTTCGCTCTTGATTATGTTTTATATTCTATTCCGTGTTTTTGTTTTGTCAAGCGGATTTTTCTAAAAATCTCGAAAAAGTTTTTTCAGTGGAGAGAGACCCCGCCGGAGTCTCTCTCGATGTTCGGGCGCGTCAGGCGAGAATTTGTTCTAGCTTATGCACATTCTCAAGAAGGAGCTTATAATTGCTCCTTTTGAATCCGTAAAGGAGATTCACGGATAGATAGGCGATACTTCGTACAAGTTTATAACTTGTATTATCTGTGTGCAAGTATTCATTAACATCAAACAGACGGTTTATAACGCTACACATAGCGCGAACTAGTGTTCGCGTATTTTCGCCCGCCACATCTTCCTCGAGTTTATCAATCTTCTTTTGAAGTCCGACGCAAGCCCAGTAAATCTCGTTGAATTCTTCGCCGAAGTCGCCCGTCTCCCAGTTCTTTTCAATATTGATCGCGGCGCGTGTGATCCTGAGAACGTCCTTCGCCATCTTGTCGCGCAGCTCTCTCTGGTAGCGCGTGTCAATTTCCGGTAGGAAGTGGGAAGGAAACGTTCTTTTCAATAGCGTTGTTGTTTCTGGTAGCATGATTTTCTCCGTGGGTTTCGTGTTGTTCTTTACTTTTGATATACTTAGTATATCGCAAGTTTTTAGAATTTCAAGGGCTTTTTTCAAATTTTCTCGAAATTTTATTTTCAAGAGAGAGCGCCCCGCGCCGGAGCGCTCTTGCATTGTCGTATCGCGTCACTCGATACTTTGTTTTAGTTGCGACATATAATCATTGAATAGATTGTATTCATGCTCTTTGAATTCAAACAAGAGGCTTGACGCATAATTAACAATACGTCGTATCAATTCGTAGTTTTTATCGTTTGCGTCCAAGTACTTTCTAACATCGCCAAGCATCACCAATTCTGAGCAGATGTGGCTCGTTAGCGTCGCTGTGTTCTGCTCGTCTGTTGTCAAGCAGAGTTTGGACACTTTACGCTGAATCGCGTAAAACGCGCAACAAATCCTGCCTTTTTCGCGGTTGATATCGTTAAGATAACTTGAACATTTTAGGCAGTGCGAATAGTGGTCAATGTCAAGCGCCCTATCGGCTATCTCTTGTTTCAATTCCTCTTGCTTGTCGCTGTTGAGCTTCGGGATAAAGTTAGAAGGAAGGTTGATTGTTACCATTTTTGCAATCTCCGTGTTACGTTGTTTCAGTTTCTTTTATTATAACCGATTTTCTGAATCGTCAAGAGATTTTTAGAAAATTTCTTTTTCTTTTCTTTTTCGCTCTGAATTCTGATTTATAATATATCGCGCCGTCCCGACTTGTCAACGTGTCTTTTTCGATTTTTTCTAAAAATTCTTTTAATTGCTTACACGCGAGATCGCCCCCCACTTCCTTATATTTCAAAACAAGCTGGGAGCAAATATTGGTAATTTCTCCAACAGTATCCGCTGTGTCTACTCGTTCAAACAACGTGTTTAAATCGCTTGTAAACGCGCTTTTATAGTTCCTTTTGATTTCGTAGGAACGCGCCACCGCGTCGGCAATCGCGGCGCACACCTTATCCTTCACAAGCTCTAGTTGATAGTTCGTTATTTTGTCAAGTGGTCTTTTCATGCTTTTCTAAAATTTTCTCAAGATAGGCCCCCTTGCGGGGGCCCGATCTTGTGTTCGATTAGTAGATGCGTTTTGTTTTTGTTGAGTGGAACAGGTACCCGTCAAGCTTTTTTATCATTTCAAATTCTTTTGACGGCTTAAATACAAAGGAACTGCACCAACGCGTGCCGAAGTAAACTGTGTTAAAATCGTTAGAAACGATACCTTTAAACGTTTCTATAAATTCGTCGTAAAGTTCGCTGTTGTAGAATTCTTCATTGAATGAACTCTCTTTTTCGCCGTAGTAATAGTCAAAAAGCATAGGATCTAGTTTTTCAAGAATTCGAAAAGCCAAACCGTAAGCGAAGTTATCAAGCGTATCGTCAACCACCGTAAAGCCTTTAGCAACAAGGGCTTCTTGCATCTTGTAGAAGTTGCTGTCGCTTACGAGTTCCCCGTCAAGCTTTAACGGCTCTTTAGCTCCTTGCTTTTGCTTTTCAAGCACCGCAAGCGCGACCGCGTAAACGTCGAAAAGGCGTTCGTCCTTGCGAATTGACAACCCGCAGTACTTTCTGTCCAACATTTCTTTGATATTGCGAATCATTGACTCGATAAGCTGTTCTCGGTTTTTAGCCATTTCTTTTTCTCCGTGGGGGTTAATTGTTTCTTTTATTATATCGCATTCGTCACATCGTCAAGAGGTTTTTTTGAAATTTCTTTTTTTTCTTTTCTTTCGTTTTCCTCTTGATTATGTTATTTATTCTATCGGCTCTTTTTCTTTCGTCAATATGTCTTTTTCAAAATTTTTGGAAAAATTCCGCCCCCGCATTGAAGGGCGGGGAAAGTTGGCAGCACTAGGCGAGCAGAAGCTCCATTAGCGCGCGTGTCGCGTTTTCATACGCGGCCACAGCGTCAAAGAAGGTTTGAAGGTCAAGCGCGCCTTGTGAGCAATCCGCGATTTCGCGTATCTCACCGATTAGCAGGAAGGCGGCGCGCGCGTGGGCGAGCTTTTCCTCTTCGTCGCCCATGTCGTGGGCGGCGAATCCTTGCATGATATTGTCATTGATAGCGGCGAGGGTGTTGTTGATCGCGATAGTCTGTAGCATCGTTTTATTTCTCCGTTTTTCGTGTTGTTAAATATCTATCCCCAAA
>SFEB01000016.1 GCA_004558105.1 Clostridiales bacterium
GTTATTTTACGCTACTCGGAAGAAAACGATACCGTTTTGGATCAGTTTGTCGGCGGTGGCACTACTGCCGTAGAAGCAAAACTAACAAATAGAAATTTTATCGGTGTAGACATAAACTCTAACGCGCTTGAAATCACAAAAAGTAAATTGAATTTTGAATGTGAATTTAATCCGACGATTGAAATTATGCAAGGCGACGCGCGAAATCTTACGGAAATTGCCGACGATTCTGTCGATTTGATTTGCACGCACCCTCCTTATGCCGATATTATCCATTACAGTGAAGATATTGCCGGCGATATGTCGCTTATGCCTATGAAAGACTTTTTATTTGAAATCGGTAAAGTCGCGGAAGAATGCTACCGAGTATTGAAAAAGGACAAGTTTTGCGCTATACTTATGGGCGATATGCGCAAAAAAGGTATGGTTCAACCGCTTGCTTTTGAAACAATGCGTATTTTTGAAATGGCAGGATTTAAAACGAAAGAAATTATAATCAAGGAACAACACAACTGCAAAGCCACGGGCTATTGGAAAACAAACAGCATAAAGTTTAATTTCTTACTCCTCGCCCACGAGTATTTGTTTGTGTTTAAAAAATAAATCAATATTTGAGTTTCTTTATCAACGCCCCGCCAGATAAACTCGTTTGAACTTTTTGTTCAGACGGGTTTTTTCGTTTTACGGATAGAATTGAAAAAAGTTTAGCGGCTTACGCCCCCAATCCGCTCGGCTTTGAGTTTCTTTTTTGTTGTTGCGTCTGCCTTTTTTCAGAAAATCTTTAAAATAGCAATCAAAATCAATGAAAAAAGTTTTTTCCCTGCTATAATGGAAGTTGAAAAAAGGAGACGTTTTGATGCGCGAATGGGATAAGAACGTTCAAAGTATCGTGGAAGAAATCGACGTATGCATTAAAGAAAAAAACGACGACGCCGTATCTCTGAAATTTCTGGCGGAAAAATTCGGGTATTCCGAATATTATATTTCAAGAAAATTCAGCGAGATATCCGGAATGACTTTCCGCGATTATTACCGTTATCGCAAACTTGCGTTTGCATTAAAAGAAGTTCGGGACACCAACAAGAGCTTTTTGGAAATAGCGCTCGATTACGGATTTTCGTCTCACGAAGCGTTTACTCGCGCGTTCAAAGAGGCGTACGGCGTCAATCCGAGCGAATTCAGAATGCATCCGATTCCCGTCGTTTTGCGCACCGTTATCAAACCTTTTGACTGTTATTTATTGGAATCGGGAGGAGAACACATGGCAATGAAAAACGAAACTAACGACGTAAAAACTTATTTTGTTACGATACCTGCTCACAAGTTTTTGTATATCAAAAACTACGAAAGCGTGGGGTATTGGGATTTCTGGCAAAAGCAATCTCAGATACCGGGGCAGGATTGCGATACGATTTGCGGACTTCTGGATAGCATAAAAGGGAAATTGGACGATCTCGGCGGTTCGGAACACGACAGCGGAAGCGGTCAGATTATGGCGTTTATGAACGAGCCGACGGGCAGAATATGTTCCTGGGGAATACCTCTTGCAGAGTGTTACGGCGTCAGGTTGCCGATTGATTACAAAGGTGAAGTGCCGGAACAAATGCTTTTGACCGATATCCCCGAGGGGGAGTACGTGGTTTTCGAGCACGGACCGTTTGATTTCGAGACGGAAAACAGCGTCGTCGAAGAGAAAATAGAAAAAGCGATGAAGGACTTTGATTATAACGCAGCCGGTTACCAACTCGATACGACTCCGGGCAGAGTATTTTATTTCTTCCATGACTGTTCGCGTTACTGGAAGTACGTTCGCCCCGTAAAAAAGGTCAGATAAGATAGGGCGATTAAGGTAAAAAAGATTGACAGCGGATATTAAAGCATTAACAAGAGCGACGAGACTCGTAACGGGTCTGCGTCGCTTTTTGCATTTACGTGAACAGTAAAACCAGAAGTATTTTTGACGGCTTGTCGGTAAAACTTGCAAATAAAAAACTTTGACGGTTTACCGAAAAAGTTTGAGAAAAGACTTTTATTATTTTAATTGACTTTATTCGTTAAACGGAGTATATTTTATATAGGAATATATAGGAGAAAATTATGTCAAAGTCAAGTTTAAAATTAACTAAAAACAACGTTATCAATTGTATTCTCTATGCCGTTATCGGATTGTTGTTGGTTATTATGAAAGGCGGTTCGCTCAATATCCTTATGACGATTATCGGCGCTTTGTTTATCATTAAGGGAATCGTTGATCTCATCAACGGAGAAATCATCCCCGGCATAGTTGAAGCCGTCGTTGGCGTCGCTATTATCGTTTGCGGTTGGACTATCGCAGATATAGTTCTGCTTATCTTCGGTATTTTGCTTATTGTCAAAGGTCTGATTGATCTTATCAAAAACACAAAAGCAGGTTTTGTACCCGTTTTGTCGGCTATCGTCACTATCGTTATCGGCGTTCTGCTGGTTGTTGCAAAATGGGTGCTTCTCGACGTTATGTGCATCGTCGCCGGCGTTATCTTCCTGATCAATGCCGTGCTCGCTCTGTTCGGAAAATCTCTTAAAAAATAAGAAGCAAGCAAAATAGTTTGATCCGGCAGTTTTAGCGACTTTCAGTCGCTAAAACTGCTTTTTTTTATCGAAAAATCACGGTAGGTTGGTTGCGGCAAAACGGACGTTGAAAAGTTTTTAAATTTTTTCCGTAGAAAAATTCCAGATTCACGGAGTCGGAACCGTTTTCATAGAATATATACTATTAGTTTATACAATATACAACGGAAAAATTTTTAAAAAGGAGATACTTTATGGGTGTAACCATTTATAACAAACAATTAAGCGTAGACAAAATTTCCTGCGACGGCTCGTTGAACGTACGACTGTCGCTGACGGCAGAACCGGATATTTCCGCCAATCCCGTCGATATCGTCCTGATATTGGACCGTTCGGGAAGCATGGCAGGAAGCGCGATGGCAAATCTTAAAAACGGCGCAAAAGCGTTTATCGACATCATTTACAATTCTACCGGCGGAACGAACGGGCAGATTGCGGGCGGAACGCACATCGGCATAGTAAGTTTTGCCGATATCGCAACGCAAAATACTGCGTTGATAACCGACGTGGCGGATTTAAAGGCGGCAGTCGACAGTCTGACCGCAAACGGTTCGACAAATCATGCGGACGCATTTACGAAAGCGAACGATTTGCTTGTCAACTCCACTGCCAATCAACAGGTAATGGTAATGTTTACCGACGGCTTTACGACTGCGGGAGGAGATCCCAACGTAGTTGCGACACAGATAAAGTCACAGGGCACCGTCATTTACGGAATAGGGTTGTCGGGTAACGGCGGCATTGACGAGCAATCGCTGGAAAACTGGGTATCGTCTCCGTCGTCGGCGTACCTTATAATAACGCCCGATGACGAAGAACTGGAAGAAATTTTTGAAGAGCTTGCCAAGAATATTTCCAATCCGGGCGCGACCAATATCGTGATAACCGACAAAATTATATCATGTTTCGAAGTAACGGCGTTGACTTCGCTCACCAAAGGCACGGCAACCATGCTCGATAACCATACGGTCGAATGGAAAATCGACGAGTTGGGCGTAACAGGCAGCGAGGGCGCGGCTTTTGAATTTACCGTCAGGCACGTCGGAGACTGCGACGGAGAAACGGAAGTGAACGAGTCGGTCTCGTATACCGATACGGAAGGAAACGTTTTAAACTTCCCGTCGCCGACGGTAGACGTAGAGTGCGATACTCCCGTAACAGAGCAATGTCCCACTCCGATTAACTTTATTTCTACGGGTTGCTCGGACACGATAGAATTCGACGCCGGCGATATCGAAATGCAGTCGCAGGGAAGAATAGTAATGTTGAATTTTACCGTAAAAAACGTTTGTCCCAACAAACGGGTTGCCGTGGCGGTAGTATTGAATGAAGTCGACGACGAGGGTACGGAGCACAAGCGCGGAATGAAAACCATGACGATCCCCGCGCACACAAAGGAAAGTTGCAGCGACGTGTTGGTGCGTTGCGTAAAATTCATTTTGCCCGAGGACGAGGAAGTTCCTGTCTCTACGTCGATATGCAACGAACGGAATCTGCGAGCAAGGGTAATGGCGCACTATATCGACAACGATTATGAATGTTGCGTATAAGGTTCCATTATCGGTACGCGACGACGGAAAGTAGCCGATAAAAACCGTCGATTTATTTAAAACAACCCCCTGTCCGTTGTCGGGCAGGGGATTGTCAAGTTTATTTCTTAATAAGGCAGTGCAGGTATTCTACCGTCGTATCGGCCTGGTTGTCGCGGGCGTTGTCGGCTTTAAAGCGACGGTGCGTTTGCATGTAAACCTTATATTTGCCGTATTTTTTCATGATTTTTTCGATAGTGTCGAAGGGCATGAGACCTTCGTTGTTGTAGCTTAAAAAGATATACCTGAATTTTGCGTTTTTTATTAAATCTTCAAAAACTTCCGCCACTTTGTTTTTTACGCAAAACAGGCTTTTTTGTTCCGAATATTCACGAAGTCCCGTTTTTCCCTTTATAACGGGGTCGTCGTACCGCGCTATCGTTTCGAGTAAGTGGTAGTTTGTACAATACTGACGTTCGTTGTAGGGTGGGTCGAGGTAGAGAATATCTCCGTCGACTTCTCTTATCAGTTGGCTGATGTCGCGGTTAAAAACACGATAATTACCGTTACCTTTCGTTATCGGCATAGGCGAAAGTTGCATTTCTTTCCGTGCGGATTTTTTCAGTTTTTTAAGATACGCGCCGTATACGGAAGCGGTATTGGCGTATTTGTCGATACTGTTGATAAGAGACGCAAGAAGGAAAAAATACTCGTTTTCGTTGATTTCTCCGTCAACAAGCCATTTTTCTATCGTCATTCTTACGGCGTCGCACTTTTTGGCGTTGTGTTCCGAAAAATACATTCTGCGGAACTCCTGCCCCTCGGTGCCTTCGTAGGAATAATTTTTATAGATAAAGCCTTCTTTCCCGTCGAGTTGATTGAGTCGATCTATAAGGTTTTCGCATCTTTCCTCGTTCAGGTTGTCGCCGTTTTCCACGATATGTTTCGTGACGACGTAACTGTAATACTGAAGGTCGTTTGCGACGACGTTGTAGCCTTGTTCTTTAAAAGCGCCGCACACCACGCCCGTGCCCGACAGCAGGTCGGCAAAAACCATTTCCGACGGTTGTCTTTTTTCGCCGCAGGCGGTCAGGGTTTTATCTATGGATTGTTTTAAAAAGTCTATTAGAGAATACTTTGAGCCGATGTAATTCATATCAGTCCTCTGTGAAATATTTTTCTTAGGTTGAAACAAGTGTACGCAAAAATTATAACATCTTTTGCGGATATTGTAAAGAATAAAAGAAATTCATTTACAAAAAAGCGTTTTTTGTTTTCGGATTTGACAAAAACGTGTGAGGGCGCGTTATATAAATTTCACAAATTCAGGTGGGCAAAAACGCTTGACAGGGTGAAAACGAAGGTATATAATACGTGTATCAATTGAATAAGTAGCCAATATAGGTCCGTATAAAGGGCACGGACGTTTCTACCGCACCGCCACAGGTGCGACTATTGGGAAAAAGACATCTTCGGGTATAGCGCGCAACGTGTTATAGTCTTTTGTGATTTCTTTTATATTGGCAAACGGTTTGAGATTTTCAATCCGTTTTTTGTTTATTTGTTTGGAGAGGTACACGCGAGATGGATTTATTGAAGCACGCAATAACGGTTAAGGGCAAGGTTTTGCCCGGTGACGTATTGAAAGTTGGTTCTTTTTTGAATCAACAGATTGACGTGCGTCTTCTCGCCGACATGGCCAAAGATATATTTGCACATTTTTGTAACTGCGCAGTGACGAAAGTGCTTACCGTAGAGTCGAGCGGTATAGCGTTAGCCTGTCTCACAGCGCAGTTTTTTAATTGTAACGCGGTTTTTGCCAAAAAGAGCAAGTCGAACAATATCGAAGGTGAAATGCTTTCTGCCGAGTGCTATTCTTATACGCACAACACCGCCAACGTTCTGTTGGTTCCCAGAGAGTATATAGCTCCCGACGACAAGGTGTTGTTCGTCGACGACTTTCTGGCGAAGGGCGAAGCGTTGCGCGCGGCGGTCAAGTTGGTCAAAGAAGCGGGAGCGACTTTTGTGGGCGCCGCCATTGCGATAGAAAAAGGTTTTCAAGGCGGCGGCGACCAGCTTCGCAAAGAGGGTGTGGACGTCTATTCGCTGGCTATTATCGACAGCATGAAGCCGGGCGAAATCGTCTTCAGAAACTAAAAACGGCTGAACGGTCAATTGACCTAAGCATATAACTATAAAGAAAAATATTTGCCCTAAAAGGGTAGGAGGAAATCTTTTATGAAAAAACTGTTAACCATTTTACTCGTATTAGCATTGTCTCTGACGCTTTGCTGTGGCCTCGTTGCTTGCAACAAGAACAATACCGAAGTCAAAGTCGGTCTTATCTGTCTGCACGGCGAGAGTTCAACTTACGACAAAAACTTTATCGACGCTTTTAAAGCCGGTTGCCAGGCCAAGGGCGTGGAACTCGTAATCAAAACCGATATCCACGAGACCAACGAATGCTACGAAACCGCCGAAGACCTCGTAGATCAAGGTTGCAACATTATTTTTGCCGACTCTTTCGGTCACGAAGCGTTTTTGTATCAAGCCGCTCAGCAGCACAAAGACGTAACGTTTGCACACGCTACCGGTACGACGGCTCACACTAAAAAACTCGATAACTTCGTTAACGCATTTGCTTCTATCTATGAAGGCAGATATCTTGCAGGCGTTGCCGCCGGTCTTAAACTCTCCGAAATGGAAGCCGCCGGTCAGATCACCGATAAAAACCTTGACGAAAACGGCGCTATCATCATCGGTTACGTAGGCGCATATACCTATGCGGAAGTTATTTCCGGTTACACCTCATGGTACCTTGGCGTTAAAGCGGGTTACACCGGCGACAGAGATATCACCATGAAAGTTCAGTTCACCGGTACCTGGTATAACGAAACTGATGAAAAGAGCGCAGCTGAAGCTCTTATCAGTGCAGGCGCCGCTCTTATTTCTCAACACGCAGACTCTATGGGCGCTCCCACTGCTTGCGAGAACGCAGGCGTACCTAACGTTTCTTACAACGGCAGCACGGCTACGGCTTGCCCCAACACCTTTATAGTTTCTTCCCGCATTAACTGGCAGGTTTATTGCGAATATCTTATCGACACCGTAAAAGCCGGCAAAAAGGTTGATACCGACTGGACGGGTACCATCGATGACAATTCCGTTGTTTTGACCGACCTCGGCAACGCTGCTGCGGCAAACACTCAGACCAGACTCAACGAAGTCAAAGCCCAACTCGCAAACGGCTCTCTCAAAGTTTTTGATTGCAGCAAATTTACCGTCAACGGTAAACACCTCACCGAATATAAGGCGGACGTAGACACCGACGCTGAATACACTCCCGATACGGAAGTCATCAAGACCGAAAACGGCGTAACCTACTTTGCCGAAAGCGAATTCCGTTCCGCTCCTTACTTTGATATAAGAATCGACGGTATCGTACTTTTGAACGAAAAGTACTGATTTTCGGTTAACAACTAAATTAGTTCACGTTATCCAAGGGGCAGACCTGCCCCTTGGATATATCTATTTTTTCAGGACAACGCATGGCACTATATGGAAAAGAATTTTGCAGTAGTTTTTCAAAACATTACGAAGCGTTTCGGTCAGGTCGTCGCCAACAATAACATAAATTTCGGTGTTAAAAAGGGCGAGATATTGTCTTTACTCGGCGAAAACGGCAGCGGCAAGACGACGCTTATGAACATGCTCTCGGGTATTTACTTCCCCGACGACGGTAAAATATTTATTAACGGCGAAGAAGCTTTGATAGCGTCGCCGATAGACGCGTTTAAATATAAAATAGGTATGATTCACCAACACTTTAAACTGGTGGATATCTTTACTGCGTCGCAAAACGTAGTCCTCGGATTGAAGGAAAAATACAATTTAAAATCGGTTGATACACGCGTGGCGGAAATTGCGGACCGCTACGGGTTTGAAATAGATCCCAAAAAGAAAATTTACGATATGTCCGTGTCGGAAAAACAGACGGTGGAAATCATTAAGGTGCTTTACCGCGGCGCGGATATTCTCATTCTGGACGAGCCTACCGCCGTTCTTACCCCGCAGGAAACGCAAAAACTTTTTGCCGTACTGCGCAAAATGAGGGCAGACGGCAAGTCCATTATCATCATCACTCACAAACTCAACGAGGTTATGGAGATTTCCGACCGCGTTGCGATACTGAGAAAGGGCGAATATATAACAACTGTCGATACGTCAGCCACCAACGAAAAGGAATTGACCGAATATATGGTGGGTAAAAAGGTTGACCTCAAGATAGAGCGCGTCGCTACGGACTTTGACCGTCCTTTGTTGGAAATAAGAAACCTGACCATTGACAAGGACGACGGAAGCAGGGCGATCGACGACGTCGATTTTTACATTCGCGGCGGCGAAATACTCGGTGTTGCGGGCATAGCCGGGTGCGGACAGAAGGAACTTTGCGAAGCTATCGCAGGTTTGCGTCCCATTAAAAGAGGCAACATCATGCACATGGGCGAGGACATCGTCGGTCTCAGCTCGAAGGAAATTATCGAAAAGGGCATCTCCATGAGTTTTATTCCCGAAGACAGGTTGGGCATGGGACTTGCTCCTTCGTTCAGTATCACTGATAATATGATGCTTAAAACTTATCGTGACAACAAGGGGATTTTCGTCGACAGAGAGTCGGCAAGAAAACGTGCGCAGGCGCTGATAGAAAAACTCGATATAGTTACGCCGTCTACCGAGACGCCGGTCAGACGTTTGTCGGGCGGTAACGTCCAGAAGGTTCTCGTCGGCAGAGAAGTGGAGTCCAACCCCAACGTCATTATTACGGCGTATCCCGTAAGAGGTCTCGATATCAACTCGTCCTACCTTATTTACGATATACTGAACGAACAGAAAAAGAAAGGGACGGGTATTTTGTTTATCGGCGAAGACCTTGACGTAATGCTGGCTTTGTGCGATAAAATAATGGTACTTTGCCATGGCAAAAATATGGGTATCGTTCACGCCGCAAAGGTTACGAAGGAGGATCTCGGGCTTATGATGACGGGTTCCAGAGACCTTACCGAGCGTACCGATAAAGAATACGGCAAGGCTAAGGACAGCAACCTTACGGAAGAAGAATGGCAGGCGGCAGAACGCAGTGCGGAGGAGGAAGGTGAAAATGAAAGAAATTAAATCAAATAAAGCGCCCCTCTTTCACGTTAGCAAACGTAACGACCAGACGTTAAAATCGGCTATTCTCGTCAGAACGGTAGCTATCGTTGCGGGTATCTTATTCTGCGCGCTGATTTGCGCAATTATATTCAAGACCAATCCGTTCAGGATTATTTTCGAATTATTCAACGGCAATTTCGGTACGGAAAGGCGTATTTGGATGCTGTTGCGGGACACGGCGTTGCTGTTGGGCGTAGGTCTTGCGTTGTTGCCGGCATTTAAAATGAAATTCTGGAATCTCGGCGGTAACGGACAGATTCTTATGGGTTGTCTGGCAACCGTCGCATGTATGTTTTATTTCGGCGGTAAACTTCCCGACGGCGTAGTAATACTTATGATGGTCGTGGCAAGCATATTGGCAGGTGCGATCTGGGCGGTTATACCGGCGATTTTCAAAGCGTTTTTTAAGACGAACGAGTCTTTGTTTACGCTGATGATGAACTATATTGCGGCAGGTCTGGTCGCGTACTGTCTCAACGGCTGGGTAAAAACCGGTTCGGGCGTCTTAAATCCCTTATCCGACGCCAATTTGCCTGAAATAGTCAACCCGTACTTGTTGATTATCCTGGTCGTGGCTGTTCTTACCGTGTTTATGTATTTTTACAACAAGCACAGCAAGCACGGTTTTGAAGTCGCGGTGGTCGGTGAAAACGAAAATACCGCAAAGTACGTAGGTATCAACGTTAAAAAGGTCGTTATCCGTACGCTTATATTGTCCGGTGCCATTTGCGGAATAATAGGCTTGCTGATAGGCGGCGCAATGGATCACACAATCAATACCGAATCGGCTAAAAACCTCGGTTTTACGGCGATAATGGTAACGTGGTTGGCAAAGTTCAATCCTCTTATGATGGTTTTGTCGGCGTTTTTCATAGTTTTCGTAACGCGCGGCATGGGACAGGTTCAGACGGCTTGCGGTATCACCAACAACGCTGTTTCAAACGTTGTGGTCGGTATTATTTACTTCTTTATTATCGGTTGCGAATTCTTTATTGCCTACAAGGTCACCACTCGCAGCGGCAAGACGATAGGACAGTTGATTAAAGAAGTATGGCTGAGTTTTATCGCTTTGTTTAAAAAGAAAGAGGTAAAAAAGGAAGAGTTAGTGCAAAACGACGACGAGACGGTAACGAAAACAGATAAAAACGAGAACGGGGAGGTGGAACAATGATTACTTTTATTACCAGTGCGATTAGCATAGGAATGGTATTCTTGTACGGATGCGTCGGCGAAATTCTGACGGAAAAAGCAGGACACCTCAATCTCGGTATCCCCGGTATCATGTGTATGGGTACGGCTGGAGGTTGCTTGTTTATCTCGTGGTACATGAATTCCGTCACTATTTCAAACACGTTTTTCCTCTGGCTGTTTTTAGTCCTCGTCGCTATTCTGGGCGCGGCGCTGTTCGGCGCGTTGGGCGGACTTATCTATTCTTTCCTGACGGTAACGCTCAAGAGCAACCAGAACATTACGGGACTTGCTCTGACGATTTTCGGCGCGGGGTTCGGTCAGTTTATTATGGACCAGTACGTAAACAGAATAAAGTTTTCTCAAGCCAGCGTTCTTATTAAATCGTCCCTGCCGTTTGCGGACAACCTGGGCTGGTTCGGAGAAATTTTCCTTTCGCACGGCATTTTCGTTTATCTGGCAATAGCGATAGCCATCGTAGCGGCGGTATTGTTGAAAAAGACGGCGGTAGGTCTCAACCTGCGCGCTGTGGGCGAAAATCCGGCAACGGCAGACGCAGAGGGTATCAACGTCACCAAATACAAGTACGGCGCGATACTTACCGGTAGTGCTATCGCGGGACTGGGCGGCGTGTACTATATAATGGATTACATCGGCGGCAGTTGGGAAAACTCGAGTACTATCGAAGGTCTTGGTTGGCTGGCAATCGCTCTCGTTATCTTTACTATGTGGAAACCCGACCTCAGTATTATCGGTTCTATAATTTTCGGCGCGCTGTATATTGCTTCAAACTATATTATCGGCATCAGTTTTGCCCAGATGAAACTGCTCAAACTATTGCCTTACGTCATTACCGTTATCGTTTTAATCGTAACGAGTATTATCGGCAAAAAAGAAACGCAACCGCCTGCGTCGCTGGGGGTAAATTACTTCCGTGAGGACAGGTAGTCGAAGGCGAAGAAAGATTTGGTACAAGCAGAAAATATGAGAAAACAAAAGCCTTTCCCGATTGTGGGAAAGGCTTTTTTCTTGTCCAAAAAGGTTATAACGGGGTGCAACGGGGCATAAAATAAAAAAGCGAGGAAAGAAAATGGCGGGAGTATGGATCGTATTGGTGATTGCGAGTCTGGTGAAAATGCTGTTCGTTTCGCCCGACGGGGTGCTGACGGTGATGACTAACTGTGTTTCGCAGTGTTTTGAACTTTGTCTCAAACTTGCGGGAGCGTATTGCGTATGGCTCGGGTTTATAGAAGTCATGCGTCAGATAGGAGCGCTTAACGCGGTCGGCGCCGTACTTCGTCCCGTCACAAGGCGGTTGTTCGGGTTGCTTTCGCCCAAGGCGGAAGAGTACGTTTCGGTCAACGTTTCCGCCAACCTCATAGGCGTTGCCAACGCAAGCACGCCTACCGCCGTGAAGGCTACGGAAGAAATGGGCAAAGGAAAGCATACGTTGACGCGCAGTATGGCAATGCTGTTTTTAATTAACGCCAGCGGATTGGAATTGTTGCCCAGTACGGTGATGGGAATGAGAGCTGCGGCAGGGAGCAGTAGTCCGTCGGATATATTTTTACCATGTTTTATAGTTACCGTGGTAACCACCGCGTTAAGTATTCTTTTTGCCTTTTTGTTCTTTTCTCCCGACGGCGAAAAACGGAAAAAAGGCGTCGGACGGGCGGAAAGCGTTGCCGCCGCCGAAAACAAAGCGGGTTTGTCGGCGGCTGTAAGAAATGAAAATAACACCGACGCACGGGTGGCGGTTAAATGAGTAGTTATATCGTACCGTGTCTGTTTATACTGTTGATTGTTTTGGCCGCCGTTAAAAGAAAAAATCCCTACAACGCAATGTTGTTGGGAGCTAAAGAAGGCGCCGAAAGCGTAATCAAACTTTTTCCTACCATTTTGGTTATCATGCTGGCGCTTAAACTTATGCAGGCGAGCGGACTGGACGAAGATATAGGGCGATTGCTTGCGCCCGCAGTTAAGTTGCTCGGTATACCGCAGGAACTCTCTTACCTCGTTGTATTACGTCCCGTCAGCGGCAGCGGAAGTATAGCAATGTTGTCTGACATCTTCGATAAGTACGGCGCAGACAGTTATATAGGCAGATGCGCGTGTATGATAGTTGACGGCAGCGATACTATTTTTTACATGGCCGGCGTATATTTTGCACATGCAAAGGTAAAAAAAATCTGGGTGGCGGTATTATGCGCTCTCGTCGTCAGTTACGTCGGAGCGGCGTTGGGGTGTTGGCTTTGTCGTTTTTTGTAATTAAATCCGTGTGGACGGGGTGTTGACAAAATAAGACGTCTGCAAGTTGAGCAGATTTGCCCGGATAAGTTTTTCGGTCGGAGTCGGATCGGGGAAAGGAACGTTTTCGGCGTACACGGGTGGTAGGGTTTCTTCAAAATCGGGATAAAACTTGTTAAATCTCGTCCGTAACGCGCTTGCTTCTTCCACGTCGCCGAAGCACAGGGCGAAAAAACATTTGTCCGCATTGCCGCCGTTGTTGACGACGTATTTTTTTACCGCGTGAACGTTAAAGGCGTTGGCGGGGTCGGTAAACACCGAAAGGTCGATTTCCAACCGTTTAAGCAGATTAGGGTGGTTTTCAAATCCTTTCAGGGCGGAGTAAAAACACTTTCTCACGCTCTTTGGAGTGTAAGAATACTCGGCGGCGAAGTCTTTAAAAGCTTCGGTCAGACTTTTGCCCCGGTCAAGATGATTTTTTACAAAACGTAACAATAAAAACAGCATGTTGCTATTGTTGACGTTTATTAAAAAAATAAACCGAAAACAACAAAAAAGGGTATGAAACGAATCATACCCTTTTAAAATTCGGTTATCTTTATTACGAATCCAATGCCGAGGGGTCGGTGACGTCGCATATGACGTAGCCTTGTTGCATTCTCACCATTTTATAGGTAGAAGTAGAAGAAGCGGTTTCGTGGTCAAAGTAGTAGAGGATAGGTATTCCGCCCGTTGAGACGCCGACTTCTGCGACCTTGCGTTTGGTGACTTCTACTACGTTATTTTTAAGATCGACGTAGTTTTCGCCGTCTTTGTAATAGGTAAATTCGTAAGACGATAACGCTGTTTCCCATACTCCGCCGATGTAGTAATCGAATTCTCCCTTAGAAGAGGCTTTAGCAACTACGGAGAGGGCAGAAGCGCTTCCCGAGCCGTCGAAGACGGAAATCGTAGTGTTGCCGTTGGACACTAGGTCGTTCCACTTGAAACTACGGAGCAGGAAGCCGAGTTGTTCGTTATCGTAGGTTTTCGTTTTGGTGGTCTTTGCGAGCGTAACCACTTCTTCCGTGCCGTTGGTTTTTACCGTTGCTTTGGGCTTTTTTGCCGAGTAGTCGTAGGTGACGACGGTATTGACGTCGTTAACCGAGCACTGGCATTCGTAAGTTTTTTTATTGACGGTGGTTTCGTTTATAAATACCACGCTTTTTATTTGCTTACTGCTGTTTTGAGGCAAAAAGTCGTTTATATTGAATACGCAGGTGCCGTATATGCTGACGTTGACTGTGACGGTATTGCCGTCGACGGTGATAAAGTCGTAACTATCGGCAATCGCTTTTGCTTTTTCCAGCAATTTGTCGCCGGCGTTAAAATTGTACGTTTCGGTTACGACGTATTCGGTACTGAGGGTATAAGTGCTTTCGCCTTTGGTTATCGTAGTAGCGTAAGTACCTGTTACGTCGTCGGGGATGCGTTGCATCGTGGCTGAGACTTCGCTGTAAATCAGTTCTGCCTTGCTCGCTTTGCGTACGGTATAGTGAATGGTTTCGTTATTGCCCCACTTTTCCGTGGGATTAGGTACCGTCGCCTGCGAACAACCGACGAACGCCAACAAAGAAAACAGAATACATATTGAAAGACAAATAATTTTCTTCATATTTTACTCCGAATATAATCTTGATTGCATTGATAAACGAATATCGGAAAGTATTATACAACAAAACCGACGCATTGTCAATTTAAAAATCAGTCGGTATTAAGTCTTTTTGTTAAAAAGGTTGACAAAAGAGAGGGTTTTGGGCGATAATATGGGATATGGAAGAGTTCGATTTAAAACAAGGAGTAAAGAAATACGTAAAAGAAGCGCAATGGGTTATACCCTCGTTGTCTTTGTCTGTAGTGGCGATTTTTATCAGTTTTTTGTGGTTCAGCATCGTATGGATGAGCGGCGGTGAAATTACGTTGCCGTTCGTCTTTATCGGTATTTTTGCCGTTTTGTCGGGACTGTTGTTTTTGAGGTACAGAAAAAACAGCAAAAAGTACTACTTTTTTTGTTATATCGACGCTTATCCCGACATGGACGCACCGCTTAACGTTTTAATATACGCCGATTACCGCGGCAGGTTGGCGGACGAGGCGAGGGAATTCGGACTGACCGACCTGACTGCCGAGTTTATCCGTACCCGTCAGGTTTATCATCTGGACGTTCGCGCAACTGCTCCAAACGGCGACCTTATGTCGGCGTCGTTCGAGACGGGCAAGGCAACGGTTCACAATCTGACCAAGGGTACGACGACGGAAAAAAATTATACGGATATTCTTTCCGACAGGACGAATTCCGTCAGTACTATCGAAGACTGTATACTGTTTATCGTTGCTTGCAGTCAGACGGACGAGACACAGGTATGACTTGACAAACAGCCGTAGTAAGTGGTATAATAATAAACGGTTTTTTTAAGGAGATTTTAAATGGCTACCTTGAATGTTAAAGGAAAAAGCGCGCGAAAAATAATCTTGTGTTCGCTGTCCGTTCTTGCCGCGCTCTGTACTTATATATCCCTGTTTTTGCCCGTTGTGCGCCATCAGAGTACAACTCATCCGGAAATGGACCTGGGAGAAGGCGATTTTGGAGTTGTAGACGTTATTACGGGCGGGTTGTACAATAAAAACAACGATACTCCGATCTATGACGCAGAGGGTAACAGCGTATTGCCGGGCTATGAAAAATTATCCGACAAAGCAAAGGTTTATTACACTCAGGTTTGCTTGCTTGCACCGTCAACCGATACCAGCGGACGTACTTCCGCCACGTTTCTTTTTTTGACGGAATGTTTTGCGGTAATACTCGTGCTTGCCGCTTTGCTCGGTATTTTGTCAGGGCAGGATACTTATCTTGCGCAGGTTATTTTCGGCGTCGTTCAGGTGGTTTTGTCCATACTGACGCTGGTCTTTTTGGGCAAGCTCACCGACGCCGTTTCCGTAACCGAGTTTGGCGGAAAGGTGGACTTTGAAATCGTCGTCCGTTCAGCTCCGTACGTATTGATTGCCGCAGCGGTGTTTTATACCGTAGTTTCTCTCGTAGGTCTGTTGACCGAAATCGTTTCAAAAGCCAAGAAGAGAGGTTGAGTTATGGAAAAAAGTTATACGCCTATTTCTTTGTGGCGTGATTTCGACCCGGAGTCAACGCCGTTAAATTCACGGTTGATCCGTCAGGATAACGTGGACGGAATAAAGGTCGGATTTTATACTTTTTGCGGCGATAAAAAAGACAAACAAAGCACACGGGTGTTGGCAGGAGTGGCGTACAAGCATGAAAAAAAGAAAATGCCCGTAATAATTATCGTCAACCCATTCGAGAGAATAAACGACGATTTGCTCGTGACATGGGCAAAAATGGGTTATCTTGCGATATCTATAGATTATTTAGGAGAAAGCGAACGGCATCCCGGAAACATGACCGTTTATCCGGAGTGTCTGTCTTTTGCCAACTTCGATCAGGCAAAGGATAATCTGACCAACGTTTACGGCGACGCGAAACATACTTGCTGGTATCAGTGGACGTTAAATACCCGTCGTGCCGTTACTTTTGCCAAGTCTTTTGAAAACGCGGATATAGAGAACATAGGTATATATTCTATCCGCGAAGGTAATATTATCGTACTTCAGGCATTAGCAACCGACTCGCGAATTAAAGCGGGGGCGGTAATGTACGGAAACCTTTGGGAAAACGTTGAACAAGAAATACAGCCGGAGGACGTTATAACCGATCCAAAAACGCTACAGGCTAAAACCGATTTGTTGCAGAATAACGTGGAATGGCTGGCGGCGATAAGTCCTCAGAGTTATTTGTCGTATATAAAGCAACCGTTCTTTACTTGTATCGGTACCAATTCGCCTTCTACCGACATGGATCGCACTTACGATTGTTTATCGAGAATGAGTAATATCGGACAAGGAATGGTTTTGTTTGCGCCGAAAGCCATGAACAGTTTGCTTTCGCAGTACGAAAGAAATCTCGAAAAATGGTTTTCCGTTCAGCTTATGCCGTCTGAAAACAAGTTCGACATGCGTGAAATCGATATCAAGATAACGGCGGAATACCGTTACGGCAAAGTTGAGATAGTTTCACAGTACGAAGGACCGCACTATCAATCGGCAAATATATATTACTGTCGCGACAAAATGCAACTCAGCGGTACACGCAACTGGATTCAACAGAGTATGGAAAAGCGCGACGGCGGCGGTCTGGCGGCACAGTTAAGGCTTTTTAACAAGCAGACGCCCATTATCGCTTTTTGTAATATAACTTTCCGCAACGGCGTTACCGTCAGCAGCAATCTTTTGAAATTTATTCCGGAAAAGAAATTTGAAAACCGTCCGCTCATTACCGAGCGCAAGACGTCCATCGTCTACACCGGGGACGACGGGATAGGCGATTTTACCCCGATGACTCACGACGGAACGCAAAAAGGTCGTTTCGTTGACGAACATTTGTTGTCTGCCGCAAAAGGACCTTTCGGAATAGTCGGGTTGTGCGGTACGAAAATGGGGACTTTCGCCGTGGGCGACGACAGTATGATGATAAACTCCAATAGTTTGCTTATGTTTGACGTGTACAGCAAAAAGGCGCAGACTCTGGACGTTTATTTCGTTATCGACTGGGGTAAGGATTCCTGCACCGTGTTTAAACATGCCTGTCTGCTTGACGGCGGAGAAAACTGGCAGAAAATCAGTCTTGCTCAAAACGAATTCAAGGACGAAACGGGCAGTAAAGGTCTTAATTTTGCCGACAGTTGCGTCTTGTGCTTCGAGTGTGACCAAGAGGTAATCGTTAACAACGTTCTGTTTACCTGACGGAACGACGACATGAATGAAAAGAAAAGAAGATCAACAGCAAAACGAACGTAAAGTACTGCAAGCCCAAGCACAATATGCGTTGGATACGTCTATGCTGATGGACGACAGCGTTGGCAAGCTTAAAGAGCAAAGATGGCGGTACGTTATCAACGGATTGATTTTTTCCGTTGCTGTTTTGTTGATCTTTTTTTGTATAAAAAAGTGGCTTTTTTCCAACTTTTCGGTAGAAGGTTCCAGCATGGAAGGCACGTACCATGACGGCGACGTCGTATGGGTGAATAAAGTAAAAGGACCTACTTACGGCGACGTGGTAGTCATCGATATGAATAAAAAAGACGAGTCGGGCAAAGAAGTGTATTACATCAAACGCGTAATTGCTTTGGGCGGCGATTTGCTGTGGATAGAGAGAGAAGAAGGAGAAAAAACGTTTTATATTTGCCGTCAAAAAGCCGGTAGCGAAGACGAAGAACGCCTTACGGAAGAGTGTTACGACGGCGTGGTGATAGAAAAAATCGACGACGACCACTTGTACAGTATTCTCCTTCACGCAATAGGTAAGGATAGCGCTTACCTTGTTCCGGATAATACCGCGTTTTGTCTGGGCGACAATCGGAATAATAGTACGGATAGTAGAAATTTAGGCTCTTTCGAAGAAAAAGATATAGAAGGCGTCGTCGTCGGCGAAGGAATGACCGTAGTATGGATCGTTGCGGCAGTGGCGGCAGCGGCGTTTGTGATAATCGTAATTTATATGATTTTTACAAGTGTAAAGGAGCGGCAAAAACTTGACGCCGACGAAGAAACGGCTTCCGACGGTCAGAGTGTAAGAGAACAATCCGACGAGCAGATTGGCACCGATAATATTATTATCGAAGGCGAGCGACCTGACGGCGGCAAAGACGATGAAAATCAATCGGATTCCGTTGAGCAAACGGATAAACCGGAATCGACGGTGTTTTTAAAAGAAGATCAAGCCGATAACGAGCGATAGGGCAAACAATGAAGGTAAAACGCGTTTCCGTCCTTAATTTCAGAAATCTCAAAGAGCAGACCGTCTCTCTCAGCGACGGTCTTAACGTCTTTGTCGGCGAAAACGCTCAGGGCAAAACCAATCTGCTTGAAAGCATATATTTGTGCTGTCTCGGCAAAAGTCCCCGTACCGACAAGGCGAAGGATTTAATCAACTACGACAAGGATTTTGCGCGGGTAACGGTGGACTTCGAGAGCCGTTACGGCAATGCCGATATCGGCGTCGTGGTTTTTTCCAACAAAAAAAAGAGTATTTACATAAACAACGTGCCGATATTAAAGACGGGAGAACTGCTGGGATATCTTAACGCCGTATATTTCGGTCCGGACGAATTGAAACTTGTAAAATCCTCACCCGACAACCGTCGCCGTTTTCTGGACGTGGATATTTCGCAAACCGACAAGAACTATTTTTACGCTTTGGTTAATTACAACAAAGTTTTGCAACAACGGAATACGTTGCTGAAAACGGCAAAGGACGTAGAAAGTCTGACGGACATGCTTTTCGTCTGGAATACTCAATTGGCAAAAGATTGCGCCAAAATCGTTGCCAGGCGTAAAGCTTTTTGCGACAGGTTGAAAGTAGTTGCGAAAGAAACGCATCACCGCTTGTCCGGCGGAAAAGAGGATCTGGAAGTCAGGTACGTTACGCAGATAGAAGGAATGTCGGCGCAGGAGTGTCGACAAAGCGCGTTCGACTTGTTTGACAAGAGTATCAAGAGAGACTTCGAAATGCGCTATACCACCGTCGGGTGCCAAAGGGACGATATTAAATTTTTCGTCAACGGCACGGACGTCAGGGAATTCGGCAGTCAGGGGCAACAGCGCACGGTTGCGTTGTCGCTGAAACTTGCAGAATTGACGGTTTTTAAAGAAATGACGGGAGATTATCCCGTACTGTTGCTGGACGACGTTCTGAGCGAATTGGATATCAGCCGTCAAAAGCAGTTGCTTGTGTTTGACCAACGGCTTCAGATAGTGCTGACTGCCACCCATATTGACGAAGCTCTTAAAAAAGATATCAAGTACAGGAGTTTTTCCATACGCAACGGTGAGGTCGTGGAGACCAGGGACAATTAAAATAAGAAAAAACAGGAGAAAAGGTATGAACAAAACTTTTTATAAAAATGCAATTTCGCCTATACATATGATAATAAGCATATTACTGGCTGTCGGCGTGGTGATTTTCGGCATTACCTATCAAGGCGAACAATCTCAACTGAAAATCGCTATTTTCGTTATCGGCTTCGGCGTTTTGATAGGGTGGAACGTTTATTCTTACAACAAAAACGAGATATACAAGAGAGTTCGCCTGACGGAAGATTATATTCAGGTGGTTTCGACCTTTAAAATCGGATTTAAGATAGAGTTTAAAGACGTCGCCACGGTGGGTAAACTCGGAATGGCGGTAACGAAAACCAGTTACGAAAAATATTTCATTTCTACCGTTCCGCTTTCGCGCGGCGGCGAAATCGATTTGAACAACACCATTACTTTCGATATAACCCGTAGCAGCAAAGAAGCCATGGAGTACCTCATCGACAAGTACGGTTGGGAATTGGTAGAGATTTAATCGACGGAGAGAGAAAAAATGAGTTTTGAAAAAATCGTTGAGTGCGTTCCTAATTTCAGCGAAGGCAGGAACGGTAAGGTTATAGAAAAAATTGCCGACGCTTTCAGAGTTGACGGGGTAAAACTTCTCGACTACTCGGCTGACGTCGACCACAACCGTTCGGTTTTTACCGTCGCAGGAGAGCCGACTGAACTTGCAGAAGCAGTGATAAACGCCGTGGGCGTTGCAAAAGACAATATAGACCTTACCAAACAATCGGGAGAGCATCCCCGTATTGGCGCCGCCGACGTCGTTCCGTTCGTGCCGATAAAAAACGTTTCGGTAGAAGAAACGGTAGAACTTTCAAGGTTTGTCGGACAACAAATTGCAACCAGACATGGTGTACCGGTGTATTTGTACGAAAAATCCGCAACGGCAGCGAACAGAGTCAATCTTGCAGATATTCGCAAGGGGCAGTTTGAAGGTCTGAGCGAAAAAATGAAAGCGGAAGAGTGGAAACCCGACTTCGGCAATTCGGAGCCGCATCCGACTGCCGGAGCGACGGTAGTGGGTTGCAGACCTTTTTTGGTTGCGTTTAACGTAAACCTCGATACGCCCGACGAGGAAATCGCGACGAAAATAGCCAGACGCGTGCGCTTTATCAACGGCGGTCTGAGGTTTGTGAAGGCGTTGGGGGTAAAGTTGAACAGCCGTAACGTGGCGCAGGTGACAATGAATCTTACCGATTACACCAAAACGCCTGTGTACGCCGCGTTTGAAGCGGTAAAGATGGAAGCAAGACGTTACGGTGTAAACGTTATCGGTACGGAAATAATAGGACTTATTCCGCAACAAGCGTTGCTGGATTGCGTCGAATACTATTTGCAGATAGAAAACTTTTCTTCCGACAAGGTTTTGGAAAACAATCTGTAACGAATAATGAAGGAACGAATAAAAGAACAAAAAAAGGTACGGTCAGACGACCGTACCTTTTTTGAATTGAATATTTTTGAATTATTTTTCGTCGATAATTTGTTTTGCGAGAGTGCAGCAATACTTGATTGCACGAGGACTTCTTGCTCTTATCATAGCGGGAGTTTTTTCGTACTTCTTGCTGTTTGACGCGTCCTGCGCATGGTACTTGGCGTCCAGCGTGGTCGGGTCGATAGCGAGATAGCAGTTGAGAGTCTTGCCGCGAATGGTGAGTTTTGCAATGGATTTTCTGCCGATGTAATAACGTTCGCAGGCGAAAGCTTTCGCGCACTTGACTTTGGGTTGAGAAAGCAAGAATTCGCTGATGGTCTTGTAAGCCAGTTTGGTCATATCGTTTCCGTCGGCAACTTTCGTTTCGAAAGGTATTCTCTTGCCCTTGGAGTTACCGAAAACGAACGGAGCGGTGTCGTCGTTAATTTCGACGGACTGCGGTTCTTCGACAGGAGAAATTTCTTCCTCCTCCTCGGTTTCTTCCTCTTCGTCTTCCTCTGCGGGGGATTCCGTCGGTTCTTCCTCGGCTTCTTCTTCGGATTCTTCCGACGTCGTTTCGGCGACGAATTCTTCTTGTGGTTGCGACTCTTCTACGTAATGTTCTTCGGCAAAAAATTCTTCTGCCGGCTGTTCCTCCTCAGCGGAAAGTTCTGTTTCCGAAGAGAGCGCTTCATCGCTTTCGGGTTGTTCGGCGGTATCGGCAGCCGCTGCTTGTTTGGCTATCCTGTCTTTAAGGATGAAAGCGAAAATCAAAAGACACACGCCGATAACGCCCAGAACGGTAGCGATAATAGCCAACGTTGTCATTTGGCTGACGTATTCTTCCACGGACAGTTCAGCTAATAAAAACATATCAATTTTCCTCCTCAATGTATTATAGGGTAAACGGGATAAAAATGACAAAGAATTTTCATTTCCCTTTTACGCCTGTTACACTTATAATAACACAATATAATAAAAAAAACAACTGATATTTGTAAAAAATGCAGAAAAAATTGATAAAAAATTATCTTTTTTAAATTTTCGTCATAAAAAAGTACGTACCCGTGCGGAAAATATTTTTTTAATATCCCTTATTGGAGGGGGGTATCATGCTTTCGTATATTGATTTGTCGTCAAAAAGTCATCTTTTCGTTATCGCTGAAAGTATATTCGTAATGCTTGTTGCCGTTGTCGTCGGTAATCTCGCGGATGCGGAATTCGCCGGAATTGCCGTCGATAACGTATTTTACCCTGATTTCCGTCTTGTTATTTACGACTTCGCGCTTTACGACGTACTTGCCCTTTGAAGTACCGCTGCGGAATTCCAGTTCGTATTCGGTTTCCGTTTTGCCGTTCTTACTTTCCTGTTCAAATTCCACAGCCGTCTGTTCCAGCAGTTTGCCGTCGGAATAGACGGAATAAACGTATTCCGTTTCGGTTTCGCCCTTTTCAACCGAGTATTCCTGTTCCATCTGG
>SFEB01000076.1 GCA_004558105.1 Clostridiales bacterium
TAAGATCCATGTTTTGATTGTCTATCGTTACCTTAACTCTGGTTGCGCCTCGTTTTACCATATCGAAGGCGTCCGCAATACGAATCGTCAGCGCTCTCGTAAGACCTTGAGAGGCGAGGGTGGCTCTGATTTTCCGTTGCGGAAGGTCGGTTTCATCGGTTTTATCGAGTAACGTGCCGCTCATGGTAATAAAACCCGCCACGCCGGCTTTTATCAGTTTTTTATATCCCTCCATACCGACGTTTCCGTTTACTAGGACGAATTTATTTTTGGCGTTGGCAAGGTTGACGTCATGGAGGTTCTCTGCGTAGAGGAAGTCGAATTCTTCGCCTTCTGGAGAAGTTGACAAGCAACGTTTGTGTCCGGTAACGGCGTATTCCTTACGATACGGTGACGTAACTACGAGTTTGGCGGTAGTAATACTGTCGTTAATGGTGAACGGTTCGATAACGCCGTCAAGACCGATAGCGGATATTTCTTGTTGAATAATTTGCGCGGCTTTCAACTCGGATTCGGTGCCTGCCATGCGCACGAAATTAATTTTTTTAATAAAATCAAGTTCTCTTTTTCCTGAAATCAGCATAATGTTCTCCTTTTTGCATTTTCATCATATCACAATGCAATAGTGAAGTCAATTAAAGTAAAAAATAAGGTTTTAAAATAAAAAAATTGTTTAAAACTGTTGCAAAAATAAAATAAATATTGTATAATACCAATGCTGTCAGATTTGGCAGTTTTACATTCGGAGAGATGTCAGAGTGGTCGAATGAGCACGATTGGAAATCGTGTGTACGACTAAACCTTGTACCGAGGGTTCGAATCCCTCTTTCTCCGCCAAAAGTGAACTGTACGCACACTAAAAATGAGTTGCGTACTTTTTTTGTTACAGAAGAATATTTTGGAATCTGCGTTTATTTTGGTACAAAAAAGAATTTATAAAAAACATTTATTATTTAAAAGACAGTAAAGATATTTGTAATTACAAAACAAAAGGAATGAAAATAGATATAAAAGATTCGTGTCTTTCTTATGAGAAATTTATCAAAAAATATAAAATTGGTATGTGCGTATAAAAGCGCTAGCGCTCCGCCAAGAGCAATCGCATTCTGACGGTATTGTCGGAGTGCGATTTTTCTGTTTTTGCATTGAAGGTGTCGCTTGATTTGCTGTACATCCACAAAAAATACATATTAAAGCAAACTCCATTTATTTTCGTTAAAAAGTCTCGTCCGACAAAAGGCGGGACATTTTTTATATCTTAAAATAATTAAAATCCGAATACTTTTAAAAACGTGGTTTGATATTGACGGTAATATTGCTGATTTTTTTGTCGCGCGGTACAATAAACATATCTTGGCTCAAGTCTTTGACCGCGCTCTTGGGCTTTTTATAGTAATCTTATTGCAAACGAGAGTTTTTTGTGGTAAAATATTCTTATGAAAGAAATTGAAAATATCAATGAAAATTATTTAGACGACAACAAGGCTTTGCCGCCTTTGGCGGAGCGTATGCGTCCGCGTGTTCTCAGCGAATTTGTGGGTCAGAAACATTTGATTTATCAAAACAGTCTGCTTTACCGCGCTATTCGCGCAGATAAGTTGGGCAGTTGTATCTTTTGGGGACCTCCCGGGTGCGGCAAAACAACCTTAGCCAACGTCATTGCAAACAGTACCGCCGCGGTTTTTGAAAAACTGAACGCCGTAACGAGCGGCGTCGCCGACGCAAAAAAGGTGATAGAAGAAGCTGCTAAACGTAAGTTGACGTACGGGAAGAAAACTTATCTGATGCTGGACGAATGTCATCGCTGGAGTAAAGCTCAAAGCGACTGCGTATTGAGTGCGATTGAAGAAGGAACGATTATTTTTATCGGTTCTACCACCGAAAACCCGTATTACAGCATGACTCCGGCTATTGTATCCAGGTGCCGTGTTTTTGAGTTTTTACCGTTGGATGCAGAGGACGTTAAAACAGGGATAAACAGAGCGCTTAGAGAGTCTAAGGGCTACGGAGATCTCAACGTTGAGCTGGATGAAGACGCTCTGGACTATATTTCCGTATTTTGCGGCGGCGACCTGAGAAACGCTTATAACGCTCTGGAATTGGCTGTTTTAACGAGCAAAGCCGATGAAAACGGTGTTATTCGCATCACAAGACAGGACGTAGTTGATTCGATGCAGACCAAACCGCTGAGCGTGGACAGACAGCACTATTACGACATGATTTCAGCCTTTATAAAGAGCATGAGAGGGAGCGATCCCGATGCGGCGATGTTCTGGTTTTGTCGGCTGATAGAGAGCGGATGCGATCCTGTCATGTTGGCGAGGCGTATAGTTATTTGCGCTGCGGAAGACGTTGGCTTAGCCGATCCGATGGCTTTGGTTGTGGCAAGTTCTGCCTTGACTGCTTTTTTAAACGTCGGTTTGCCGGAAGGAAGATTACCGCTGACCGAAGCCGTGCTGTATATTGCTAACGCACCTAAATCAAACAGTTGCGAGACGACTCTCGGCAACGCTACTGCAGGCGCAAGAAAGCATGCAACGGCGCGTGTACCGTCTCATCTTATGGATCAGACTTTCTCGCGTGGAACGGATACAAAGTATGCAAATTATAAGTATCCGCACAGCTACGGCGGATGGGTGGAACAGCAATACTTGCCGGACGAAGCGAAGAACGAAGTTTATTACGAACCCACCTTAAACGGGCAGGACTCGGGAAACAAAAACGATAAAAAGAAATAAGTTTTATTATTGAATAATTTTGACTCAAGGAGAGAAATATGCTTGAATTACAAAATTTAACGAAGGTTTATCCAAACGGAAATAAATCTGCTGTAGACAACTTGAATCTCAGGGTTGAGAGCGGAGAAATCTTCGGCTTTTTGGGACCGAACGGCGCAGGAAAAAGTACGACGATAAAGATGATCGTGTCGTTGTTGTCGCCCACTTCCGGAGAGATTTTCGTCGACGGAAAAAGCTTGTCTGCTTCTGCGATGGAAGTAAAAAAACTCATAGGCTACGTCAGCGACGACCATGCGGTACCCGTAAAGCTTACGGGAAGGGAGTATCTTGATTTTTTGGGTACTATGTATGACGTACCTGTTGAAGAAAGACAGAGACAAGCCGAAAAGTATCTAAAATTATTCGGGTTGACAGAGGCGGTAGACAGTCCGATAAAGACGTACAGTCATGGAATGAAACAAAAAATAGTGATAGTCGGATCTTTGTTGCATAATCCTAAACTTTGGGTTTTGGATGAACCAATGACCGGTCTGGATCCGCAGTCGTCCTACAACTTGAAACAGATTATGCGTGAAAGGGCAGATATGGGCAATACCGTGTTTTTCAGCAGTCACGTTATCGACGTTGTCGAAAAGGTGTGCGACAGAGTTGCGATAATAGATAACGGCAGACTTATGGCTGTAGATAAACTCGACGCAATAAGAGCAAATAACGACGTTTCTCTGGAACAGATCTTCCTGACTCTTACCGCTCATGGAGAAGAGGTAAAAAATGACTAAGTTTTTTGCGTTGACAAAACTATTCTTTAAGGAACATTATCGTTCCGAAAGAAAAGGTGACGGTAAAAGAAACAGACAATGGATTGCCTTCGCCATAGTGGGCGTGTACTTTTTGTTTATTTTGAGTTCGTTAGCTTATTCTTTATATCAACTCGGAGGATATTGTTCTTTAAATGCGCCGGAAAAAGCAGAACAAGTAATAGCCATGCTTGTTACCGTTACGCAGGCTTTGATTTTATTGTTCGGTTTCAGAACGGTGCTTAACGTGTTGTATTCCAACAAAGATTCTAGCCAACTTCTTTATCTGCCGGTGTCGCCTGTGCAGACGTTTTTCGCAAGATTTTTGGTTATTTACGTTGAGGAAGTTCTTTACGCGGTAGTGGGCGGTCTGTTTTTGATTTTACCGTTTGGC
>SFEB01000077.1 GCA_004558105.1 Clostridiales bacterium
TTTACCGCAAAAAAACAAAAGATAGTAAAAATCGAGACGGAAGACCATGAGGTCTACGTCGACGTTTACGTTAAAGTTCGTCCGGACGTAAAAGTTCCAGAAGTTGCTTTTAATATTCAGCGGGCAATCAAAAACGCCTTTGAGACGATGGTTGAGTTTAAGGTCAAAGAAATTAACGTGCACGTCATCGGAGTAAAGATTGAAACTCCTACAGAATAATAGCTCAATTAAACCCTTTGGCTGAGTTTGCCAAAGGGTTTGTGAATTTACATTGGAGGCAGTATATGCGCAGAGACGCAAGAAAAATTGCATTTAGTTTGATATACGAATATCTTTTTACCAACAAAAAAGACGATTTATCGCTGGAACAATTTATAAAGAAAGAAGACGCAGACGATACGGTGTTTGAAATTACCGGTTCGGACAAGGCTTTTATCGTCGATATTTACAATAACGTTGTCAATAATCTGGACGTTTACCGCAAAAAAGTCGCCGCGCTTGCAGAAGGTTTTAAAGAGGAGCGGTTGTTTAAAGTGGATTTGGCGATACTGATGATGGCGTTTTACGAGATCGATACCAAATCTACGCCGATAGAAGTCGTAATAAACGAAGCAGTAGGATTGGCAAAAACGTATTCTACCGACAACAGCGCAGGATTTATAAACGGTATTCTTGCGCAGTACGTAAAAGACAAAGATACGAAAAGCGAGTAATTGGGTTTTATGACTAAAATTCTTGACGGGAGAGAAGAATATAAAAAGATATTAACGGCGCAAGCCACTCAGGCGCGAAAAATTGCTTCGCATGGATTTGCCGTCGGTTTTACCATGCTTTCCGTCGGAGAAGACGACGCGAAACTTCAGTACGCTCTGGCTAACAAACGTGCCTGCGCAAACGCAGGAATAAACGCCGTTTATGAGGTTTTGCCTGCCGAATTTACTACCGAACAGGTCGTAAAGAGGATTATGGAGTTAAACGCAGACCCGACCGTAAACGGTATTATGGTTTTGGCACCGTATCCTAAACACATTGACGGAAGTAAAATCAACTCAGCTATAAGTCCCGAAAAAGACGTTGACGGACAAACGCCCAGATGTATCAGCGACTTGTATGCCAATAGGAACGGTAAAGATACTTTTTATCCATGCACTCCTTACGGTGCAATAAAATTATTAAAAAGGTACAACGTAGACCTTGACGGTAAAAACGTAACGATAGTCGGACGAAGCACCGTTGTCGGTAAACCTATGGCGGCGCTTATGTTGAACGAAAACGCAACCGTTACGATATGTCATACGCATACAAAAAATTTAAGGGCAGCCTGTAAGAATGCCGACATTATAGTCCTTGCGGCCGGGAAAGCCAATTTATTGGATAAGAGTATGGTGCGAGAGGGCGTAGTAGTCATCGATTTCGGTTCAAACTTTGTTGACGGCAAAGTAGTCGGTGACGCGGATTATGACGGTTTACTCGGTATTGTCGGCGCGATAACGCCGGTTCCGGGCGGATGCGGGCCGATGACAACCGCGGTAATGCTTGAGAATATTATCAAAGCGGCAAAACGGCAATATAAAATAAGATGATTATTAACGTAACGCAGTACAACAATTTTATAAAAGCTCTCATAGACAACGAGCCGTTACTCTCAAAAATGAGCGTTTGCGGCGAAGTATCCAATATGAGGCTGTCGGGAGAAGGCATCTTTTTAACGTTAAAAGATGCTTTTTGTCAGATGGACTGTTTTTGCTATCTGGATAAAATTTCCGATAAGGCTTTTCAACAGCTTGAAACGGGCGTAGAGGTCGTGGTTGAAGGGAGTACGACGTTATATAAAAACGGAAAGATTGGTTTTTTCGTCAACAAACTGACTCCTTTGACAGCAAAAGGCGAACAGTACCTGAAATTGCAGGAACTAAAGAAAAAACTCGCCGAACTGGGCTTTTTTGACAGAGAACGAAAGAAAACTTTGCCTAAGTATATTTTCGATATCGGCGTAGTGACCTCTCTTAACGGAGCGGTGTTGCACGATATATTTAACGTGATATCCCGTCGGAACAGGTATGCAAAACTGCATTTATACGACGTTCGCGTGCAAGGCGATAACGCTGCCGGTCAGATAGCGCAGGGAATAAAAACGTTGAGTAAAGAGAATGTTGACGTCATCATTATTGCGCGCGGCGGTGGAAGTAAAGAAGATCTGGCCGCTTTCGACAGTGAAGAAGTGGCTATTGCATTGAGGGATTGTGATAAACCTACCGTATCTGCCGTTGGGCATGAAACAGATTTTTCAATATGCGATTTTTGCGCAGACCTGCGTGCCGGTACTCCGTCGATTGCCGCAGAAATGGTTACGGATTTTGACGTGGACTATGATTTTGGAACGGCTTTCGACAGATTAAATACTAATATGTATGAAATAGTACAACAAAAGAAAGCCGATTTCAATGGATTATTGGGTAAAATCGAAAAAAATGCGCAACTCAAGTCGGAAAGGCTTTGGAACAACCTTGTTTTAAAAATGGATAAAAGTTTGTACTTTTTAAAAAACAAACTGGATAATAACAAGGCAAATGCTGATTTTGCGTTAAAAAAGATTAAGGTATTGTCTCCCGAAAACGTTTTGGGTAGCGGTAAAGCGATCGTCGTCAAGGGTAAAGAAAGAGTTTTTTCCGTTAACGACGTAAGCGTGGGCGACGAAATTGAAGTATATTTTTCAGACGGCGAAGTAAAGGCAAAGATAAGCGAGGTAAAAAATGGATTTTGAGCAAATGTTATCAAAACTTAATGAAATTGCAGATAAGTTGGAAGATAAAAACACTTCCTTGGAAGAAAGTTTTCAACTTTTTGACGATGGATTAAAGATTTCTTCGCAGTGCGCAGAGATTTTGAAAGAATATTCTGAGCGTTACGAACAACTTAAAGAACAGTGGAGCGCCTTGCAAGGAAGAGTAAATCAGGATGAGTGATCTTTTTGTTGGAATTTTAGATGGTTTTTTAGGTGAAAACTATTCAAAAATCTCAGATGCTTTCGTTGCCGCTAAATATGCTCTGGAATCGGGAGGTAAAAGATTCAGGTTTTATCTTTCGCTAGAAGCCGCAAAAGCTTTCGGAAACGAAAGAGATGATAACGCTCAACGTCTTGCCGTTGCGGTTGAGTTGATACACAATTATTCGCTTATTCATGATGATTTGCCGTGTATGGACAATGCGGATATGCGGCGCGGTCAACCGTCATGTCAAAAGAAATTCGGTGAGACTCAGGCAACTCTGGCAGGCGACGGGTTGTTGAATATGGCTGCTGAGGTGATTTTAGGCGGATGCGTTCGGGAAAACTATCTTAAAGCGGCCAAGTATCTGTTTGACTGCTCCGGTTTTAACGGTATGGTATTCGGACAGTCTATCGACGTAGAAAATAAAAAACTGACCTTTGAAGAATATCGGGAGTTGGCAAGGCTTAAAACTTCAAAACTGATATGCGCATCGGTTGTACCACAGGCAATTTTAGGCGGAGCAGATGAAATAATAATTAAAACTTTGACCGACTGCTGTGAAAAACTCGGACTCGTTTATCAATTTGTTGACGATATGTCAGACAAAGACGAGGATGAAGAAAAGGTCTCTGTTTTAAATTATTTTGACAAAAATAATGCGGAAAAGTACGTTTTTCAGCTGTCGGAATATATCGAAAAATCTTTGCATACCGTTAGTACAGGGGGTAAACTCGACTTTTTGGTTGAATTTTTAGACTCAGTAACGGCAAGAATGGGCGGATGATATAAAAACGCTTGCAAAAAAAAATAATTTGTGATAATATATATCTACGG
>SFEB01000017.1 GCA_004558105.1 Clostridiales bacterium
GGCGAAGGCAAGCCCGGCGAGCCCGGCACCGGAGAAGGCGAAGAAGCCGGAGATCAGGAAAGCGACCAGGATTCCGACTCCGCAGGCGGAAGTTACGACACCGACAGCAACAAGGTTTACAACGGAAAAACCGATTACGGTGGGGAATACGACAGCAGACGCGACGGATCCAGCGACCGCATGAACAACAGCGATAACGTTTCCGACGACCAACGCGGCGTTGCCGAAGGTTATTGGGATATCATCAACAGTAACAACGGCGGCTAATACCGTTTGTAAATCAAAACGCTGAAAAATTTTTAATTTTAAAATATATGGCAATTGAAATATTTTCACATTGAAAAGGGCGGTCTGCTTAGGCAACCGCCTTTTTCTTGTGCCGACAAATGCCGACAAATTATTACAATATTTTTGAACGAATGTTCTAAAATTGAGTGCAAAAACCCAAATCACGACATGCTGTTGTCGTGATTTTTTTGATATTATTTGCGTGAAGATAAGCGAAAGGACCGCCAAGCCCCGATGGCGGAAATTGAGTTAATCTATCTTAACGAGGAGAATAATAATGAATAGCAGCGATTTTAAGATTGGTTTGCTGAAAAGTTACGGTTATTTGTCGGGGTACATAGACCAGGCGGATTTTTGCATTTACAATAAGGCTTTAGGAACGCACAACTTTGGTAAGGCTCAGACCGACGCATACGTTCAGGCTTCGGAGATAGTAAAGTTGATAAACCAAAAAAATCAACTCGTTGACCTTTCAAACGTTTTGACGAATGCGCTTAACGGATTGACCGAGGAGGAGCGAAAGTTGTTGGTGTTGCGTTACGTCAAGGGGCAGGTTGCCGGCGACGTGATGGTAAAGTTGGGTTTAACCAAGGGTAAATATTACGTGCGTGCCAACAAGGCGTTGGAAAATTTTGAAAAGCATTTAAAATACGACGGAGTGGACGAGGAATGGTTTAAAGAAAGTTATTCCAAAAAACCTTGGTTCAGGCGACTTATAAACTTTGCCAACGACAAGTAAAAAAACCGCTTTGTTTTTTTTGCCGAAAAAAAAGAAACGGACTAAAGAAAATCGTCAAAATAGCGCGGTTTTTGGCTTGGTTGACTCGGCGTTTCCGTCGGAAGGTCTGCGGCGGCAGAATCGGTCGTGTAGTATTTTTGCTTTTTAGACTTTGCAGGCAAAAACAAAACTACGACTATGATTATTGCCGGAATACAGACCAATGCGATGATGGCAATTTGCATTTTTGACAAAGAGTCTGACGATTGCGCGGCGGGTTCTTGCTGTATCGGCTGATCGGAAGGGTCCGGTTCTTCGGGAGTCGGCTGTACGGGATTTACGTCTGCGGCGGTGGTTATCGGAGTAGGATGAAGAGATATTGCCGGTGCGGAAACGCCGTCGGAGTTTACGTAACAGAGATTCTGGTCGTATCGGACGAAAAACCACGTGGAATCGGCTACGGGATAAGCGCCGTAGTAGTACAGAACCTGACCGTCGTAGACGGCGCAGACCGATTGCGAGGTTGATGACGGTTGTGAAAACAGTATTGCATTGGATTGCTTTACCGTGACGATTACGGTCGGATAAGTAGGATAAGTAGGCTGATCGACGACGGCGGAGACTTTATCGCATTTAACGTAGCCGTATATTTTTACGAAACCTCCGCTGTTTTCCATAAGTTCTACGCGGTAAAAGCCGGATTGCGTAACGTCGGTTACTTTTAGGTAATAAGAATAAGCCAATTTAAAAAGTTTGTCGCTCGCGGAGTCGGATGCGTTTTTTAACAGCCACGTATCGTTGTCGATTATGCGCACCCAAGACGGCGTCGAGGTTGCGGAATCGTCGGCAAGAGCGGTTTCAGGCGTGGCGAACAGCGCGAAAAAAACGGCGACGGCAATTAATAAAACGAGCGAAAAAAATATTGATCGTTTCATTCTGTTATTTTTCCTTTTTACTAAATTTTAACGCGATAAAAGGGGAAAAATAAGGCAAAAAAAGGCAAAAAATGAGGGAAATTATCGAACAAATCAAAAGGATCGAAGAGGAACAGTTACGTCGGAAAAACTCGCCGCTTGCGTCTTACAACACGGGAGACGTGGTGCACGAAAAGCAAATCGAATTTCATAAATGCCCCAAGAAAAACAAGTGGGTGTTCGGCGGCAACCGGAGCGGAAAAACCGAATGCGGAGCCGTAGAATGCGTATGGATTGCGAGAGGGATTCATCCTTATTTGACTAACCGTGCAAATACCGAGGGATGGGTGGTTTCGCTTTCCACTCAGGTGCAGAGGGACGTTGCGCAAAAAAAGATAATGCACTATCTGGAAAAAAGTTGGATAGAAAAGGTTGTAATGTCGAGCGGCAGTCAAGGTAGTGCCGAGTACGGCGTAATTGACTATATTCTGGTTAAAAACGTCTTTGGCGGGATAAGTAAAATAGGGTTTAAGAGTTGCGAGGCGGGACGTGAAAAGTTTGCCGGGACGAGTCTGGACTACGTTTGGTTTGACGAGGAACCGCCTTTAGACGTCTATCAGGAATGTCAGATGCGCGTATTGGACAGAGCAGGCAGAATTTTCGGAACGATGACACCGCTTAAAGGGCTCAGTTGGGTGTATGACGAAATTTTTTTAAACGTCAGGAACAGCAAGGAGGTGTGGTGCATCTTTATGGAGTGGGCGGACAACCCCTTTTTGCCCGCAGAAGAGGTCGAATATATGACCGAATCGCTGTCCGAAGAAAGTTTAAACAGTCGTCGGTACGGAAAGTTCGGAGTAGGTCAAGGACTTGTTTATTCCGAGTTTGATCCGAGCATTCACGTTATTCAGCCTTTTGAAGTGCCTGCCGAGTGGCAGGACAAACTCAGTATTGACCCCGGTCTGAACAATCCTTTGAGCTGTCATTGGTACGCCGTTGACGGTGATGGAAACGTTTACGTCGTTGCGGAGCATTACGAAAGCAAAAAGGACGTTAACTATCATGCGGAAAAAATCAAAGAAATATCAAGACGACTGAACTGGCACGCAGACAGCCGCGGAAGATATGAAGCTTTGATCGACTCTGCGGCAAACCAGAGAACGCTTGCTTGCAGTAAAAGCGTGGCTGAATTGTTTTACGACAACGGTATTGCCGTCAATACCAAGGTAAACAAAGACGTTTTCAGCGGTATTAACCGCGTAAAGGAATATCTGAAAGTAAAAAACGGCAGACCTAAACTCTTTATTTTTGAAAACTGCGTCAATATGATACGGGAAATAAAGGGATACTGGTGGGGCGCGAATGACAGTCCCAAAAAGGTGGACGACCACGCTATGGACGAACTGCGTTATTATATCTCCTCAAAACCTCTTCCCCCAAAACAGCCGACTCAAACAAAGACGGCGATAGAATTGGACAAGGAAAGGTTGTTCAGGAGGCTTAATGAAGGACGTAATAGACTCCATTTCTAAAATGCTCTACAAAAAGGCGTTGGGGTACAAAGTCAAGGAAAATATTGATGAATTTGTTCTTGACGAAGGCGAGAGCAAACCCCGTTTGGTAAAAAGGAAGGTAACTACCAAGCACGTTGCGCCCGATATATCCGCCGCAAAAGCGCTTTTGGCGATGCGGTGTTCGGACAACGAAGTATCCGACATGACGGACGAGCAGTTAGAAGAGGAAAAATCAAGGTTATTAAAGTTATTGAGCCGTGACTCCGACGGAAATACGGGCGTAGGTAACGGCAATAACGAAGGAGAGGTATGAATCAATCGAAAACGAGGCTGTACGAAGAAATCGTTGCGGAAGTTAAAGACGATTTTAAGAGCAGACAAGAGGACAGGTTGCCGTACGAACTGGCATGGCAACTCAATATGAACTTCGTCGCGGGCAATCAGTATTGTCAGATAAGCAGACGAGGAATAGAAAAGGAGGACAAAGAGTACGGTTGGCAATGTCGCGACGTTTACAATCATATTGCGACGATTTACGAAACCAGGTTGGCAAAACTGAGCAGAGTCAAGCCGAAAATGTCCGTCAGACCGGTAGGTGCGGAAGACGGCGACGTAATGAGCGCAAAAGTTTCGTCAAAGATACTTCAGGGTTGCAGTGAAAAACTCAGGCTTACGGCGTTGATGGACAACGCTACGATGTGGAGTGAGGTTTGCGGCACGGTATTTTATAAAATTTGCTGGGATAAGTCTTCAGGTAGCGTGTTGCCGTCGTCAACTGGCGAGTTTAAGTCGGGAGACGTCGGTGTAAGCGTTTGTCCTCCCTTTGAAATTTATCCCGACAGCAATACGTGTCAGAGTATGGCTGAGGTAAACAGTTTAATTCACGCCAAGGTTTACACTGTAGAAGAAGTAAAAAGCATCTGGGGCGCGGACGTTAAAGGCGAGGACGTGAAGGTTTTTGCTCCCGGCAGCGTCGCCGTGACGGGCGGATACGGCGTGAACGGTTTTTCGGCAAATATCACCGAACAGGTTAAAAAGAACGCCGTGACCGTAATCGAGCGTTACACCAGACCTTGCAGTAAATATCCCGACGGACAATTGGTAATCGTGGCGGGCGACAGCATCTTGTATATCGGCGAACTGCCGTATTTTAACGGCGAAAACGGCGAGAGGGATTTGCCTTTCGTCAGGCAGGTATCTACTCTGACCGCAGGGTGCTTCTGGGGAACGAGCGTCGTTGAGAGACTTATACCCGTTCAGCGCGCGTATAACGCCGTAAAAAACAGGAAACAAGAGTTTTTGAACAGAATTTCTATGGGCGTGCTGGCGGTAGAAGAAGGCAGCGTAGACCCCGACGAGTTGACCGACGGCGGACTTTCGCCCGGCAAGGTTTTGACCTACCGGCAAGGGGCTAATTTGCCGAGATTGCTGGACGCCGGAAATCTTCCGAGCGAATTTTTATACGAAGAAGAACGCTTGCTGACCGAGTTTTTAGAGGTTTCGGGCGTCTCGGAATTGATGCGGAACAGCAGTACCACGCAAAACATCACCAGCGGCGTGGCGTTGCAGTTGCTGATAGAACAGGACGATACGCGTCTTAACATTTCCGCCGACCAGATAAGATGCGCTATTCGTGACGTGGCAAGGCAGATATTGAGACTTTACAGGCAATTTGCCGTCACAAAAAGGATAGAAAAAGTCGTCGGAGAAGACGGAGCGGTCGAGGTTTTTTACTTTAAAAACAGCGACCTGACCTCCGACGACGTGATTTTTGAAACGGAAAACGAAATAAACGATACACCGTCCGCACGCAGAGCACTGGTCATGGACTTGTTGTCCGCGGGACTGCTCACGGACAAGGACGGTAAAATATCTCAGGCGGGCAAACTCAAGATTTTGGAGATGATGGGGTTCGGAAACTGGGAAAGTTCTCAGGACGTCGCAACTCTTCATCAGCGTAAGGCGCAAAAAGAAAACCTCTTTTTCGCAGACGATACAAAACCGCTGGAAATCGACGACCATGCTATACATATCGAGGAACACGTCAAACACGTAGTGTCCGGCTTGGCAAGAAAACAGGGTAAAGAGTATGAACAAAAACTTTTGGCGCATATCAGGCTGCACCAAATCATGAGTAACGCTACGCAAACGAACGAAGAAGGAGAATCGGGCAATGGAGAGTGACTTAACAATTTTGGGCAAGTTCAAGTCGGTTGAAGCGTTAAAAAACGCTTACGACGCCTTGCAAAAGGAATTTACGAAAAAATGCCAGAAACTGAGTCAGTTGACTAAAGCGGAGGACAATTCGGCAGACAAGGCGTCGTCGGTACAAGTCGATGAGGCGAGCCTTGCGCAACCCTCCGCGGCAGAGGTGGGTTTGCCTGCCGACGGACTTTTAAACGAAAAAACGTCGGACTTTTCGTCGGGTGAAGTTCTACCGAGCGGCGAGTGTGAAGACGCGGACGATCCCGAAAACAAACGACACGTGTCGCGCGAAACCGACGAGTCTTTTTCTTTGGACGACGATTTCGTCGAAAAATACGTCTTGAATAACGCCAAGTTGCTTGACATGGTACTTGAGAAGTATTTAAGGCGAATCACAATACCTGCCGCGCCGCAATTGATAGGCGCGACGGGTGCAATGGGGCTTGCTCCGACCGTCAGACCCAATTCCGTTAAGGAAGCGGGCGAGATGGCTGAGAGGCTTTTTAAAAAATAAAAAATAAGGAGAGAAAACACAGATGGTAACAATTTCCAGCGCGGAAAACGCGTTAAAAACCCTTTATTTAGGAGTTGTCAGCGACCAACTCAATACGAAAGTCAACCCTTTGTTGGCTAAAATCAAGCAAAGCACTGCGGACGTGTGGGGCAAAGAAGTGCGTAAACTCGTACCTTACGGCGCAAACGGCGGTATCGGCGCAGGTACCGAGGACGGAGATTTACCCACTGCCGCAGGCAACAACTACAAGCAGTTTTGCCTGACCTTAAAAAACCTTTACGGTACGATAGAAATTTCGGACAAGGCTATCCGTGCTTCCGCTAACAACAGTGGTGCGTTCGTCAATCTTCTGAACGCCGAAATGGAAGGGCTTATCAAAGCAAGCAAATTCAATTTCGGACGTATGCTGTTCGGCGACGGCAGCGGAAAACTTGCGACGGTTTCTTCCGTAAGCGGCAATACCGTAACCCTGGACAGCGTTTCTAACGTAATCGAAGGCATGGTCGTCGACTTTATGACTCCGTCGAGCGCAACTTATACCGAAGTAAGCGGAGCGACCGGCAGAAGAATCCTGTCGATTGACAGGGCAAATAAAGTCGTTACGGTAAACGGCGGCGCACTTACGGGCGTTGTTGACGAAAACGATATCGTTACCGTTCAGGGCAGTTTCGGCAAGGAAATCACCGGTCTCGGCGCAATTTTCGGCAACAGTACTTCTTTGTACGGCATTACGCGCAGCGAAAACCTTTGGTTGACGCCTAAAACCGTTGCGGCAAAAGAAGGCGTTATCGACGATTCTACCATACAGAAGGTAGTGGACGAGCTCGAAGACGTCGCCGGCAGTACCGCAAACTTTATCGTTTGCAACAGCGGCGTAAGACGCGCGTATCAGAACTATCTGACGTCTAACCGTACTAACGTCGACACCATCAACCTTGACGGCGGTTTCAAAGCCATCAGTTTCGGCGGTATTCCCGTCGTTACCGACCGTTTCAGTCCGAGCGGCAATATGTACGTTCTTAACACCGACGAGTTCACTTTGCATCAACTTTGCGACTGGCGCTGGCTGGAAGGCGACGACGGCAGAGTCTTAAAGCAGACCGCAGGCAAACCGGTTTACACCGCAACGTTGGTGAAATACGCGGACTTGTTGTGCGAAAAGCCCTCGGGACAAGGCGTTATCACGGGCGTTACCGAAGCATAAAAACTAAGAAACCTACTTTTCGGGGCGGACGGGTGCGAATAACACCCGTCTTGCTTTGAAAAAAACCGAAAAACGCAAAGACGAGGAGGAAAACATGAAAGGAACGAAACATTGGTTGAAAAGAATTTTCAGCGACCCCTTTGACGTTTGCGACAGGCTGAAAAGTATCGACGACGGGTATTTTGTCGTATTTAACGTTAAAAGAGACAGATACGAGGTGCACAACAACAGACAAACCGACACTTTTTGTTTCGTCGTACCTTACGACAAACTGGACAGTCGTACGGTTGACTATTGTCTTAAAACGCGCGTACAGAACGTCGATAAACTGATAAAAGAAATGGACGAGCAAAACGCGGCGGCAGAGGCGGAATTGGTACGGCGCGAATACGAAGCGTCCGGGGAAAAAACGGAAAGAATTGTTTGGGAGAGTAAAAAATGACGGTAAAAGAAATAGTAAAATTGTGTTCCGATTTGTTGCAATACGACTTTGACGAAAGACTGTTTGACGAAAGCGCGGACGAAAACGTTTACAGGCAGGCGGCTGATGCGGACAAGCGTTTTAAACTGTTGAGTCAATGCGTGGGTTACTGTGAAAAAGAGTTGGCTTGCGATTATTTTCCGTTGACGGCGTCGCAGTTTTTTGAAAAAAATTCGGCGGATTTCACCGAGTTCGAGCGTCACGTGCACGAGGTGAGAAAAGTCAAGGACGGCGACGGCGATTCCGTGGATTTCGTCAATACTCCCGACGGCGTGGTTGCAAATACACACGGGTGTATGACGGTAGAATACTCTTACCGTCCCGAAAAAAAAGGTTACGCCGATCGGTTGGAAATCGGCAACAGCAAGGTTGACGAAAGACTCGTTGCTTACGGCGCGATTGCGGAGTATATGTTTTTGACCGGAATGTACGACGAAGCGAGCATGTGGGACAAGCGTTATAAGGATTTGATTCAGACTACTTTGTATCCTAACAGAAGCATACGCATACCTCAAAGGAGGTGGGAGTAGGTGTTTTTCAGGAAACCCCTTCCGGTAAAGCGAGGCGCATCAAGGCGTATTACAATATCCAATTTTGCCGGCGGAATCGATAGCGTGTCGGGAGACGATTTCGTAGGAACTTCTACTTCCAGGCTAAGTTACAACGTTAACGGCGAAAGCGGAGTTTTGCGAGAAAATAACGGCGTACGGGTGTTTAGCCTACCGCTTGACGGAGTAGAAACGCCCGTTACCGCCGAGGGTAAAAAAATAAAGAAGGTATGGTATTTCAGACGTTTTGATTCTGAAGCAAACCGCGCTGACGACCGTATACTTTTTCTCAGTTACGACAACCACTTGTACGGCGTGAGTACCTCGGGCGGAAAGGTGGAAAAGATAACGGAAACCGCTTTTTGCGAAGAGCCGAAGGCGGTAAACTACCGATTAAAGGGCAAGGACGTGATGATTTTTTGTTCTGCTGCCGACGACATGAAAGTTTACGACGGAAATACACTTACGGTTGTGGAAAACGCTCCGAAAGTTGATTGCGCATGTCTGCATTACGACAGACTTTTCGTCACGACGTTAAACGATAAAAATACGATTATGTTTTCCGACGACCTCGATCCGACCAAATGGGAAGTCGGACCGGACGAAGCCGGCTATATCACTATGACGGACGAGAGAGGCGCGATTGTCGGAATAATCAGTTTTTTAAATTATCTTTATGTATTCAGAGAGTACGGAATCAGTCGCCTGACCGCATACGGGGCGCAGGAAAGTTTCAATCTCAATCACCTGTTTCTGACGACGGGAAAAATCGTCAAAGACACCGTCAGGGTGTGCGGTGAAACGGTGATTTTTCTGACCGAACAAGGCTTATTTCAGTTTGACGGCAGTAACGCAAAAAAAATTCTGTCAAATCTCGACGGATTGTTTGAAGGTTGCGACAACGGACACGCGACGGCGGCGTACGTTAACGGCAGATACTATCTTGCCTGCAACCTGAATTTTACGGACGGGTTTAAAACGCAAAACGAGCGTAACGGGTGCGTTAACAACGCCGTTGTGGAAATAGACCTGTTTAACGGCGGCGTGAGACTTATGCGCGGATTGGACGTGGTTTCTTTGGCGGGAATAAACGGCGACGGAATAAACGACTTGTTATTGTGTAGCGGCGAAAAACAGCCCTGTTCCGTCTATATCGGTAAACTTGACGAAGGCGGAAAGTTTTTCGACAAAAATTCACTCAAAGTCTGGGTTTGTCCCACGACCGACCTCAATAATACCGTGGGCAGAAAACAACTGATTGACGTTACTTTAACTACTAAAGAAAACCTCACTATGATCGTTAAGGTTGACGGAGTAGAACATTTTTACGACGTTATAGGTCAGGAAAGAGGACAACGGGTAGCAATTAATCTTTACGGAGAAGATTTCGGCGTGACTTTTGTAGCCGATACGGAAAAACTTTGGCTGAGCCGTCCGCAGTTTACTTATAAGGAGTACGACAGATGAGTGTGAGACAATCGGTATTCAACGACGATTTCAGACAAAATATACTTGCGGTAACCGAGGGAGAGCGTGAACGTACGGAATTGTTTGTCGACGACCTGACCGTGGAGAGCGGCGAAAACAAGGTTAAAAGCGTCGCATTTGACAAAAACGGAATGGGACGGGTTCAGGTAAAGTTCGCTTGTTGGGGTGTAGGCAGGGTAAAAATAAGATTATTGTTGGACGACGTGGTTTTTGTCGAACGGTACGTTGCCAACGTTGACGGATTTAAATCGGTAACGGTGGACAAAAGCCTTTTCATCACCGCAGGCAGGCATGCCCTGACCTTATCGGTAGACGGTATCGACGGCGGAAGCTCTGTAAAAAACGCTTCTTTTTTGCTTGTAGGCAGCGGAATTAGGAACGTTTTCAACCCCTATGTGTGGTACGAATTTGCAAACGGCAACGATTATTTAATAGAAAGGTCTGAAGAGGACTTTTATCTTCTTAAAAACACCACCGACAAGGCGGACGGCGTAAAAATAACCTTTTCCGATCAACCGACGCCTCAAAAAATCAAGTTGAAGCATTACGGCGACAACTGTTACGCTTTATTTAAAACCAACGAAGGGACGTGGAATATAGCGGAATTCAACGTTAGCACCGCAAAAGTAGGAGAAAGCGTTGAGCTTGTGCGGGCAAACGACTGTGATTTCAGTTTTAAGGGAGCAGATTGCGGCGAGTTGTATTTTGTGGCGGTAGGAGAGTTGTACCGTGCAGTCGTGGGTAGCGTTTTTACCGCCAAAACGCAAAGCGCGCCGACAAAACTGGTTTTTGAAAAAATCAGACAAAAGGTCAGGGGCGTATATGTGAGTCCGGATGAGTTTGACTCAACCGGAAATTATCTCGTCGTATGGGGGACGGGTGGAGTTGTAGCGGCAAAAACGGCTAAAACGGGTAGCGAGTACGTTACTGAGGTTCTGGCTGTCGTGAACGAGCCGAATTGCAGGTGTGCTTACGCCGTGGACGGAGTTTTTTGTTTCGGCGCAATAAAAAACGGGCTGTTTACCGGGCGTGAACTGAGAACGGCAGACGACGGGATTACCGTCTCCGTAACAAAAAAACGGTATTGTTGCGCAGACGTTGCGGCGGTTTTTAACCTTGACGGATTTGTCCTTTACGACGACGGGAAGTATATATTTATTTAAGAAAAGGAGATAAAAATGAGTATAAAACAGTTGGACGACGCTTCTAAAGCATATCGTGAATTGCTGGATAAAATGGCGTCAATAGATAAAAAATACAGTTCGACGTATCAGGAGCAGACTCTTGACGCGCCGGAAACTCTGGGGTTGGAAAAACTGACCTACACGATGCCTACCGACGACGAGATTGCCGAAATAGCGAGGCAATACTACGCCGCAAGCAAGACCAAAGACGAGCAGAACGTCAATACTTCTGCCGCAAAGCAACTTCAGTCGATAGAGGCAAAGGCGAAAAGCGTTCTCGAAAAAGCCCTTGAAGGGCAGACTAAGGTAGAAGCGGGAAGAAAAGAAGATTTAAAAAATGCCGATTATTCGGCGCAAAAAAGAAATCTGACCAACAGCAGCGTGCGGACCGGCGCTTTGCAAAAAGTCAACGACCTTGCCGACGCCGCCATCGCCACCCTCGAAAGAAATAAAGAAAATTCTTTGGCGGCGCTCGATCGGGAAAAACTTAACCTCGATAACCTCACCAAAGAGCAGTTGGCTGCGTTGGAGAAAATTTACGAGGAAAAAATTCTTTCAAAGATAGGCGAGTTAAAAGAAGACGCCGCCAGACAAGCCGACAGCGTCGCCAAGTATAACAATTCCGTGGACGAAAAAGAGGCTAATTACCAAAAGAGTTTAGCCAAGCAACTCAAAGACATGGAAGAAAAAGAGTGGGCGCGCGTGCAGAGAATACTGGAATTGACGGAAAAGTTGGGCGCAACGGGCGTCGAACGGCAGAAGGAACGGGAAAAATACGAAGCGGCGAAACGAATTCTCGACCAATATCCGCCCGAAACGGCTTACGAGATATTGACGAGCACCGCCGCTTTCAGCGACAATCTCGGCTCTTCTTACGATCAATTGAAGTCGTATTACAAAAACCTGACAGACCGTAACAAATAAAGAGAGTTAAAAATAAAAACACTCGTCGGGGCGAGTGTTTTTTTACGCTTTTTTATTGAATTAAAATCCCAGCGGAATTTCGATGTTACCCTGCGTTGCGTTGCATACGGGGCAGACTTGCCAAGCGTTTTGTCGTGTGTCTTCGTGGCCGCAACTCGAACACCGCCACATGACGGCTTTGGGGCTGCTGTATAGCGAGGATTTTTCGAGTTTTGCGTAGATTTGTTCCAGCGTCAGGTAGTGCTGGCGTTCTACTTCGGCAATGAGTTGAAATTTTTTGGAAATATCGTCGAAACCTTCTTCGCTTGCAATCTGGGCAAAGTTGGGATAGACGACGGTGGCTTGGGTGAGTTCGTCGCCGGCAATCATTTTAATCATCTGGGATAACGTTCCCGCTTTAAAAGGAAAACCGGCGCAGACGTCCACGTTCGGTAAGCAGTCTTTGCCGTCGTCGGTGATAAAATTGAAAAAGACTTTGGCGTGAGACATTTCGTGAGTTGCGTGTCGGGTGCAGACGTCGCCTATGTTTTCGTATCCTTCTTCTTGCGCCTTTTGCTTTAAAATCTGGTATTTTGCGCCGTCCTGGCATTCGTTGGCAAAAGCAGTCGCGAGATTTGTCAAAGTATTACTTTCCTTAAGTTTCATATATTTGTCCTCCGAACATTATTATCGTCGTTTTTTGTCATTTTAAACCTCTTTTTACCATACAAATATATACTAAAGACTTTTTCGGAGGGAAGAATGAAAGATTATATCGTAAAAAGAGTGACAGATATGGCGGATTACATAGTGGCGACGGGGTGTACGTTGCGCTTTGCCGCAAAAATTTTCGCCGTGTCCAAGTCAACCGCCCACAAGGACATGAGCGAGAGGCTCAGGCAGGTGGACGAAATCCGTTACGAGTCGGTGCGTAAGAGGATAGACGTCAATCTCAGCGAACGGCATTTGCGCGGCGGCGTCGCCACCAAAAATAAATATAAAAAACTTCGTCGCATGCAAGTGGAGCTTAAAAAGAATTGACAAAATCTGCCGCATTTGATAACATAATAAAAAACTGAAAAGAGGTATTACTATGTTAACTACGGGTATGAGTCTGGAACAAAAAATCGTCGTCACCGAAAAAGTAACTGCCGACAACTTCGGCAGCGGTATTTTACCCGTTTACGCCACGCCTTGTATGATAGGTCTGATGGAAAACACCGCAAATCTTTGCGTTCAGCCTCATCTCGACGAGGGCTGCGGAACGGTAGGCACCGCCGTCAATATCAAACACGTTGCCGCAACGCCGATTGGCATGACGGTGACCTGCGTTGCAAAACTCGTTGAAATCGACCGCAGACGGCTCGTCTTTGAAGTAAAAGCGTTTGACGAGGCGGGTTTAATAGGCGAAGGCATTCACGAACGCTTTATCATCGACAACGAAAAGTTTATGGCGAAGGTCAACGAAAAGAAGAATAAATAATTTTTTTGGCTCGCCCGATTCGGGCGAGTTTTTTTACCGGTTTTTTACCGCTTTTTTTATTACCTACGGTTGACATATAATAAAAAAAATGGTAGTTTTACGTTATGAAAAACAAGAAAATTAATGCGGAAATAATTTCGGACGCATGCGGCAAGTACGGCGTTACCGTAGATACTCGCGACTGCGTGACGTCCACCAACAAAATTTTAAAGGCAGACGCCGCACGACTTGCCGACAGATACGTTCTGATCGCTTCCGCCCAGACCGAAGGAGTGGGGAGATACGGCAGAAAATTCTTTTCGCCCGACGGTTCCGGCGTGTACTTCAGCGTACTGTTAAAGCCTGACGGGGCGGTTGAAAACGTAACCAACCTTACCGTTGCGATGGCTGTCGCAGTTTGTCATGCGGTGGAAAAACTGACGGGAAAGAAGTGCGAAATAAAGTGGGTTAACGACGTTTTGATCGACGGTAAAAAGGTATGCGGAATACTGTCGGAAGGTGTTTACGATTCGGAAAAAGCCGCTTTCGGCGCCGTGGTCGTCGGAGTGGGAATCAATCTTTTTAAACCTCACGGCGGCTTTGACGAAAGTATAGCAGGCATTGCGGACGGTATAGCGAAAGAGGGACAAATCGACGTCAACGAGTTGGTTGCCGAGGTTCTGAGCAACTTTTTCGAGGCGGCGGACGACCTTAACGGTAAAAAACTGTACGAAGAGTATTCCTGCCGTCTGGCGCACGTCGGGCGGAGAGCGGATATATTGAAAAACGGCGAAAAAATCGACGACGGAATAGTGGACGGTGTGGAAGAAGATTATCGGCTCAGGGTAATAACCGACGACGGCACGGTTTTTCTCGACAGCGGAGAAATAAGTACGCACGTTGCGGATAAGGAACGGAAAACAAGCGCAAATTTTAAAAATAAAGCGCAAAAAATATGTCTGACGGCAATATCGCTGTGTCTGGTTATCGTCGGAGCGTTTATAAAAATCCCAATACCGTTTTCGCCCGTGCCGATAACCTTGCAGTTTACCATCGCTCTGTTGGTTACGATGTTGCTCGGCGAGTGGTCTGCCGTCGTGTTTGCGGTTTATATAGCGATGGGGCTGATAGGCATACCCGTATTCGCTTCGGGCGGGGGGTTAAGTTACGTCCTCATGCCGTCTTTCGGTTATATTATCGGATTCGTGGTCGGAGGGTTTGTTGCGGGAAAGATAGCAAATCCGTTAAAAACGGGGAACCGTCCGGGCATTGTCCGCCTTGCCGTGGCTGCGGCGGTCTTTATTGCGGTGGTGTATCTTATAGGCACCGTTTACGGAATAGCAATACTTAAACTGTACTTAAAGAGCGACGCAACCTTAAAAACAATGTTGACGATATTTATCTTTAATTCGATTTTAAAAGATGTAATACTCAGTATTCTTACGGTTTTTCCGGCGTACAAGACGATACCGCTTATCGGGTTGAAGAAATAAAAAAACGAGATATAAAACGACGTCCGCAGAAGGCTTTTCTGCGGACGTTTTGTTTGTTGGCGATTGAGTTAAATAGAGTACAGCACCATGCCTGCCACTGCGCCGAAGACGATTATCCAGATAGCGGAAAGGTTTTTGCCTTTAACTTTTTTGAACACGAGACTGCCTGCTACGACGACTGCGGCGATAATCAGGGATATATAGTCAAAGTCGGGAGTAGCGGAAAAATCAAAAGCGTTTGTCCAGAAGTTTTTTACCAACAGCACCACGCCCGTTCCTATGATTAACGCGTAGACGACGGGATTGATGCCTCTCAGCGCGCCTTTTACGAATTTGTTCTCTTCAAAATGTCTGAATATGCTCGCAACGAGAAGAATAACGATAAAACTCGGCAGCACTACGCCGAGAGTGGAACAAACCGCACCCAAAAAACCGCCTTGCGTTGCGCCTACGAAGGTGGCGATGTTAATTGCAAACGGTCCCGGGGTTGCTTCGCTGATGCCTATATAATTGATAAGTTGAGCTTCCGTGAGCCAGTTTAAACCCACGACTTCCTGAGAAATAAGCGGAATCATTGCGTATCCGCCGCCGAAAGTAAACAAACCTATTTTAAAAAACGTCCAGAAGAGTTGCAAATAAATCATTTCCGCACCTCCTGCGACTCGTCGTCGGTTTCGTTACTTTCGTCGGGAGGGGAAGACGGTTCGGTCTTTTTTCTTGGAACCAACACGGAAAAAATCCCAACCACTGCTCCGCCGAGTATCAGAAACAGTGACGAAAAGTTGACGCCGAACACCTTTATCGCTACGGTTGCGGCAAGTACTGCCACGAAGACGGTGATACATAGCGCGTCTTTTTTTGCTTTTTTAAACATTCTGCACCCGGCAATCAATATCAGCGCCGCGACTGCCGCCTGAATTCCCTTAAAGGCGTTGGCGATCAGAGTATATTCCAACAGGTTGTCGAAGAAAAGACTTATGACGAAAATAACGATAAAACTGGGCAGTACCACGCCGAAAGTAGCGCATACGCTTCCGAGTACGCCCAGGAGCTTGTACCCGATGTAAGTTGCGCTGTTGATGGCTATCGGTCCCGGCGTCGATTCGGCAACGGCGATAATTTTTGACAATTCTTCGTCGGTCGTCCATTTTTTCTTTTCTACCAATCGTTCCTGAATGATGGCGATCATAGCATATCCGCCCCCGAAAGTGCAGATGCCTATTTTGAACCAGGTCCAGAACAGGTTCAGATAGTTTTTAAACGTTTTTTCCATAAAGTTCCGTTTTTCCTTCCGACCGATATTGTACACTAAAAATCTTAAAAAGGCAAATAAAATAAAGTAGCGAAAGCGGTTTTTCCATGCGATATTTTCAACCGTTGCGTCGTTTTTGTCGCAAGAATAAACCGTTCGCCGTCCCTGAGGGCTTTTTCGTCCGCCTTATTTATGCATAATATGCTAAAAATAAAATATTTATTCACAAAATATATTTTGTCGCAAGTTATGCCGAAAAAAAGGGTTTAAAAATGTATAAATATTTATTGCATTTAGGTAAAGAATGTGTTATAATGACTAAGAATAATCGGTGTTTTGCCGAAGAAGGAAAAAACGGAGGTAAATAATGGCACAGGAACGCTATAACGCCGGCGATATACAGGTGCTAGAAGGTCTGGACGCGGTGAGATTGCGTCCCGGTATGTATATCGGTACGACGGGGATAAAAGGTTTGCACCATATACTTTGGGAAATTGTCGACAACGCCGTGGACGAGGCGGCAAACGGTTTTGCGAACAGAATAGAAATTACCGTTAACAGCGACAACAGCGCGACTGTCAGCGACAACGGCAGAGGTATACCGGTAGATATTCATCCCCAACTTAGAGTCAGCGGCGTAGAAGTCGTATATACCCAACTTCACGCAGGAGGCAAGTTCAACAACAAGAATTACAGTTTCAGCGGCGGTCTGCACGGCGTGGGCGCGAGCGTAACCAACGCTTTGTCAAAGTGGCTCAACGTTACGGTGGTGAGGGGCGGCAAAAAGTACGAAATGAGCTTCCATTCTTATCACGACAAGGCGACGGGCAAGGTCAAGAGCGGCGTTCCCGTAGACCACCTCAAGTGCGTGGCGGAAAAGTGTAAAGAACGTACGGGTACTACCGTCACTTTCCTGCCTGACGACGAGGTTTTCGGCGGAAGCGTATTCAACTACGAAATTATCAACAAAAGAGTTAAAGAACTCGCGTTTTTGAATAAAGGTATTACCTTCGTCCTGACCGACATGCGTGGTACGGACGAAGAGGGTAACGTGTTGCATGAAGAATACAATTACAGCGGCGGTTTATCCGATTTCGTAAAGTATCTCAACGAGAACAAGACGGCAATGAACAAGCCCATCTATTATAAGGGGGACAACGGAAGCGTTTTCGTCGAGTTTGCCATTCAGATGACTAACGGTTATACCGAAAATATGTTCAGTTACGTCAATAATATTCCTACGCCTGAAGGCGGTACGCACGAGACGGGATTCAAGTCGGCGATAACGAAAGTTTTCAACGATTTTGCAAGAGAAAGAAAACTGTTAAAGGACAAAGAACCCAATCTTCTCGGCGAAGACTTCCGCGAGGGTATGACTGCGGTACTGTCCATCAAGATGACCAACGTTCAGTTTGAAGGTCAGACCAAAACCAAATTGGGCAACGTCGAAGCAAAAACGGCGGTAGAATCGTTGACTCAGCAAGGTCTCACCGAGTTTCTTAAAAAGAACATAGGCGTGGGTGAAGATCTCGTCGGCAAAGCGATAGCCGCCGCCAGAGTAAGAGAGGCGGCGCGCAAAGCCAAAGAAATCACACGCCAGAAAAATACGATTTCCAACGCCAATTTGATCGGAAAACTCAGTAGTTGTACCTCCAAGGAGTACGACAAAAACGAACTGTTTATCGTCGAGGGCGATTCCGCAGGCGGCAGCGCGAAACAAGCGCGCAGCCGTAAATATCAGGGAATTTTGCCGTTGCGCGGCAAGCCGTTGAACGTTGAGAAAAAGCGTATCGACCAGGTTTTGTCCAACGAAGAGTTCCGCAGTATTATATCCGCGCTCGATACGGGGATAGGAGAGGAATTCGATATTTCGTCGTTAAAATACGACAAAGTTATTATCCTGTCGGATGCCGACCAGGACGGCGCGCACATCAGATGCATTTTATTGACCTTCTTTTACCGATATATGAAAGAGTTGTTGGTTGAAGGGCACGTTTATATAGGTATGCCGCCTCTTTACAAGGTGTGGAAAAAGGATAAAATTGCTTACGCCTACGACGACGCACAGTTGCCCGATTGTATAAACGAGATAGGCAAGGGATACTCGTTGCAGCGTTACAAAGGTCTCGGCGAAATGAATCCCGAACAACTCTGGGAAACGACGATGAATCCCGCCACCCGCACTTTGATGAGGGTGACGGTGGAGGACGCGGCAGAAGCGGAAAGACTGCTCACCACTCTTATGGGCGACGCAGTCGACGCGCGTAAAGCGTATATTATCACCAACGCAGACTTCAATAAAGACGCGGACAAAGTCTTTAACGAGTACGTATAGGAGGTTTATCGATGAAACAGATGGAATTTTCAGCGAAAGAATATACCAAACTCCCTGACGGAAGCAATTTGCTCGTCCGCAATATGGAAGAAGTTTTACGCGACAGCATGATGCCTTACGCAGAGTACGTTATACTTGACAGAGCTTTGCCACGTGTGGAAGACGGACTTAAACCCGTACAGAGAAGAATACTCTACACGATGAACAATCTCGGTCTGACGCCCGACAAACCTTACCGCAAGAGCGCGGCGGTAGTGGGCGACTGTCTTGCAAAGTACCATCCCCACGGCGACACTTCGGTTTACGACGCAATGGTAAGACTAGCGCAGCCCTTTAATATGCGCGAGTGTCTCGTCGACGGACAGGGCAACTTCGGTAGCGTGGACGGCGACAGCGCGGCGGCAATGCGTTATACCGAGGCGAGAATGGCTCCGCTGGCGTTGGAACTTTTACGCGACCTGGATATGGATACCGTAAAGTGGAGCCGCAACTACGACGATAAACTGATGGAACCAGATATGTTGCCGGGACGTTTTCCCAATCTTCTGGTAAACGGCGCTATGGGTATAGCGGTAGGTCTTGCCACAAACATTCCGCCGCACAACCTGGGCGAAGTCATCGACGGCGTTATCGCGTATATCGACGACAAGCGTATTACCCTTAAAGACATGATGAAAATCATCAAGGGGCCGGATTTTCCCACCGGCGGATACGTTATTGCCAATGAACTCGTTCAGGCTTACGAAACGGGGCGCGGCAAGATAACGATGGTTGCGAGGATTCACAAAGAGGACGCAGGCGGCGAAAAAAAGAATATCGTCATTACGGAATTGCCTTATCAGGTAAACAAAGCAGATTTGCTGACTAAAATCCTTGCCGCAAAAGAAGCCAAAAAGGACGGTCCGCTCTCTTACATTCAGGACATCGTGGACGAGTCGGACAAAGAGGGTATGAGAGCCGTTATAAAAGTCAAAAAAGACGGCAACGTGGATAAAATTCTTGCGGAACTTTACAAACAAACCAACCTCCAATGCACTTTCGGTATCAATATGGTTGCCATCGCGGGCGGAAAACCCCGTCAGATGGGACTGATGGATATTATTTCTTACTACACCGACTATCAACGGCAGGTAGTGCTTAACCGCACCAAATTCCAACTTAAAAAGGCTAAGGAACGCGCCCATATTCTGGAAGGTTTAATCGTTGCCGTCGCAAATATCGACGAGGTTGTGGCGATAATCAAAAAGTCTTCTTCCACGTCGGAAGCGCGCAACGGTTTGAAAGAACGCTTTAAACTTTCCGACGCTCAGGCAGACGCCATACTTGAATTGAAACTCGCAAGACTGACGCGTTTAGAGGTAAAAAAGTTAGAAGAAGAACTTGCCGCGTTAAAAAAGGATATCGCAAGATATACCGAAATCATCAACAATAAGCATGTTCTGGACGACCTGTTAAAGCAGGAATTGACGGCAATAAAACGCCAGTACCGCGACGACCGTCGCACGACCATCGTCCAGTCCGAAGACCAGATAGTCGTCAGGGATATCGAAGAAGAAAAGGTGTCGGAAAATTACGTCATCGGACTTACCGCGGCAAATACGGTAAAGCGTATCCCCGCCAAAAACTTTTCGATGTCCGACAAGGATATCAGCGAGCGTTCTACGCTCAACAATATGCATACCGCTCTGGTTGCGGCTACCGGCAGGGACAAAGTTATGTTCTTTACCGACAAGGGTAATTGTTACCAGACGACGGCCGATAAACTCAAAGATACCAAATTCCGCGAAGACGGATTTCCGTTATCCATGTTTTTCAGCGAAGCCAAGGACGAAAAACCCGTCGCAGTATTCACGTACAGCGGTAAACTCCCCGAAGGAAAACTGCTCTTTTATACCGAGCAGGGTATGGTTAAACTCACCGACTGGTCCGAGTACGGTTTGTTAAAGACATGCTTCGGCGCAATCAAACTCAAAGAAGACGACAGCCTTATCGGCATGGAGGTTTTGCGCAAAGAAGAAGATACCAAGATACTTATGGTCACCAAGGACGGAATGTGTATTGCCTTCCTGCCCGACGAAGTTCCCGAACAGGGCAGAGTTTCGGGCGGCGTAAAGGGAATTATGCTGGAAGAAGGCGACAGCGTAGTCTACGCAGGGCAAATCACTCTCGAAGGCGAAATCGTCGTCGTTACCGACAGGGGGTACATGAAACGCGTGCTTGCATGCGATATCGACCGTATGACGAGGTACCGCAAGGGCGTCAAGATTTTAAACTTCGGCGAGGATACGGGCAGTCGCGTAATGTTTGTCGGCACGGTAAAAGAACCTTACGACGTCGTGCTTATCGACCCGTCGTGCATGCTTACCGTCAATACCGAGGAGATGCCTATCGAATCGCGAATGAGTAAAGGTAAACCGCACCGCACCAAACGGAAGGGAATGCCACTGACTCAGGTCGTCGGCGTAAAAACCACTTTGTAAAACCTTTAAAGCAGCCGAAAAAACGGCTGCTTTAATCAAATTCAATACATTTTCAATTTTATTTTACTACAATACCGCAAGACAGAGGAGAACTATGCGAGTTTTATTGGTTGAAGACGAAAAAAGAATGGCGCAGGCGCTGTGCGAGATTTTTCGGTTGGAAAAATACGAAGTAGACCACTGTGCGGACGGCGAGAGCGGTTTGTACGCCGCCGAGAGCGATATTTACGATTGCCTTGTGCTGGACGTAATGTTGCCCGGTTATAACGGTTTTGAAATAGTAAAAAGGATAAGAAAAAAAGGAATTCGCACTCCCGTATTGATGCTGACTGCCAAGAGCGGCGTCGACGATAAGGTAGAGGGGCTGGACAGCGGAGCGGACGACTATCTGACCAAACCTTTCGATTCTAAAGAACTTTTAGCAAGGGTACGAGCGCTGACTCGTAGGAACATCAATACTCCCGACAATACTCTGACTTTCGGCGATATCGTGCTGGATCCCAATACCTTCAACTTAAACTGTCAGACGACGGGGCAAAGCATACGCCTCGGTAAAAAAGAATTCAGAATTCTCGAATACCTTATATGCAATCAGAAGCAGATACTTACACGCGAGCAACTTGCGGAAAAAATATGGGGATACGAGAGCGAAGCAGAGTACAACAACGTTGAGGCGTACATGTCTTT
>SFEB01000018.1 GCA_004558105.1 Clostridiales bacterium
GGGAACGGTCGTCGCTTTATCCCAGATATTACGCCCGGACGCTATTATTCCTGCGTCCGCCAGAACGTTTACGGTGCATGCCGACATCGATAATACGCCTACTATACTCAACGCTACGATAAACGCCGTGGAAAGCTTGAACTTGAGCATGCCTTCGTTTACCGTTTTCAAAGCGTTTTCAGCGTCTTCTCTTTGTCTCCTTGCTATATAAGAATTTTCGTCTTTAAACTCGTTCATCGTAATCATTCTTTCTTCAAGTCCGAGCGAGTCAAGTCTGCGAGCGATTAAATCGTCTGTAGGACGAAGTTTTAAGAAATAGATGAGCACAAAACTCAAACCCGTAACCACAACGAACGCCACTATCGGCAACCAGACGTACCCTACGTCAAAAAAGTAGAAGGGCAACGCGATCGCAAGCATGACGGCAAAGCCTATGAGAGCGCCGTAAAAAATCGACTTCCAGACAGCTTCTTTGACTAATTTTGCGCGATACTTAGTAAATAATTCTTTCATAATTCTACCTCCTGGATATTACCTCCTTTAAAGATTTGCTTTTATATATGACAATTAAAAAGCAAACTAAAAAGTTAAAATAAGTTTACGTCTATCCGACCGATTTGTATTCTCAACGATACAGACAAGAACAATTTTCTTATTTATCAGGTCTTTTCACTTACATGACAGCCGAGAAAGAAAAAAAGTGTCAAATTTTTTAAAATTTCTTTGTGAAACTTTTTTCACAATAAAAAACTCCCGTAAAATACGGAAGTTTTTAATTTGAATTGAGTATTAAACCGTTTATTAAGCGTTTTCTTTTTCAGCCGCAAACTTCTTTGCGTCTTCGATAATCTTGGGTACGCTGGTAGCGGGAACTTCTTCGTAACGGGCAAATTCCAACTCGTAACTGCCTCTGCCCTGAGTCATACTGCGCAAGTCGGTTGCGTACTTGGTGATTTCGCCGAGCGGACACTCTGCGCTGATAACCTGTTTTCCGCCCACGGCTTCCATACCGAGAACTCTGCCGCGACGCTTGTTCATGTCGCCCAGAATGTCGCCCATAAAGCTTTCGGGAACGGTAATTTTAAGAGAATAAATGGGTTCGAGAAGGATAGGACCTGCTTTTGCGATACCGTCGGCATAAGCGAGCTTAGCGGCGGAAACGAAAGCGATTTCCTTAGAGTCAACAGGGTGATACTTTCCGTCGAACAACGTAGCCTTAAGGTTAACCATCGGATAGCCTGCAAGAACGCCTGCTTTGATAGCTTCTCTGAGTCCCTTTTCGACTGCGGGGATAAACTGACGAGGTACCGCGCCGCCGACGACTGCGTCGACAAACTCAAACTCGCCGTCTGCCGCGCCCGGTTCGAATCTGACCGAGCAAACGCCGAACTGACCTGCGCCGCCCGATTGTTTCTTGTGTTTACCTTCGGCTTCCGCCATCTTTCTGATCGTTTCGCGATAAGCGATGCGCGGTTCTTTCAATACGGCCTCGACGCCGAACTTGTTTTTAAGTTTACGGCACAAAATATCGAGTTGCGTTTCACCGACGCCGCAGAGGAGCATTTCGTTGGTTTCGATGTTTTTGACGACGGTAAAGCTGATATCTTCGTCTTTCAACTTGGACAGACCTGCAAAAATCTTATCCTCGTCGCCCTTCTTGGTTGCGTAAACAGCCATATTGAGAACGGGGTTGGGCATTTTGATTTCGGGCAGAACGACCGCTTTGCCTTCGCAGAGCGTGTCACCCGTCGTGGTGTTGGACAACTTTGCCAACGCGCCCATGTCTCCTGCGCCGATCGTATCGGTTGCTTCCTGTTTTTTACCCTTAAGGAAGTAAATCGTAGAGATTTTTTCGTCGGAATCTTTTGTAATGTTTTTAATGGTCGTTCCGCTCTTAAGCGTACCGCTCATAACCTTGATGAGGTTCATACGGCCTACGAACGGGTCAACTATGGTCTTGAATACTCTGAGAACCACGGGTGCTTTTTCGTCGGCAACTATTTCCACTTCGTTGCCTGCTTCGTCATGAGCCTTAACGGGCTTTACGTCCGCCGGAGAGGGCATAAAACCGATGAGGTTGTTCATAAGGTTGTACACGCCCTGGTTGGCGAGACCGCTGCCGCCGAACACACCGATTGCGCTGCCGTCGCAGATACCTGCTTTGATACCCTTAACGATTTGTTCTGCTTCCAGCGCGCCGTTTTCAAAGAAGATTTCCATCAATTCTTCGTCGCTTTCCGCCGCTTTTTCCTGAACGACTGCGCCGATTTCTTCAAACTTGCCTGCGAGAGCGGCGGGGATATCCTGACCGTTTTCGCCGTGAGCGCCTACGGGATAGTATTTTCCTTCTGCTATATTGGCATAACCCTTAAACTTGCCGCCTTCCATCAAAGGCAACATCAAAGGAGCGATGCGGGTACCGTACTTGGCTTGAATTGCCTCGACGGTGGTAAAATAATTGCTGTTTTCTTTATCCATATCGGATACGAAAATCATAGTGGGAATTTTATGTTCCACGCAGTAATCGAGAGCTTTTTCGCAACCGACCGTAAGGTTGCCGCCTGCGCCCGTAACTACCAACGCGCAATCCGCAACTGCCATTGCCTGAACGAACTCGCCTTCGAAATCAAAAAAGCCGGGAACGTCGAGGAAATTGAATTTCGTGCCTTTATATACGCAGTTGGCCATAGCCAGACTGATAGAAATCTTTTTATTGATTTCCTCCGGGTCGAAGTCGGTGGTGGTGTTGCCGTCGTCGACTCTGCCTTGTCTGTCAATAGCTTTCGCATTGAACAGAATAGCCTCTACGAGTGTGGTTTTACCCTCGCCGCCATGTCCGATAACGGCGATATTGCGAATGTTTTTTGCATTAAATACTGCCATACATATACCTCAAAAAAAAGTGATAGGTATACTATACAACAAATTTCAGTATTTTTCAATTGTTTTGGCAAGTTTTTGAATTTTTTTTTAATTTTTTTTCATATAATACCTTATTTTTTCAACGTCCACCCGATTGGACGACGAAAAGAAGGCAAGCGTCCTCGGTTGAAAAAGGTGTTCACCGCTTTTTTCGGCGCTAAGAGACGTCACTCGCCTCACCACCCCGTCTACGCTGCTGAAAACAGGCAGATTCAACGCGTCCGAAATCAGTTTTTCCTTTAAAAAGTAATGAGTACAACCCAGAGTTACGCAATCGGCTTTTTCAGCCGCCTCCCCTGCTCTTTCCCTGACGTACGCGACTATCTTTTCGTCGCTTGCCATATTCTCGATCATATCCGCAAGACAAGGCATATCGAGAAAAACGGCGTCGGAGACAAATCTTGTCGGCAAATCTTTTTCTCAACCCGTCTATCGCCGCCGCGGTCAGAGTATTGCATGCAAGAACGAACAAATCCGCGTCAAACCGTTCCAGCACTGTTTTCACCGCCTTGTCGGCAATTTCTTCCAACTCTCCTGCCGTTTTGTTTCCGTAAGGCAGATTGGCGTCGTCGGCAAAATAGACGAAATCCTCCTCCGGCAAAACCTCACACAACCGACTGAGCACGCTCAACCCTCCCACTCCGCTATCTATCAAAGCAATGCATTTATTCGCCATTCTCTCGTCCTCCGACACCAAAATTTTATGATAAATAAAAAAATATTTGCAAAAAACAACAAAATTTTGCTAAAAAATCCTTGCTAAATAAGGGATTATGTGTTAGAATTTTATGGTTAAAAAATAGGTTAAGGAGTATTTTTATATGCCAAATATTAAATCCGCTAAAAAAAGAGTTTTGGTCACTGACAAAAAAAGAACTCAAAATAGAATGATTCTCAGCGAAATGAAGACTGCAATCAAAAAGTTCAACCTCGCTATCTCCGAAAATAACGTCGAAGAAGCCGAAAGACTTTTGCCTATCGCAAGTCACGCAATCGATTCCGCTGCAACCAAAGGCGTTATCCACAAGAATAAGGCTAACCACGCAAAGTCCCAGATCGGTAAGGCTCTCAACCTTCTCAAGAAGGGCGTCGTAGTCGTCAAAGCCGACGTCAAGACTCTCAAACAAGCCGAACAAAAAGCGGCAGCCGCACGTAAGGCTCAGGAAGCGGAAGCTATCAAACAAGCCCGCAACACCGCCCGTCAGGAAAAAGAAGCCGCAAAAGCAGCCGAAAAAGTACCTGCAAAAAAGACAACGGCGAAAAAGCCCGCTACCAAAAAAACCACTGCTAAAAAAGCGGCGGCGGAAAAAACCGAAGAAACGTCTGCAGAATAATTTCAGCTTAATAATCAAAAAAATTCCCGCCTGTCAGACGGGAATTTTTATTTTACTTTTTTTGTTCCTATAGTAGAAACAGGCGTAACTTTTACGTAAAAAACTCTTGCCGTCCGGCAAGAGTTTTAAACTTAATAAGGTCTCTGTTCTTTTGCAATAAAAGCGAACGCTACGCCGCCCGGGCCGATATGGCAGGCGATAGTCGGTCCCATCAACCTGATTTCCGGTCTGAAACCGTATCTGTCGTTGATATCGTCCGCTAATTGGTTGGCAAATTCTTCATTGCCGGTATGAACGACGATGGGATAAAAGTCCTCGCGGTCAAAGGTAAAAGTATCAACGTCGTCGAAAATGGCTTTTTCACACTTACGCTTGCCGCCCGGAATCTTTTTGATGACTTTGAGCTTGCCCTCTTTATCGAAAGTAATGACTATTTTTAACTGAAGAATAGTGCCTACCGCAGCAGCCGCGCCGCTGACTCTCCCACCCCTTTTAAGGTGAAACAAGTCGTCGACCATAATAAAGTGTTGAATACGGTGTTTGACTTCCTGACAGTGTTCATAAACCTCGTCCATCGTCTTGCCTTCGTCTCTCAACTTTGCCGCGATGCGTACGAGCATGCCCTGACCGACGGTAGTAGTGCAACTTTCAATAACCTTAAGGTTAAAGTCGGGATAGGTTTGCTTTACTATCTGCGCCGCTTCCTCGGCGTTATCGAGAGTATTTGCGAGACCGTAACTGATGGTAAAATGCAGAACGTCGTTATGCCCTTCTTTTGCCAGACGTTCAAAATACTCACGGTGAATCTCGGTATTATTTTTAGAAGTCGTTATAGAAACCGACTTGTCCTTTAAAAGTTCGTAAAAATCGTAATACTCTTTTTCCGTCGTAAAACTATCGGGTAAAAGTTCCGTACCGTTCTCACGCTGAACAGTGATGGTCAGCGGTAAAAAGCCGCAACGCAATTCTTTTATCTCATGCGCATACAAATCGGCAGTGCTGTCTGTAGAAAGAAAAAACTTGTCCATTAGGCTCTCCTTAATTTATACATTAGTAAAATTTTACCATATTAAAAAAAAATTTTCAAATATTTGGACTAAATTCCTTGATTTTTTTTATAATATTTGGTATGATAGTTGAGCGTTAAAGTTCGCGGGAGTGGCTCAGTGGTAGAGCGCTGCCTTGCCAAGGCAGATATCGCGGGTCCGAATCCCGTCTCCCGCTCCACATACGGCGCCATGGCCAAGCGGTAAGGCAAAGGTCTGCAAAATCTATATCCCCCGGTTCGATTCCGGGTGGCGCCTCCAAATCCCCGAGGATTTATCCTTGGGGATTACTTTTTACCTCTTCACTTTTCACTCTTCACTAAAAGCTCGGGGATTTGGAAGGTAACAGGTAAAAGTGAATAGTGAAAAAGTATTGTTGCTTTTGCTTTGTAAAATCTTCATTATTAATTGAAAAGCAACGGGTTTTATGGTATAATCATTAAAGCGAATCGAAAGGTGGTAAGTTTATGGCTGACAGTCCCCTGCTTGTAAAATCAAAAGCGTTTGCGCTTGAAGTAATTAAGGCATGTAATGAGATAAAGAAAGCAAAGCATGAAAGTGTTTTAGTCAATCAGTTTTTGCGTTCAGGTACAAGTATCGGTGCAAATATCAGAGAAGCATTCTACGGACACGGCAAGGCTGATTTTATCGCAAAATTGCAAATTGCACTCAAAGAGTGTTCGGAAAGCGAATACTGGATAGAACTTTTGCTTGAAAGCGGTTACTATTCCGACGAAACTTTACTTGATAAATGTACGGAATTGAAGAGAATTTTAATCTCTTCCGTCAACACCGCAAAGGAAAATTCAAAATAAAAAGATACAAAACGCCGATTTCAACCTGCTACGCAAAACCCTACCGACGGAATTGAATTTCAATCCGTTTTTTTTGATATTTTGATATTATACTTATATTTACACTTACAAACGGGAATTTATCTGAACTTCAGTTAAATCAAGTCGGACAAATGTTGACATAAAAAGTCGGGACAAACAAATCCGGTTCGGATATAATAGATGCATAACGACAAAGGAGCATTTAGGCATGGAGTGGATGAAGTTGATAGGAGATTCTATTCAGTATATCGAAGAGCATTTGTTAGACGACGTTTCCGTCGAGAGTATCTCTAAGCATATCGGCGTATCTCCCTTTTATTTTCAAAAAGGCTTTTCCATGCTGTGCGGCTTCACGGTTGCCGAATATATTCGCAACCGACGGCTTGCATTGGCGGGAAACGAAATCATCGGTACCGACCATACTATTATTGACGTTGCATTGAAATACGGATACGATTCTCCCGACAGTTTCACAAAAGCGTTTACAAGGTTTCATGGCTCGACGCCGACAGCCGTCCGAAACGATAACGTCATGCTCAAATCCTTTGCTCCGTTAAAAATTAAGGTACATTTAGAAGGAGGATATCTGATGGATTACAGAATCGAAAAAAAGAGCGAGTTTACCGTAATCGCCAACGCAAAAACATTTACCTACGAGGGCGCAAAAGACGTTATTCCGCTGTTCTGGCAGGAGCATTTCGCTTCGGGCAAGGGACGGACGGTATGCGGAGAATTCGGCGTCAATATCGATGAAACGATGGGGTCGGATTCTTTTGAATATCTGATTGCCGACAACTACAAGGGACAAGAAGTTCCCGAAGGGTTCGTTTTACGTACCATTCCTTCATTTACTTGGGCGGTTTTCCCCTGCAAGGGTCCCATGCCGGACGCATTGCAGGACGTTAACACAAAGATCTTTACGGAATGGCTGCCCCCTATCAGCGAATACGAATTTGCCGCGGGGTATTGCGTGGAAATGTATGACAATCCCAAAAAGTATGCCAAGGGAACGTTGGACGAAAACTACTATTGTGAAATCTGGATCCCGGTAAAGAGAAAATAAGTTGATTGCAAATACTATCCGAGTCGGCAAATCCGAGTTATATAGGGGGGGATTTATGAAACGCTTAATCATATACGTGCATGGTAAAGGCGGCAATGCAGAAGAAGCAAAGCATTATCAACCTCTTTTTGCCGAAAGCGACGTTATTGGCTTTGACTATAAGTCGCAAAACCCTTGGGATGCGAAAAGTGAATTCTCACAGTTTTTCGATCTGCACGGCAAAGGGTACGATTCGGTTGTTTTGATTGCAAACAGTATCGGAGCTTTTTTATCCATGCATGCACTATCCGAAAAAAATATTTCACAAGCCATGTTTATTTCGCCGATTGTAAATATGGAAAAACTGATCACCGATATGATGCTGTGGTCAAACGTGACGGAGGATGAACTGCGAAGCAAAAGGGAAATTACTACGGCGTTTGGCGAGACGTTAAGTTGGGATTATTTATGCTATGTGAGAAAACATCCCGTTGTATGGAATATACCCACCTGTATTTTATACGGAGCAACCGACAACTTAACGTCTATAGATACCATAACCGAATTCAAAAACAAAATCGGCGCAACTCTCACCGTTATCGATAACGGAGAGCACTGGTTCCATACGGATGCGCAGATGAAAGTCCTTGATAATTGGATCGTCAATTCGATACGGTAAATTTCTTTCCGTCGGGGCAAACCGAAAAAATCTTTTAAAAAAACCATACTCAAAACGAAAAGCACTTCTTAAGAAGTGCTTTTGTTCGTGTTTGAATATTTTGTGTTTTAATTCTAAGTATGACCGACCGCAACCGATTTCAAAACGTACCTCTCGGGCTAATTTTTAACGGCGCAACGGCATGATCTTATTTAAAAAATTTGTCCCGGAAGTTTCTTTTTTTCTTTGTACGGAAAAGTTTTGTCAAATTCCTCCGCCGAGCTTTCGTCCACGAAATAAACCTGCGGCGTTGCGTACTCCCCCGTAATTCCTTTTAAATACCCCGGAATGAGTTCTTTACACAAAAAGAAAGAAGAATCTTCGCCCTCAGGCAACCCATGATAGCGAATTCCGAACCTGCTTGCAAACGTAAATCCGCTTTTTCCGTAAAAATCTATATTTCCTTCGAAACACACGGCGCCGAAACCGTATTCCGCCGCTTTTTCCAGAGAATAATCCAAAAGAATTTTGCCGTACCCGCGTCTGCCATACTCGGGCGCAATACAAATCGGCCCCATAGTAACGATAGGGATACTTCTGCCGTCGTCGGCTTTGATTTCCGCTTTCACAAAAACGTTCTGCCCGATGAGCCTGCCGTCCTTCTCCATGACGAAATCCAATTCGGAAACAAAGTCGTGAGATTTCCTCAACTCGTGTAAAACGTAATGTTCGAGGCAACCGGGACGGTAAACGTTCCAGAACGCTTCTCTTACCAATTCTTCTGTCTTTCCGTACTCTTCTTTTCTTTCCAAACGAATATTATAATCGTTTTTATTCATTATTTTTCCTCCTGAAAATTGTTAAATGCAATAACCGGAGGTTTGTGCGGGATTGTTTTGCGCAAACCTCGCGGTCAGCCCACAATCTCCATTTTTCCGTCTTTTTTCAAAAAGCACTCTCCTGATAATTATAAAATTTTTCAAACTACCGCAGTAAAAAATATTACGGTAAACGCCTGTTTAAATTACTTAAATTTCTTTTCTGTTTTCCAGCGCCTGCGTAAGAGTGGCGTTGTCTGTGTATTCCAACTCGCTGCCTGCCGAAACGCCCTGAGCGGGGCGCGTAACTTTCACGCCGAGCGGTTTGATAAGACGGGCGAGGTACATTGCCGTTGCCTCCCCCTCTACCGTCGGGTTAGTGGCGATAATCACTTCTTTGACCGTTCCGTCGAGACGAGTCATCAAAGACTTTATATGCAAGTCGTTGGGACCGACGTTTTCGATAGGGTTTAAAAGCCCGCCGAGAACATGATAAACGCCCTTGTACTCGTTTATTTTTTCTATCGCCAGAATATCTTTGGCGTCTTTGACGACGCAAATAACCGAATGGTCACGCAATGCGTCGTCGCAAATTTTACACCTTTCCTTCTCGGTAAAATTGCCGCAAACCGCGCAAAAATGCACCGTTTCTTTGGTGGCGACGAGAGTCTCGGCAAATTCTTTGACCTGTGCCGGCGACATATCGAGGATTTTATACGCGTACCGCTGAGCGGTTTTTTGCCCTACGCCCGGCAACTTGCTGAACTGATTGACAAGGCGCGCAATAGGATCGATAAACTCTCTCAATTATAACATTCCTCCCAGAGCCTGGAACGGTCCCATAAGCCTTTCGTACTCTTCGTCGGCCTGGCTGTAAGCGTCGTTAACGGCTGCCATTACAAGGTCCTCCAACATCTCGACGTCGTCGGGGTCCACCGCTTTGGGGTCGATGGTAACGGAAGAAATTATCTTTTTGCCGTTGACTACCACCTTAACCATTCCGCTGCCCGCAGTGCCTTCGAGTTCCAACTCTTCCAACTCGTCCTGAGCTTCTTTAAGTTTCTGTTGCATTTGCTGAGCCTGACGGAGCATCGCTTGCATATTGCCGCCGCCGTAACCTTTAAAACCTGCCATATTTTTATCTCCTTTTTCGTTATTTTACTTCAATATTTATTTTTTCAAAACGGGTATCTGCCCGTCAATTGACTTTTTTCCCGTCCACGTACAGCGGAACGTCTCCCGCTATGTTCTTAAACTGTTGAAAAGACTGTTCCCACGGGTCTTTTTCCTCGACGAGACGAACGGTAAAGCGATACGGACAATACTGCGACACTATATTTTTTACAAGACTTTGATTGTCCTGTTTGGACAGTATTGCGTATCCGCCGCTTTTTACCATTGCGACAAGCAAAGAATCCTGTTCTACAAACACTTTTTCCACGTTTTCGCAAACGTCGAACAACACCGTCTCTCCGTTGCCGCGCAAAGTGCCGAGAACCTTTCCCCATATCGCTCCGCCCGATGCCATGTTAACCTTTGTCGATTTTGGTTTTTCCTCCGCCCTTGCCGATTCTACCACGGTGGATTGAGGCTGACGAGCCGCCTGAGACAAAGATCGTCGAGATTGACTTCTCCCGAACTCGCCGCCGCACGCAAAGCGATTGCTTCCAACAGTATACGGGGATTGAGTGCAAACCGTAAATCGTTTTCGCAACCTACGAATACGTCAAGCGAATGCAAAACTTTTTTCACGTTATATTTTTTTGCCGCGTTATCCAGCACCTCAAAACGGTTTTCGGGAAGATTAAGTAATTGTTTTGCCGTAGGTACCGTACTGCATATTACTATGTTTCTGAACACGTTTGCCAGATCCTTTGACAGCGAAACGACGTTTTTACCTGCGTCGGTAAGATTTTTTATTTCCAAAAGAATCCCTGCCGCGTCGCCGTCGAGAACGGCCGTCGCCAGACGCTCCACGGCAGTGTTGTCTGTCGCGCCGAGAATATTAAGGACGTCCTCGTATTCAAGCGTTTTATCTCGCGAAAACGAAATGCATCTGTCGGCAATACTGAGCGTATCGCGAACGCTCCCCTCGCCTGCCGTACAAATCGCCGTAATCGCCTCCGAAGTGGCCTTTGCGCCGACTTTATTAAATATTTCGGTCAGCAATTTTACCAGATCGTTAAGCGAAATAAGGCGAAAATCGAATCGCATACAGCGACTGAGTATGGTCTGCGGAATCTTTTGCGGCTCGGTCGTACAAAGAACGAACACCGCATGAGCGGGCGGCTCTTCCAACGTCTTTAAAAATGCGTTGAAAGCGTTTGCGCTGAGCATATGGACTTCGTCCACTATATACACCTTATACTTGCCGTTGACTGGAGAAAAAGCGGCTTTTTCAATAATATCACGGATATAATCGACGCCGTTGTTGCTTGCGGCGTCAAGTTCGATAAGGTCGATCGGGTTTGCATCGCGGCAGTTGTCGCAATTTAAACATGGGTTGCCGTCGGTGTTGTCCAGACAGTTTATCGCGCGCGCGAAAACTTTTGCGGCAGTGGTCTTACCCGTACCCCGTGTGCCGCAAAACAGATATGCGTGACCTATTTGCCCCGACTTGATCTGATTTTTCAAAGTAGTCGTGACATGCGACTGACCTATAATCTCGTCAAAGGTGCGAGGACGAAACTGTCTGTATAACGCCAAATGTCCCATAACCCGTCTCCTTATTTTTTTATGCCAACTTTTTGCGTGCGCGTTGCAGTGCGCCGTCTACCGACTTGACGCTTTTGCCCGTCTTTCTTGCGATTTCGTCGTAAGAATAACCTTTTATAAACAATCCCACGACCTTGTTTTCCAAGGGTGTCAGGTGCGTCTCTATTTTTTCCATAAGAAGAACTTTAAACTCTCTCGCTATCGTTTCTTCCAACGGATCGCTGTCGGAAACTAATTTTGCCGCGGCGTTTTCGTCCAACGAAACGCAACCCGAAAGAGGTTTGTTTTTGTCTGCGGAATACCGCTTGACGGCGTTGATAATCTGCCTGAGAATACAGGTGTGAGCGAAAGTGCCGAAAGAAGTTTTGCCGCTCTTAAAGTCACGCACGGCTTTAAACAGTCCGTACATTCCCTCCTGCAACAAATCTTCCCTGTCGCCGCCAACTAAAAAATAACTGTTGGCAAGCCCGCGAACGACGCTCTTGTAGGCGGTAAAAATCTTTTCCATCGCATCCTGGTCGCCTTCTCGTGCGGCAATAATGATTTCGTCGGTCAGATCGGCAACTTCTGCCGTCCGGTTAACGTCGGATAAATCCGTCAAATCTTTCGTCTTTTTCATTGGTTTTCAGCCCTTTAAGCGTTGGCGGAGAGCCTCGTACACGACAACGCCGCACGCAACGGAAGCGTTAAGGCTGTTGACCTTTCCCTTTAACGGCAACGCAACCACTCCGTCGCAGTTTTCTTTAAGGAGTCTTCCTACGCCCTTACCTTCGCCGCCGACAACCAAGCAAATCTTGCCTTTAAGGTCGGTGGTATAGATATCCTGCCCGTCCATATCCGCGGCGTAAACCCAGAGTCCCGCACGCTTTAAGTCAGCAACGACGTTACTCAGGTTTGAAACGCGCGAAACGAGCATGTGCTGCGCCGCTCCGGCAGAAGTCTTTATAACCGTTTCGTTCACGCCGACGGCGCGGTTTTTGGGGATAATAACGCCGTGCACGCCCGCGCATTCGCAGACGCGTAATATACTGCCGAGGTTGTGCGGATCTTCCACGCCGTCGAGTATAACCACGAAAGCGTCTTCGCCCCTTTGCTTGGCAAGGTTGAGAATATCTTCCACTTCGCAGTATTCAAAATCGGTGATTTTTCCGATAAAACCCTGATGTTTTTTGGTTACGCTGATTTTATCCAGCACGGCTTTGTCGACGAATTGAATTTTAACGCCTTTAGAACGCGCCATCGCTACGATACTGTGTTGCATTCCTTTTTCTACCAGCAAAGATTCAAAAGTCGTATCCGCTTTTAACGCCTCCGATACGGCGTTTCTTCCTTCAATATTCATTCTTTTTCTCCAAACTCCAAAAGTTGTTGCAAACGGTCGTACTGCCCCGTAAGGTAAAGGAAACCGAATACTGCTTCCAATCCGCTTGCTTTTTTATAGTCGATAATATCGGCGTGTTTTGCCACGCTGTTCACATGCGCGTTTCTTGCGCGGAAAAACACGTCCCTTTCCTCATCCGTCAGATCGGGCAAAATACTTTCGGCAACTTTACTCTGGTGAGTTGCGCAAACAATTCTGTTGGCGCGTTTGTGCAATTCTCCCGTTTTACAATCGCTGCCGACGGCAAGATTACTCCTGACGAAAAGCGTCTGCACGGCGTCGCCGACGTAAGCAAGCACTATTGGGTTGTAGGTCAATGCGACCTTCTTGTCAAGGACAATATTATTCATTCTAGTATTTTAACATAAAACGCAAAACTTTACAACGGTTTTTAATAATATTTTAGACTAACAGCCCGCCTAAATAAAAAAAAACGATCGGAAAAAAACCCGTTCCGTACAGGTTTTTTCTTCTTCGGCAACGACGGTAAATTATTGTCGGAAAATTGCCTGAAAAAACTTGCCAAATTTTTTATTTTATGATATAGTTATATGGCTCTATCAGATGCCTCCATAGTCTAGCGGTCAGGACGCCGCCCTCTCACGGCAGAGTCAGGGGTTCGATTCCCCTTGGAGGTGCCAGAAAACACTCGCTACCGTTTAGTAGCGAGTGTTTTTCGTTTTGCTTACGCTTTAACTGTATTTAAAAAAAACTCCCGCGCACCGAGTTTGCGGGAGTTTTTCGGCTGAGTCCGAAAAGTTTATTTCATTTCCAGCATTTTTGCAACTTCTGCCAGATCCATGCTTTCGTCTCCGTCGCCGAGCGGCCAGAGGTTCATGTTATCGTCCGCTCTGCGCGGAATAATGTGGATATGAAGGTGAAAAACCGACTGTTGAGCGCTGACGCCGCTGCAATTGATAAGATTTACGCCGTCAAAACCGCATTTTTCAACGTAATGGCGTGAAATTTTTTTAACAGTCTCCATAACCGCGGCAAGATACTCCCCGTCGCAATCGAGAACGTTGGTAAAGTGCTTTTTGGGAACAACGAGAGTATGCCCGACAGTATCGCGCTTGATATCCAAAAAGGCGTAGGTCTTTTCGTCCTCGTAAATTTTATACGAAGGTATCTCCCCTTTGATGATTTTACAAAAAATGCAATCGTCTCTCATAAATACACTCCTTATCTTATACTTTGAGCATATCACCCTTTTTGAAAAATTGCAACCGTTTTTAACTTTTTAAATAGTTTTTCCTTCTTGTCGGGAATATTTTTTTTCTAAAATTCTACCGTAACCGTAGTTCCCTCGCCCGCTGTGCTGTCAAGTTTTATACTGCCGCCATGATACGCCACGGCATGCTTTACGATAGACAAACCTAACCCCGTGCCGCCCGTTTCTTTGGAATGGCTCTTGTCCACACGGTAAAAACGTTCAAAGACGCGACTTTGATGTTCAACGGGAATACCGATACCCGTGTCGCTTACTTTAAGGATTACGTTATCCGCATTCTTATTGAGTCCGACGGTAACGCTGCCGCCCTCTTTGTTGTAACGGATAGCGTTGTCGCAAAGGTTGTATACGATTTCGTAAAGGTACCTGCGTACGCCGTTCATAACGCACGGTTCGCCGTCAAGAGAAATTCTAACCCGTTTTTTCGCCGCCGACGCCGACAAAACTTCTACAACCTCTTTAGTAATATCGTAAAGGTCAACCGATTCGGATGCAGATTCGCTGTTTTCGTCGAGTTGCGAAAGTCGGATAATATCGTTTATCAGCGACACCAGTCTGGTCGCTTCGCTCTTTATATTTCCTACGAAACGCTTTGTGTCCTCCGGTTTGACTAAGCCGTTTTCAAGAAGTTCCGCACTGCCGATAATGGATTGAAGCGGCGTTTTAAGTTCGTGAGAAACGTTTGCGGTAAACTCTCTGCGGTTCCGCTCGGCATAAGCCGATTCGGTTACGTCCAGACACAGTATTACGACGCCCACTGTTTTGCCTTCCGACTCGGTACGGTTGATGATAAACCTGTATTCGCTGCCGTTCCTTTCTTCGCGGAATTCGCTGTGTTTACCCTCAAGGGCTTTTTCGACGGCATGGCTCATTTCCGTTCTTCTGTCGACGGTGAGAAAATCCCGACCAACGGCTGAGTCGTCCGTTCCGAACAGTTTTTTTGCCGCTTTGTTTATGCTGATAATCACGCCGTTTTTATCGAGAAGAACGAGTCCTTCGTTCATAGACGCCGTTATTTGTTTAAACTCGTCCGACTTTTGTTTCAGTTCCTGCATCTGACGGTTAATTTGCTTGCGCTGTTTATCCAGTTTTGTGAGAATGGGGGTTATTTCCTCATAAGCGTCGTTTTCGGCAGGATGATCCAGGTCAAGATTGTCAAGCGACTTTACTATACCGCTCGACATCGTGTGCGAAAGCACGAGCGCCACCACGATTGAAATAAAAGCGATGACTATTACGGCGGGAAGCATATCGAGAATCAACGCCCCCACCGTCATCTGACTCATCGAAATACGAAGAACTTTTCCGTTTTCCAGACGCACCGCCTCGTAAAACGTCCGTTCGGTCAAGGTAGAAGATTTTCTCACGCTGCTGCCGCTGCCGCTTTCGAGGGCTTGGGCGATTTCCTCACGATCGAGATGGTTTTCCATTTCCGACGCGTCGACCAGAGAGTCGTAAAGCACCGTTCCGTCGGCGTCCACCAGAGTAAAACGGAAAATCGACGAATCTAATTTTTCAAGATACTCCGTACCGTTTTCGTTTACGCCTGCCGAAACGAGCGAAAGCGCCTCTTTAAGTTGCGCTACATGCGATTTGTTATAATAATCGAATAAAAAATTGCTCGCGATAAAAAAACTTATCAAAAGCACCACTATCGCAACAACAATAATGGAACGAAAGATTTTCTTTGTCATTTTCCGCTCTCCATTTTATACCCCACGCCTATCACCGTTTCGATCAAAGCGCCTTCCTTGCCGAGTTTCTGACGTAGCGTTTTAATATGCATGTCCACCGTTCTCGACTCGCCGAGATAATCCAGTCCCCAGACCTCGGAAAGCAGTTTGTCGCGCGAAAAAACTATGCCGGGGTTTTTCATAAAAAGTTTAAGAATTTCAAATTCTTTATAGGTAAGAGCCACCTTTTCGCCGCCGACGGTAACGAGGTGTTCTTTGGCGTTAAGAACGATTTCGTCGACGGTAAAGACTTCTTCCTTTCGGTCGGGCTGACAGCGACGCAAAACCGCTTTGATACGCGACACCATTTCCATAACTCCGAAAGGTTTGACGAGATAATCGTCCGCACCCGTATCCAACCCTTGAATTTTATCCATTTCCGTGCCTTTTGCGGTCGCCATAATCACCGGGATTTTTCGGGTGTCGGGATTGCTTTTTATTTCTTTAAGCACTTCTACCCCGTCTTTACCGGGCAACATTATATCCAGCACAATCAACTCGGGAATTTCGGTTTTTAGGGCTTTAAGCATAGAAACGCCGTCGGCAAAGCCTTTTGCTTCAAACCCCGTCTGCGTCAAAGCGTAAACCTCTATCTCGCGTATGGTATCGTCGTCGTCAACACACCAGATCATTTTATTCTCCTTTGTGAACGCCGGTAACGGAAAACTCCACCCATTCCGCAATGTTAACGGCATGGTCTCCGATTCGTTCAAAATATTTTGCAATCATAAGAAGATCCAGAGCATACTCGCCGTCGGTGGTATTCTCGGTAATCATTCTGATAAGCGTCTGTTTTACCCTGTCGAAAGCGTCGTCCACCACGTCGTCGTAATCGGAAACCGACTTTGCAAGCTGGAGATCCTGCTTTACGTAAGCGTCGATGCTGTCGGTAACCATTTTGATGGTGGCTTCTGCCATAAGTCGTATATCGTGACATTCCCGTCCCGTTCTGCCGTTGAGAAAACCGATAATTTCCGCTATATCCTCAGCCTGATCGCCTATCCTTTCCATATCGGTAATCATTTTAAGCGCGGCGGAAATAACGCGGAGGTCTTTTGCCACCGGTTGTTGTTGAAGAAGTAATTTAAGGCAAACCGACTCTATTTCACGCTCCAGCTGGTCGATTGAATGTCCTTGCTCTTTCGCTCTCTTCGCGCCCGATACGTCGCCTTCGAGAAGAGCGTTTACCGCCAGCGAAATAATATTTTCGCATTCCGCGCCCATCTCTATCATTTTTTTGTTAAGGAGCATAAGTTGCTCGTCAAATCTGCTTCGCATAATTTATCCAAACCTTCCTGTAATATAATCTTCGGTGCGTTTGTCCGTCGGCTGCGCGAAAAGTTCTTCCGTTCCGCCGAATTCCACCAATTCCCCGACGAGGAAAAACGCAGTGTTGTCCGAAATTCGGACGGCTTGTTGCATGTTGTGGGTTACTATAATTATAGTATATTTTTCTTTTAATTGCAACACTAATTCTTCAATTCGGGAAGTAGAAATGGGATCAAGCGCCGACGTCGGTTCGTCCATAAGTAAAACCTTGGGCTGTACGGCAAGGGCTCTGGCGATACAGAGACGCTGTTGCTGACCGCCCGAGAGACCGAGCGCGCTCTTTTTAAGCCTGTCTTTCACTTCGTCCCAGATTGCCGCGCCGCACAACGCCTGCTCGACTATCTCGTCAAGTTTTACCTTGTTCTTTATTCCGTGCGTACGCGGACCGTACGCTACGTTGTCGTAAATACTCATCGGAAAAGGATTGGGTTTCTGAAACACCATACCCACGTCGCGACGGAGTTCGTTTACGTCGACGTCCTTGTCAAAAATATTCCGACCGTCGTAACGGACTTCTCCCGTTATCTTCACGTCGGGAATAAGGTCGTTCATTCGGTTGAGGGTTTTAAGAAAAGTCGATTTTCCGCATCCAGAGGGACCAATGAGAGCAGTAATGCTTTTTTCGGGAACGGATATATTGATATTCTTCAAAGCCTGGTTATCGCCGTACCACAGACAAAGGTCTTTTGCCGTGATTATCTGAGATTTTTCGCCAAACTCACTCTTGGCGAAAGCGTTCAATTCACTCATGTGTTTCTCCTTTTTTCAAAGTACTTGCCGACCAGAGTGGCGGCGAGGTTTAACAGTAACGTCAGTATCAGAAGAATGGCGGCAATGGCAAAGGCAACGCCGAACTCACCCTCTTCCTTCGCATACACGTAGAGAGCGACCGTCAAGGTTGAACCCGGAGAAACGATACCGGTAAAAATATCGTTTAAATTGTGGGCTATACCCGCCGTAAACAGCAGAGCCGCCGATTCTCCGAGTATACGTCCCACCGAAAGTATGCAACCGGTAATAATACCGTCCACACACCCCGGCAATACCACGGTACGTATCACTCTCCATTTTCCCGCGCCGAGACCGAAAGCACCCTCGCGGTAACTCTGCGGAACGGTTTTTAAACTTTCCTGCGTCGTGCGCATTATCGTGGGTAAGTTCATAATAACCAGCGTAAGCGCACCGGCAAGCAGACTCGTTCCGAAGTTGTTGGCAAAAATAAGCATACCGACAAGACCGTAAATAATGGACGGAATACCCGAAAGGGTTTCGGCGGCGTACTCTATCGCCGCCACTATTTTTTTGTTTTTTGCGTACTCCGTCAGATAAATTGCCGCTCCTACTCCGAGAGGCAATACGACGATAAGCGTTGCGATAACAATGTAGATCGTGTTGAGAATATCGGGTAAAATACCCACTCTGTCGTTAAGATAACTCGGTTTTGTAGAAAGGAGTTCCCACGTTATATTTGGAATTCCGTTCACGAGAACGTATCCCACGATAAACAGCACCAACGCCACCGTGAGTGCCGTTGCCGTTATCATCAGAACGCGCATCGACGTAACGTATATCTTTCTCTTCTTATTCATATTATTTTTCCTTACTCCGTTTCAAGAAAAAGTTGAGCGTAGCGTTAATCAGCATAATAAACAGGAAAAGCACGAGGGCTATCGAAAACAACGCCTGTCTCTGCAAACTCCCGTGACTCGCGTACGCCATTTCGCTTGCGACGGCGGTAGTTAAAAATCGGACGCTCTGAAAAAGCGACGGCATATTTGCAACGTTGCCGGCAACCATCATGACCGCCATCGCTTCTCCGATAGCGCGCCCTACGCCGAGTACTACCGCCGTAGCAATACCGCTCTTTGCCGCAGGTACCGAAACCTTAAAAAAGGTTTCGGTGGGGGTTGCGCCGAGAGCGAGGGACGCGTCTTCGTACTCTTTTGGCACGGAATCCAACGCCGTTATCGATACCTTAATGATGCTGGGCAGTATCATGACTGCAAGCACCAGTATGGCGGCAAGAAGACTTGCGCCGTCGGGTACGTCGAAAATCTTGCGGATAGCCGGCACGAGCACGAGCATACCTACGAAACCGTACACTACCGACGGTATCCCCGCAAGGAGGTTGACTGCGGATTCTATTACCGCCCTCACCTTTTTGTTGGCGACCTTCGAAAGATACACTGCCGTAAGAAACCCTATCGGTACGCCGATAATAATCGCGCCTGCCGTCCCGTACACGCTCGTAAGTATAAACGGCAATATCCCGTATTGCGATTCCGCCGCGGTGGGCGCCCATTTCTTGCCGAAAAGAAAGTTTATCAACCCGATTTCTTTGATGGCAGGAATACCCGATATTACGAGATAAACGGTAATCAGCAGTACGCATGTCACCGTAATAAGCCCGAGTATGAGAAATACGCCATGTACTATATTCTCAAATAATTTGTTTTTTTTCATAATTAAACCTGAACGGGATTAAGCGACGGTGTGTTTACACCGTCGCTTGCAACTATTGTTTTTTTTAGTTTGCAGGTACTACGCCTGCCAAGCTGATAATCTCGTTTGCCGCTTCGGAGGTAACGTAATCGAAGAATTTTTGCGCGCTTTCCGAAAGTTTGACGCCTTGTTTAGTTACGAGAACGAAAGGACGTTGTACGACGTAAGTGCCGTTCTTTACGGTTTCTTCGCTGGGTACGACGCCGCCGACGGTAACTGCTTTTACCGTATCCTTCACGGAAGCGAGAGACGCGTAACCGATAGCGTCTGCGTTACTTGCGACGGAAGTAATAACGTCGCCGGTAGAAGTCAGTTCCTGACGGTACTTGCATTCGCCTTCGGTACCGGTAATGGATTCAAATCCGTCCCTGGTGCCGCTGCCGGCTTCACGCCCGATAAGCACGATTTGTCTGTCGTTTCCCCCGACTTCTTTCCAGTTGGTGATTTCACCCGTATAAATTTTTGCGATTGTTTCCAGATCAAGACCGTTAACAGGGTTTTCGGAGTTAACGATAATCGCAATTCCGTCGTAAGCAAGTATCGTTTCTTCAAGTCCTTTCGCCTTTTCTTCGTCCTTGAGTCTGCGGCTTGAGAGACCAATATCGCATCTTCCTTCAAACACCGCCTGAATGCCTGCGCCGGAACCCGTTGCGTTGTAAGACACGGTAATACCCGTATCCGCTTCGAAAGCCTCGCCGAGTGCGCCGATAACCTTGTTCATAGAAGTAGAACCGTCGGTCGACACCGTCTCTTTTGGAGCACAGCCGACGAGCATGCAGATCGCTAAAACAACTACCGTAAGTAAACCAAAAAATTTTTTCATCTTTTTTTCTCCTTTAAAATTTCGTTTTTTATTTCGTCTTTCGACTACACCGCCATTCTAATGCGCCGTAGTAAAATCCGTAAGCAAGCCGAAGTAAAATCGGAGTAAAATAAAAAAACTCTTTTTTTAAACGTTGCGTTTATACTTAGACGGTGATATAATAAAATCGCTTTTTGGAGAAAAAACGTATGTGGATTGTTGCGGCTGTATTTTCAGCGTTTTTTGCGGGAATAACGGCTATTCTTTCTAAATGCGGAATAAAAAACGTCAATTCCGACGTCGCTACGGCGATACGCACGTCGGTCGTACTCGTTTTTGCCTGGACAATCGTTTTCGTAACGGGAGCGTACGAAACGCTTTCGGAAATCGATCCGCGCTCGCTGATTTTTCTCGTCCTGTCGGGAATCGCCACCGGAGCGAGTTGGATTTGTTATTTTAAAGCGTTGTCGCTCGGCGAAGTTTCAAAAGTCGCGGCGGTAGACAAATCGAGCGTTATTTTTTCCGTTCTCATAGCAATAGCGGTATTTCCTGCCGAAAGACGGCTCTGGTGGGTTAAACTTATTTGCCTTGCCGCCGTAGGGGCAGGCACATGGTTGATGACGGAAATAAAACGGTCGGAAGAAAAAACCAAAACCACTTGGTTTTTCTTCGCCCTTTTATCCGCAATATTCGCCGCAATTACCTCCGTTCTTTCAAAATTGGGGATGGAAAACGTAAACTCCGACTGCGCCACTGCAATACGGACGGGAATAGTATTGATAATGGCGTGGCTGATAGTCTTTGCCAAAAAGGAAACGGGGCTCGTAAAAGAAGTCAACAAAAAGGACCTGTTGTTTCTCGTCTTCTCGGGCATATCGACCGGTATTTCGTGGTTGTGCTACTTTTACGCGATTCAGCACGGGCAGATAAGCGTAGTCGTTCCGATAGACAAACTCAGCATAGTGATAACGGTGGTTTTTTCGGTAATTTTCTTAAAAGAAAAAGCCTCGTCCAAGGTCTGGCTGGGACTGGGGCTGTTGACGGCAGGCACTTTGTGTATGGCGATTTTCACCTGAAATAAAGCATGTACCGCACGAAAACGGTAGACGACGAAAAAAAGTATAAAAAAAACGAACCCGAAAAGGTTCGTTTTATTTTTGTCTGGTGCGAAGGAAGGGACTTGAACCCTCACGTCTAAACATACGCACCTCAAACGTACGCGTCTGCCTGTTCCGCCACCTTCGCAAACCGAATGCTTGTAAATTATATATCAAAGTTAAAAAAAGGTCAATCGTTTTAAAGCAAAATAATCCGATTTTTTTGAAAGGTCGGTTATTTTTTGTTCTTTTTCTTTCTTTCTTCTTTGATTTGTTTTCTCAACTCTGCAAGACGCGCCTTTTTTTCTTTGTTTTTCGTCTTGATGCGTTCAAGAACAAGTTCTTTGGTATAAGTCTTTTTGCCGGGTTTGAGCAATTCCTGAGGGTGCGCCAGCAAAGAACTCCACATTCTCAGCGTATTCGCCATATAAAGTCCGTCCATGTACCTTTCGTCCATGGTTATACCGATAGTAAACCCCTTTCCGGCATGCACGTCACCGTCGGCAGTCGCCTTAGCCGTCATTTTTTCCTTACCTATCGCAAAGAACATTCCTACCGTTCCGAAGTCGTAAATATGGTGGTAAATATAGTCGCATTTAATGGACTTTAAAAAAGTGATGAAACAACTGGTGTGAAACGGACTTGCTTCCACAACTTTTTTAGGCATCAGACCGTGTTTGTCCAAACCCATGAGAAATCCGACTGCGGCGCTCATTATCCACGTCGGGCAACGGGTGAGTTTGTCCATCAACAAATCGAGTTTATTGAGTCCCGTATCCTTGTTGTTGGCAAGAATAACCTCTTTCAACTTTCTGCTGACGTCCTTTATGGATTCGCTTCCGTCAAAGTCGATCTTTACTATCGTTTCCGCGCCAAGTTCCTTCAAACCCTTCTTTATAACGAAGGCGACCGTCATAGAGTATCTGTCGTAAATCTTTTTTCCGACGATAAAACGGTTCAACTCCTCGCGCATAGAATAAAGCCTGACTATGCTTGCGAGAATCACGTCGTTAAAACTATACTCCTCTCCTTTTGCGCTTTGTTCGGCAATAAAAGCTTCTATGGGCGCACTGTCAACCTCCAACTTTGCATAGTTTTGCGCGTCGTAAGTTTTTTTCATAACGTACGGCATCAACTGCGTTACCGGGTCGATATAGGTTGCGCGTTTTCCGTCTGGTCTTGCCATATATGCAATCTTCCTCCGCCGATAATTATGACTTTTTTCTAAAAAAATGTCAACTTTATTTTACGGTCCGACAAGAAAAAAGACAAATACGTCGATATGTCTTTTAACTTCGTAGATATACCTTGCCCGTTAAAAAGGTTTCAAATAATAATTATCGCCGTTTAATATTCTTGCCTGTTTTTGATTAAAAATGCCGTTGCAGACAAAAAAGCAGATAAAAAAAGCCCTCTCCGAAAAGAGAGGACTTTTTAATTTATCAGGGATTAATACATGTCGCCGCCCATCTGGGGATTTGCCTGAGTCGCCGCAGGTTCCGGAATATCCGCAACCGCGCCTTCGGTGGTGAGCATTACGCCTGCAATACTTGCCGCATTCTGCAACGCACTGCGAGTAACCTTGGTAGGATCGATAATGCCGTTTGCAACCATATCGACGTATTGGTCGGTATAAGCGTTGTAACCGTAGTTGGGCTTGTTGGATCTGATAACGTTGTACAATACGACGCTTCCGTCTACGCCTGCGTTGACTGCGATTTGTCTCAACGGTTCTTTAATTGCCGCCAGAACGATAGCAGCACCCGTCTTTTCGTCGCCCTTCAATTGAGAAATCAAAGAATTGAGTTTCTTGACTGCGGACAAAAGCGCAGTGCCGCCACCGGGAACGATACCCTCTTCTACCGCCGCGCGAGTCGCGTTGAGAGCGTCTTCGATGCGGAGTTTCTTTTCTTTCATTTCCAACTCTGTCGCCGCGCCGACGTGGATAACCGCTACGCCGCCTGCAAGTTTGGCAAGACGTTCCTGATATTTTTCTTTGTCGTATTCGCTGGTGGTTTCTGCGGCAAGAGTTCTGAGTTGTCTGACTCTTTGAGCAATGTCTTCTTTGCTGCCGGCGCCTTCGACGATAATGGTGTTTTCTTTGTCAACCTTGACTTGTTTTGCTCTGCCGAGCATAGAAAGGTTGGCGTCTTTGAGTTCGATACCGACTTCGCTGGTAATAACCGTACCGCCGGTAAGAATTGCGATATCCTGCAACATTTCCTTACGTCTGTCGCCGAAACCGGGAGCCTTAACCGCAACGCAGTTGAACGCGCCGCGCAATTTGTTGAGGATAAGAGTAGTCAAAGCTTCGCCTTCTACGTCCTCTGCAATGATAAGAAGTTTTTTGCCCGTCTTTACTACCTGTTCCAACAAGGGCAGAATTTCCTGAATATTGCTGATTTTCTTGTCCGTTATCATGATGAGAGCGTCGTCGAGAACGGCTTCCATTTTTTCGGTATTGGTTGCCATGTAAGGAGAACAATAACCGCGGTCAAACTGCATACCTTCTACGATATTGAGTTCCGTCTTCATCGTTTTGCTCTCTTCTACCGTGATAACGCCGTCGTTGCCAACCTTTTCCATTGCGTCGGAAATAAGTTGACCGATAACCTCGTCGCCCGCGGAAATACTTGCAACCTGTGCAATATCGTTTTTGCCGCTGACGGGTTTGCTGATGGCTTTGAGACTGTCGACGCAGACTGCAACGGCTTTGTCAATACCCTTTTTAAGAACGATGGGGTTGGCGCCTGCCGCCACGTTTTTGCTGCCTTCTTTAATGATGGACTGAGCGAGAACTACAGCCGTAGTCGTGCCGTCGCCCGCTACGTCGTTGGTCTTCGTGGAAACTTCTTTGATTATCTGCGCGCCCATGTTTTCAAACGCGTCGGGAAGTTCTATTTCTTTTGCAATCGTCACACCGTCGTTGGTGATAAGCGGACTGCCGTATTTGCGCTCTAAGACGACGTTACGTCCTTTGGGACCAAGCGTGATTTTTACTACGTCTGCCAGATCGTTGATGCCTTTAAGCAAAGCTTCTCTTGCTTCGCTTCCGTATTTAACTTGTTTTGCCATTTCAATTCGCCTCCTTACTCTACAACAGCGAGAATGTCGCTTTGTTTAATAATGACAACTTCTTGCCCGTCAATCTTGAATTGACTGCCGGAATAGCGAGCAAACAAAACTTTGTCGCCCTCTTTGACTTGCATTTTGACTTCTTTGCCGTCAATCATTCCGCCGGGGCCGACGGAAATAACTTCTGCTACCTCGCTCTTTTCCTGAGCGTTGGAAGGCAAAAAGAAACTGCCTTGTTTTTCCTCGGTCTGTTCGCAAATCTTGACTACTATCTTGTCAAACAATGGTCTTAACTTCATAATATAACCTCCGTGTCATTTTTATTTTCGTTTTTATGTTTTTAGCACTCTCGCACTTGGAGTGCTAACTATCACTATTATATACCCCTTTTTCAGTTTGTCAAGAAAAAAATCGATATTTTTTCAAATTTTTTTTTAAATTTTTTTCATCGCTTGATTTTATCAGATATACGGCGATTTTTTTTGTCTTTTTTTGTTGAAATAAACGAAATAATATGGTAAAATAAACCAAAGTAATCGTTTTGCGATCGGGAAGGTCGTTAAAATCAAGTATCAGTAACCTCAGGAGAAAACAAACATGGATAAATGGGATAAACGTTTTATGGAAATGGCTCAACTAGTGGCAACCTGGTCAAGTTGCTATCAGGAAAACCGCAAGATAGGCGCTATCATCGTAAAAGACAAACGTATTCTGACTACCGGCTACAACGGCGCGCCGGCAGGGATAGAAAGTTGCGTCGAACGACAAGAATGTATGCGTCGCGTTCTCAACATTCCAAGCGGAACACGCCACGAACTTTGTTACGCCGTCCACGCCGAACAGAACGCTATCATTCAGGCGGCAAGACTCGGCATTTCTCTTTCGGAAGCAACCTTGTACTGCACCCACCAACCTTGCGTCATCTGTGCCAAAATGATAATCAACAGCGGTATAAAGCGCATCGTCTTTAAATACGGCTACCCCGACGAATTTGCGATGCAACTCTTTAAAGAAGCAAACGTTTCGGTAGAACAATACGACGAAGAATAACCACTTAAGAATAAAAGAACGAATTATTTTACAAAAGAAAGGAACGGAATATTACCTCAGATAAACGATAAAATGTACCGAGGATAAAAAAAGCGCCCGTCGGCGCTTTTTTTGTTTGTTTTAAATAATTATCCGTTTTAAACAATCGTTTATAAGTTTATAACGTTATAGTACTAATCTCTGTACATATACGGTTGCAGTAAACCGATTTTTCCGTCGTGGCGGCGGTAAACTACTTCTACGTTATTGGTTGCAGAGTTGACGAAGATATAAAAGTCATGGTCGAGCAATTCCAATTGCGCGATGGCTTCTTTGACGTCCACGGATTCGATTGCAAACTTCTTGACCTTTGCAATCTCGGGCGTAACGTCCTCTTCCACGCCTGTGACGTAAACGTAATCGTTGTCCTGAACGACGGGCTGTTTACCGCTTTTATCGGCAAGTTTCTCTTTGTGTTTGATAATCTGGCGTTCGAGCTTGGGCAAAGCGGCGTCGATGTTATAGTACATGGTGTCGCCTTCTACCTCGGCGCGGAATTGTTGATGATTGTAATTTATTGACAATTCTAAACGACAGCGTTTGCCGTCGCCGGATAAAACAACCTTTGCGGTCGGTTCCTCCGGAAAATACTTGTCGAGTTTTTGCAATTTTTTGTCAATAATTGCTTCGAGGTTGCCTCTGATCGTGTAATTTTTTGCTACGATGTCTAATTTCATGTGAGTAGTCCTCCTTATTTTAAGCGTTTTCACGCTGTTTTTTTCGTTATAACTATTTTCTGAATAGAATTCTGTCGTCTACGGCGTCTATCCGTATCGAATCGCCCTTCTTTATTTTTTGCGCCAGCAACGCCTCGGATAATTTGTCTTCGACCGTACGCTGAATAACCCGTTTTAAAGGACGCGCGCCGTATTCCGCGCTATAACCTTTTTTAGCCAGCAACTGTATCGCCGACGGTGTAAACGTCACGTGCAGACCGTTTTCTTCCAGACGTTTGCAGAGTTTGTCCGCAAAAATCTCCGCGATTTTAAGCGTTGCCGCCATGGTCAACGGATGGAACACGATAATATCGTCCACGCGGTTTAAAAACTCGGGACGGAAGGTCTTTTTCAAAGCCCCCATATAGGTCTGTCTGAGTTGTTCGTACCCCATACGTTGGTTTGCGGTCGCAATATCCGCACCAACGTTGCTCGTCATGATGATGACCGTGTTTTTAAAGTCTATTATCCGTCCGCGGTTGTCCGTCAGACGCCCCTCGTCGAGTATCTGCAAAAAGATGTTGAATATATCCTTATTGGCTTTTTCTATCTCGTCGAACAAAACGATGGAATACGGGCGGCGACGTACCTTTTCGGTCAACTGACCGCTTTCTTCGTACCCCACGAAACCCGGAGGCGCGCCTATGAGTTTGCTTACGCTGTTGGGCTCGCCGTACTCGCTCATGTCGAGAGTAATTATATCCCTTTCGTCGCCGAACATATTTTTTGCCAGAGCCTTGCAAAGTTCCGTTTTACCCACGCCGGTACTTCCGACAAAAATGAAACTGCCTATCGGCCGCTTGGGGTCTTTCAAACCCGCTCTCGCACGACGCATTGCCGTGGAAACGGCTCTGACCGCCTCTTCCTGACCGACTACGCTTTCGGACAAGGTTTTTTCGAGGTTAAGTAGTTTTTCGCTTTCGCTCTCGCTTAATTTCGACACGGGTACACCCGTCCACTGCGAAACGGTCTGAGCTACCGTCTCTTCGGTGACTATCGGTTTGGCTCGGTCGGGAAGAGAATCCCGTAATTTTTCCAACTCTGCGTTAAGTTGATTTATCTTACCCATCAATGCTTTTGCCGTATCGAAATCGTCGGTTAATTTCACCGCTTCTTTCTGCGCCGTAAGAGCCGCTATTCTGTCCTTTAACGCGTCGATTTGCGGCGACGCCACTGCCGATTCAAGACGGGTTCTGCTCGCCGATTCGTCGATAACGTCCACGGCTTTGTCAGGCAGGTACCTGTCGGTAATATATCTGTCCGATAATTTTGCCGCGGCAAACAACGCTTCGTCGGTAATGGCTATACCGTGATGCGCTTCGTACTTGGGACGGATACCCTTGAGTATTTCAAAGGTCTGTTCCACCGTCGGTTGCTCTATGTTTACGACCTGAAAACGCCTTTCCAACGCCGCGTCTTTTGCAATATATCTGTTGTACTCGTCCGCCGTCGTCGCGCCTATCGTCTGCAATTCGCCTCTGGCAAGAATGGGTTTTAAAATCTCGGCGATATCCATTTTGCTGTCACCCGTGCTGCCTGCGCCGATGATATTATGGATTTCGTCGATAAAGAGAATTATATCCTTTCTGTTCTGAATATAGTCTATCGCGTCGTGAAACTTCTGCTCGAACTCGCCGCGGAAGCGCGTACCTGCCAGCAATCCGGCGATATCTAGGCTGAAAATAATCTTTCCCTTAAGCAAATCGGGAACCTTGTTTTTGGCGATAAGACCGCAAAGTCCTTCCACCACCGCCGATTTACCCACGCCGGCTTCGCCCGTAAGTACCGGGTTGTTTTTAGTGCGACGGCAAAGTATTCTTATCATACGGTCGATTTCGTCCTTACGACCTATAACGGGGTCGATTTTACCCGCTTTCGCCCGAGCCGTCATACTGTAACCGAAACTTTCCAGCGGACCTAAATCTTCTTTACCTTCTACCGTCGCCAAAAGCGACCCGGCAGAAAGTTTTTCCGTCAAAAAACTCTTCATTTTAGAGTAGTCGTAACCGTCGTTTTCAAAAGCCTGTTTTACGGCAGAATCGGTAACCAGCAAAGCAAGCAACAAATGCGTACTTTCTATTTCCCTGCATTTTGCGTTAACGCTTATGCGTTCCGCCATGTCGAAAGCGTCGTTCAGTTCATCCGAAAAAACGGCGACGTTACTGCGGCTGGACGTATCGACTTTTTTGAAAACGGTAGGCATCACACGGAATTTTAAAAGTAATTCTTTGGCTTTACAGTCAAGAGTCAACATACCCAGCAACATGTGTGTAGAAAACACGACGTTACCCGTCTTGCGCACCTCGACGAGAGCCGCGTCAGATATTCTTTTTAATTCTTCCGAAAGATTATATTGTGCCATATATCTACTACCTTGTTTATATTTTATCATAGACGACGGTTTTTTTCAATAGGTTTTTAAAAATACTTGACTTTTTTTAAAATAAAAAAACGACTCTTTTTTAAAGAGCCGCTTTTTTCCTGCCTTTTCCGGCGTTATTTACGCATTTTTCCGCTTGTTTTTTTAAGGAATTTTTCCGCACAGACAGAACAATCTTTGACACTTTTGACACTATTAATAACTAATCAGAGTTATGTAAATAATGCAACCCTCTTCTACCGTCATACTGCCGATACCTACGGAAGCCGGATAAAGCATGACGCCTTCGTATTCCACGCCGTCGTAATCGGTCATCTGCTCTGCCTGAACGGAAGTATAAATACTGATATACGGATTAAAATCCTCCGACTGCTTTAAAGTAAGCACTTCCGTGAGAAACGGACCGTAATCGGAATCCTGAGCGACGTAGGTAAGACCTTGTTTTTCTTTCAGGTACTCTAAAACGTCCATAGCGTTGCAACCTTCTTTAAGTTTGTTTAAATCTACGGTGTAGACGGTGTTCGGATCAGTAGTAACTACAACCGTCATGTTCGCTTTCGGCGCGCAACCGACGAAACAGCAAACCAGAATGGTCAAAAGGGTTAACATCGATACAAGTTTAATGATTTTTTTCATAAAAAAACCTCCATTTTTATTTAAAGAGAACGGAGGTTTACTGCGTAAAAAAAACCTTCGTCCTTCTTTTTGCCCAAGAACGGTACAGGTTGGTTTTTTGCTCGGCAGGTTGCCCGACTGTGACGGTAATGGCTGTTGCGACGGAGTTTCACCGCTCTTCCCGCTGTTAATGACTGTGCATGCAGTCAATCCGAACAAACGTATCAAATTGTGCTTGAATTATAACACCGCAAAATAACGGTGTCAATCGTTTTTAACGAGTTTTTTCTTTTCTTATACCTGACTTTTCGTATAGCAATCCATATATTCCGAAATTTTCAGGCGCGCTTCGCTTTCGTCGCAAATACGCTCGACAGCCGTCTTCTTCCCTTCCAGAGTCTTGTATACCGAGAAAAAGTGCATAATTTCGTCGCTCAGGTGTTGTGGCAATTCCCTTATGGAATTATAACTGCTGTAAGTGGGGTCTCCGAAAGGCACGGCGATGATTTTTTCGTCCAGAAAGTTCTGATCAACCATCGTTATCATTCCTATCGGATAGCAACGGACGAGGCAGTTGGTTTCTATCGCCTCACTGCAAAGCACCAGCACGTCCAGGTGGTCGCCGTCTGCGGCGAGAGTGCGGGGTATCAGACCGTAATTTGCCGGATAACGCGTAGCGGTAAACAACACTCTGTCAAGCAACATGTATCCGGTGGACTTGTCCAATTCGTACTTCATCTTACTGCCCATAGGTATTTCTATAAGCGCAACGAAGTCTTCGGGCGTAATTCTCGACGCTTCTATTTTATCGATATTGGTCATAAAAAAACTCCTTTTTTTTATTATAAATTAATTCTTCACGTTTTGGCAATATTTTTTACCTTAAAAATAAAATATTTTATACAAGCGAGGTAAAAAAATGGTCGTAGCAAAATTCGGCGGCAGTTCGCTGTCCGACGGCGAAAACTGGCGGCGAGTGCTCAATATCGTCAAAGAAGGCGACAGGCAAGCAGTAGTAGTATCGGCGCCGGGCGCAAGATTTGTCGGAGACGAGAAGGTCACAGACCTGCTTTTTAAGTACGCCTCTTCCGACAAAGAACAAAAAGAAACCGTCTGGCAGAAAGTTGCCGACAGATACGTCGATATCGCGAATTTTTTCGGAATCGATTTTTCATCGGTATTAGAAGAAACGAAGCTGAAATTAACGGGCGCATCCGTACCGTACGTCGTAAGCAGGGGCGAGTACCTGAGCGCAAGACTTTTTTCGCTATTAAGCGGTAAAAAGTTTATCGACGCGGCGCGGGTGGTAAAATTCGACGAAAAAGGCGAAATCGCTCAACGACTGACTTATCAACTCATCGAACAATCGGTTTTGCAATCGGGGCAAAACGCGGTAATGGGCGGCTTTTACGGCAGTGATAAAGAAGACAATATCGTTTTGTTCGAACGCGGCGGCAGCGACGTGAGCGGAGCGATAGTCGCAGCGGCGGTCAACGCCGAAAAATACGAAAACTGGACGGACGTAAGCGGCGTTTTTTGCTGTGATCCGCGAATAGTCTTAAATCCCGTTTTCGTAAAGTGTTTAAGTTTTTTTCAGATGAAAATTCTTGCCTTGCTCGGCGCACGCGTGCTTCATCCGCAGACAATCTACCCCACCGTAAAAAAAAGCATTCCCATAAACGTAAAAAGTATCTACCACCCCGACGAAGACGGCACCTGGATATTGCCGACGACAAAAAAACGAGGAGACGTGGTAGGAATAACTGCAAAAAAAGTAGTCAGTGTCGAACAAATAGAATTCAAAACCCCCCTGACTTCCCCTACACCCCTGTTAAGCATAATCACGCCTGCTTTTTGCCGTGCGGTTTTTGACGAAGAAACCTTTGACGCAACGAAAATCACGGGAGACGGGGTACTTACAACCACCCACGCCACGTTGATTTCGGTAGTTTACGACGGCAAAAAAAACTATTGTCCGACCATAAAAAAAGCATTGGAAAAAACAGGACTCCCTGCAAACGTGATATGCGACGAACATGGTCTTGCCGCATGTCTGACCGCGCCGGACAAAACCGCCGAGGCACTGAGGACGGTATATAAAGCCTTAGAATAAAAAGCACTTCCGTTAAGGAAGCCTTTTTTATAAAATAACGATTAACGCGTTAACGCAAAAAAAAACGGTCAGGTTTATTACGTGTTACATCCGTATTTTTAAGCAAAAAAAATACCTGTCGAGTGACAGGTAAACGGGTTTGCTTGAAAGAAATAGACAAATAGTTCAAGACACAAGGTTCTTTGTTTGTATTT
>SFEB01000078.1 GCA_004558105.1 Clostridiales bacterium
TGAACGCCGCAGATAAAATTAAGCCGATTTCAAACATATTTTCACGGGTAAACACGATTTTCTTTGACGAATTTCAATCGGAACACTATTTGCCGAATGAAATCGAAAAATTCCAGTCGATTCACACGTCGATTGCGCGCGGGGGCGGCAAACAATCACGATACGTTAAATGTATTTTGTGTTCAAACTATCTTTCCGTTCTAAACCCGTACTTCACCGCGCTAAAGATATCGGAAAGAGTGAACCCGCAAGCAAAATTTATTCGGGGAAATGGTTGGGTTTTGGAGCAAAACACAAATACAAGTGCAGAAACGGCGCGGCAAAATAGCGTTTTTAATCGCGCGTTCGGTTTTGAACACGATTCTCGGGAGTACGCACTCGACAACAACGACCTGATCGGAAATGCGTCGGGCAATTCGCGGTATCTTTTCACAATTGTTTCAGAAAAACAAGAATATGGTGTTTATGCGTTTGAGAATTTTTATTATGTGTCTGATCGGGTTGACAAAAAAGCGCCTAAAATCGCGTGCGGGTATGGCGATATTGCCCCAAATGTCATGCACAAAAACACACAAAGCACAACTATTTCGTGGTTAAAAGCGTGTTTTTGCAATGGAAACATGAAATTTAAAAATCATGCTTGCAAAAACGCTACACTTGTGCTATTATCGAGTTGTCGGTAAAAAGTGTGTGTTCTGGTCGTAGCTAAGGAGTGAAACCCTCGACAAGAAAAACACGGTTTGCACCCGCCGCACCTCCCGACAAACAAAGGGGTTCAATGAACCCCTTTTTGCGTTTATCTCAGTTCAAAATAGGTGTCTACCAACACAATTCCGCCCGGGATTCGCTTTGGCATCAACTTTGACGGGACACGCAAGCCAACGTTAAAATCTGTTATTTCGCGTTTTTGCGCAATAAACGCGCGTTCCTCGTCATTTTTTGGCGTAATTCCGTGTTTTTGAGTAACACTTTCCGAAAATAGGTCTTTGCATCTCTTTGACATCCCTGCGCATGTGATTGACAGCCCATTTTCTGTTTCCTCCAAATACGTTTTTTGCCGGACAAACCAGCCGCGTGACCACTCTTTTTCACGATCCCAACAACCGTATTGTGTTTTATGTGTTTTTATACCCTCAGCAGGGTCTTGACCCGACAAATGTATGCTGTCCGTGTCTGCATAGCAAAAACGATCATAATTTGCTTGAGCCGCGCGGATGGTGACGCAACGTGCGTATGCGGTGATCGCCGCACCGATTGGGATATAGCCGCCGCGTTTGTCAGCGGCGGTGTTGTTTTCAAAGTGTACAACATTATCCAAAAGAAACGCATATTTATACGAAGAATCTTCAGAAGCCGCCATTTTGCCGTATAGGTTATTTGAGAAGAGTTTAGCTAACTGGCGTGTTGCACCAGTTGAATTTTCCTTGATTTTGCGGTATTTTTCGATGTAGCGGTCAAAGATATAGGGGGTGCAGGTAAACCAACACCCGTCTAACACCTCGAAATCTTCTATTGAATAATTTTCCAAAAACAATTCAAATTCAGGCTTCGACATGGTAAGTGTCATGCGACTGTCGTGCAGATCGCCGTTTTCATCGTAAAACGTGCGACACGATTCGCCGTTAAACACAAAATCAGAAGAAACAAGGTTTTCGTTTGCGGCGTAAAGCCAGTTTTTCCGCTGATGGACAAACGGGAATTTACCGTTTTTCAACCTAAAATAACATGAAAAACGCACAAAATAGAAGTTATCTTTTGCTTTTTGCGGTATTTCGTGTTCAAACCACACTGGAAGACCAGTCGGATACGCGAATCCATAAACCGACGTACACATGACAGACGGATAAAGAGAATTCACGTCATAAGTACACCCGTTTTCGACGATTTTTTGTTGATATTTTGGGTTAACGTAGCACCACCCGCCTGAATAAGCGCGGCGAATATACGCGTCTACACTGATTCCGTGTTCTACAGGACATTCAATGTCAAAAAGATTCGGGAAAACACGTTCATATTCTGTTCGTCCAAACGTACAAACAGACTTAAATTCGTGCAAACAGCACGATCCTATAGTTAATCCGTCATGACCTTCTGCGAACACAAATTCGAGTGCTTCCTTAAGCACATAAACGTCGTTTTTTATGTAGTCAAGCTCTTCAGGGGTGATTTTACACCCGGGATAACGTTCACCGACATATTCCATTTCAAGCTTTTTATGCTTCAACCCAAAATCTTCACCGATTTTTTTCAATGTGAAAGGCAAAAGTTTATAGCTATCGCGTATTTCAACCCTCGCTTTTCGCGTTCTATAAGCAAGTGAATAAAATTGACCCATGGCGCTAATGGTGTACGTCATTTGACCAACTTTTAAATCGCGTTCTTTTGGCATTTTGTGTTCACCGTTCACGTCTTCGCCGTTTTTAAACCCTTGATTGAGCAAAAAATCGAGCCAAAACGCGCCGTCGAACTTCAAATTGTGAAAATAAAGCAAAATGTTGCCACCAATTTCGTCTAAACGGCGAAAAAGGGCGGGTAAAGAGTGATACACCTCAGCATTTTCTGTGTTTAGCTCACAGATCGCCGCCGCCCAAACATCTGTTCGGTCTTGCCCGTCGTAAACCGTGGTTTCAAAATCAGCGGCAAACACACGGATTTTGCGTTTACTCATTTATTTCGCCCCATTCTTGGTAGTAGTCCGCCCAATTTGCGATCAAGTCAGCATTCGCGCTGTCCATAAAATCATTTTGTGTTTTCGTGATTAAAACGTCCGCTTGCTCCTCATATAGTAGCGTTGGCACTGTCAAAGCGTTTTCATCGAGCCATTTTCGCGCGATTTTTCCTGCGTCTTGCCAGTCTACCGTGTCCAAAAATGCTTTTAGGCGCCTCGCGCCTGGATTTTCGCGCCATGTGTCAAGCATTTTTTCGACTTTTTCAAGGGCGATGCGCTCAAGGTCGACACGGGGTGTGCGTCGAGTGCGCGCGGCTTTTCGGGCAGACGCGGAGCGGCGACGCGCGCGCTCTGCTACTGCTGATCCGCCTTGATAGGTAGCGCGTTGATAGAGAGCATCAGCAGTAAGCTTTTTAAGGCGTTCGATGTCACGTTTGCGTACGGATGCGAGGGCAGACGGCTTTTTTATCTGCACATTGATGTCGTATCCGCCCTTTTTCATACGACGTACCGTCGCGGTAACGCGGCGGTACTCTTTTTCATATGCGATGCGGTTAGGCGTCTTCGCCTTTTTCATGTGCGGCACACCTCCCGTCCATCAAAACCGTGATATAACCCAATTTCATGCCTGTGTAAAATGTTGCAACAGACACGCTTTCTATCTGCACCCATTGGCCACCAACACGCCGATATAAGTAGCCAAAACCGTATTTTCCTGCGTCTGCATATTTAACACGGTTTTTTTCAACCCAGACGCGGACGCCTAAAAACAGATGCCAACCGTCAGTAATTTTATTCGTCATAAC
>SFEB01000079.1 GCA_004558105.1 Clostridiales bacterium
GCTATTATAACAAAGTTTTTTCCGTTTAGCAAGCATTTTTACACTTTAAAAAAATTTTTAAGGTGTCAAATCGTAATCCTGTCCGAAAATACTTCCTGCACTCAGATAAGTATCGGGAACTTTGCCTACGATAATGCTTTCCGATACCAAAACCGGCGTATTTGTTTTTACTATCGATTGAGACGTGGGCAAAACTATCGATATGGTTGCTACTACGTCCAGATAAATTTTGTGTCTGGTCTGGTTAATTCCGGCCGTCTCAAATTCCGAAACAAACTGACATTTTACCGAACCTAAAGGCAATACCCTTATCGTTACCTTAAAACCCTTCCCTGCCAGCAAAGGACTGCCGGACAGGGTGCCGATGGGAATCTTAACGTCTTGTTCACCCATTTTTTCGATATAAGTCTCGGTAGACTGTGCCATATCGCGCGCCAGTTTGTTAATAATCATACTGTTTGCGGCTATGAGAGTAATCTCGCCGTCGGCGTTTTTTTCAATAGATACCAAATCACTGTAGCTGATTGGTTCTAACATGACTTCAAAAATAGCGCTATTTACGGCAGCCGTCGTAAGAGACTTTATTTTTGCCTCCGAAAAAGCAACAATCGTGGGCGAAACTGAGTTTAAAGTATAAATGCATACCACTACGATAACTAAAAAAATTACTGCAAGAATAATGCCTTTTTTCAGCTTTTTTAACGGACTGCTTTTAAGACTTTTACTCATTATCTCACCCTCGTTTATTATTATATTTATCAATAAACGAAAAAGTGCTTTTAAATCTGTTTGGTACGCGGTTTAAATATCAGAGCAACCAGATAACCGAAAAATATCGCCGTTGTTATTCCCGTAGCACAGGCTTTTAATCCGCCGGTGAATGCTCCTACTATACCTTCGGTTTTTGCCGCTTCTACCGCGCCTTTAACTAAAGCGCACCCAAATCCGCTTATAGGCACGCTTGCGCCCGCACCGGCCCACTCAATAAGCGGCTGATATAAACCGAAAGCTTGCAGAATCGCACCTAACAGCAAGAATATCACCAGTATGCGTCCGTTAGTCAAATGAGTAAAATCTATAATAACCTGACCGATTAAACAGATACCTCCGCCGATAGCAAAAGCTTTTACAAACATTAAAAAAGTTTCCATATACTATTTGTTTTCCTCCGATTTAAAATCTTCGTTATTTTCGACTTCTACAGGGCTTTCGTCAACGTTTCCGGTAATTTCCACCAGATGCGCGATTGCGGCAATGCTTTCGCCCTGAAAAGCCGACACCGGACTCATCAAAGCCCCTGTGCCGATAAGCAAAACGTTTTTCATACTGCCGTCACGCAAGCTGTCAAGAATAATACTGTTGGTTACTATTGCGCTGCAAGCCGCTCCGCTGCCTCCCTGGTAAGTTTTTTGCCGTTCAAAGTACAATGCGGCACCGCAGTCTGCGTAGTTTTTAGACAAATCTATGCCTTCCTGCGCGGCTAAATCCATCAAAATTTCCTTGCCTAATTTTCCAAGGTCTCCGGTTAAAATTAAATCGTAATCGTCAACCGTCTTTCCCGTATCGGCAAAAAATTGCCTTAAAGTGTCGCAAGCGGCAGGCGCCATAGCGGCTCCCATATTGTTGACGTCCTTTATCCCGAAATCTATTACTCTTCCTGCCGTTCCTGCCGTTACTCTCGGAGAATTTGGTCTGATTTCCGTATCGGTGAGCAAAGTTGCTCCGACTCCCGTACAAGTCCATTGAGTCATTGGCGATCTTAAAACACCCAGTTCAAGCGGATATCTGTATTGTCTTTCAGCAGACGAAAAATGACTTCCGCTGAGACATACGACGTTTTTATAGTACTTATTTACCATGGCGGCGCCTATAAGAAGACTTTCGGCATACGTTCCGCAGGCGTTGTACAAACCCAAAAATGACGCAGGAGATTTTCGCGCGCTGTACGAAGCGGAAATAATCTGGTTTAATAAATCACCGCCGAGTATTGCGTCAACGTCAATCGGTAAAAGTTTAGATTTACTGACAACCCCGTCAATAGCGGTTTCGAACATTTTTCTTTCGGCTTTCTCAAACGTTTTTTGATCGAACCTGTCGTTGAGTAAGGCAAAATCAAACCTGTCGCCTAGTTTTCCTCTCAATTCTTTTGGCCCTACGATAGAAAATCCTTCGGAAAAATATGCGTTTTCAAAGCGTATCGTACGCGGTCTCATTCCCGTTTCGAGATTTTTTGTCATAATATCAAGCCCCTCCGAAAAGCAAGGTAAGCAAAGCGATAAGCACGCTTACCGCAACGCCGTTTACTATAACAGGTCCTGCGATTAAAAACATTTTAGCGCCCAGACCGTATATCATGCCTTCACATCTGAATTCAAGTGCCGGAGCGACTACTGCGTTAGAAAAACCCGTTATCGGTATAGTGCTTCCTGCGCCCGCAAAACGCCCTAAAAGGTCGTAAATGCCGAACCCGGTAAATAATGCGGCAAGCAGAACTAAGGTTGACGAAGCTAAAGCAGAGGCTTTTTCCGCTGGAAAATCAAGCGCTTTATACAACTCTATAAACGCTTGTCCTATGACGCAAATCAACCCGCCAATTACGAACGCCCAGAACATGTTTTTAAAGTGACTTGACTTTGGTGATTTATAAAAAACGTAAGTTTTATAATTGCTTTTATCTATTTTATCGAATTTTCTACTCACTTCCTCGTAGTGCTTTTTTTTCTTTGCGGCAAAATGAATATCACGTTCGGGCGATTGTTCTAAACTTTCTTCGCCTTTAAAGTTCAGCGTTTTTTCTACTTTACCTATCTGACTGTTCTTATTTTCTTTATCTACGTTCTTCATTTTAAAATCTCCATTCCTTTTTTTATTGCTACAAAAGTTTCTCTGTCGGTGTTGTTTCTTTCTATTTGTTGCGGTTGCGGTTTTTTCATATAAATACCTCTTAATAAATTTTTCCAAAAAATAAAAAAATAAACGCTAAACAATGCGTTTTGCGTTTATTTTGATTAATCTTTAGCTGAAAATTTTTGACGTATTTTCGTTAATATTTTGTTTTCTAATCTCGATACCTGTACCTGAGACACTCCTAACAGTTTTGCGACGTCGCCTTGCGTGAAATCTCTGAAATATCTCAGTATTATTATCTTTTTTTCTTTGGGCGTCAGTTCTTTAATAATCGTCTTTAATATTACGCGGTTGATAAGATCCTCTTCTTTTTGATTTGACGGAATTTTATCCATCAGGCACAACCCTTTTTCATCAGTATTGTCGGCTTTTTCAAATAACGATACAGGCATTTTTGCACTGTCCATTACAAAAACGACTTCGCCAGCGTCAATATTAAACTCTTTTGCGATGTCGTTTACAGTCGGTTCGCCT
>SFEB01000080.1 GCA_004558105.1 Clostridiales bacterium
TGTACCCGGTTAGAGGTTGAAACCAACCGGGATGCGCTTAACAAGGTGCAAACGATGATACACCAACGAATGAGATTATTAACAAAATAGTAAACCGCCGGGGATATTTTCCCCGGCATAAACAATTAAGAGCGATGTATATTAAGAAATTAGAATTGTTGAATTTTCAAGTAATAAAGGAGTTCAACGCAGATTTTGAGGGTAATGTATATTTCATTACCGGGGACAATGAGTTAGGCAAATCAACCCTTTTAAAAGCAATCGGCGCAATGTTGACCGGGAACCGGGACGCCGTGTTGAAAAATGGAGAGGACAAAGGGTTTGCAAAAATGGTTGTAGGTAACGACGGCGAAAATTACGAGGTCGAATTAAAGTTTACCAAAGCCAACCCCCGTGGGACGTTATCCATTAAATCTCAAACAACCGGGATGCGTTCGGATAACGTTTCTATGTTGCAAAAGATTTTCGGCTACCAAGACTTTGACGCCGTGGAGTTTTCCCGTTGGAGCGAAACCGCCGAGGGACGCCGCAAACAAATTGAGGTTGTAAAGGCTTTATTGCCGGAAAAAGTGCGCACCCGGATTGCAGAAATTGACGCCGAGGTTATGACCGTTAAGGACAAACGAAAAGACGCCAACGCCGAGGTTAAGACGTACACAACCATTTGCGCCAACGCTGAAAAGCAATTGAAGCCGGGCGACATCAAAACGTATGCCGATAAAAAGGACATTACGGCGTTGATGGAAGAACAAAACGAAAATGCCCGTTTGATTGAGAAAGCGAAAACGGTACGCCAAACCCGGCAACAAAGAGTAGAACAATTGGCGGCAATCCCCGGACGTATTAAAACCGCCAACGACAACCACGACAAAGCCGTTGCGATTATTGACACCAATTTAGCGAATGAAGAAAAAGAAGTTGCCCGCATTATCGCCGAGGCACAAAAACGGTTAGAGGACGTCAAAAAAGAGGCGAAAACGTCCCGTAAAAACGTCGATGCCGAATTAAAGGAAACATTGGCAACCATTGAGGCGGAAAAAGCCGATTTTGAAAAGCGAAAAGCGAATGCCGACAAATGGTTAGAGGAATACGAAGCCAATAACCCGGAAAATTTAGATACGGCGGAACAACTTAAAAAAGCCGAGGAACACAACCGTATTAATGCGTTGGTTGTGGATTACATGGCAAAGAAAAAACAAAAGGAAACCGCCGAGAAAACCGCCCGCACGTTTGAGGAAAAATTAGGCGCATTGGCAAAGGAACGGGAAACCCTTATTGCAACGTCCGAATTACCTATTGCCGGGCTTTCGTTCACGGACGACGGATTAGAATTAAACGGCGTGCCGTTCGTTGCCGGGAAAGTTTCAGATAGTCAAATTATGGAGGTTGCCGCCAAATTGATTATTGCAAGCAATCCGACGGTTAAGGTGTTCCGCATTGCGAGGGGCGAAAGTTTGGGAGAAAAGCGTTTACAGGCAATTATAGACATTGCAAGGGCAAACGGTTTTCAGGGCTTTATAGAGGAAGTAAAGCGGGGACAAACTGATTTAGTCGTTGAGGAATACACGGAAAACGAATAATAACCGGGGGCGGGCTTTCCGTCCCCTTAAAATCTAAAACAATGGCATATACATTGAACGATAATTTAAGACGTTGGGCGGAACAATACGAAACCGCCGAGTTTATCCAATCCGACCCGGTGCAAATTCCACACCGTTACGATAGCCGGGTAAACATTGAGATAAGCGCATTTGTTACGGCGTGGATTGCGTGGGGTTCCCGCAAACAGATAATCCAAAAGGCGGATTTTATCGACCGGGAAATTTTCAAGGGCGAACCGTATCATTACATTATTGGCAATACCGTTGCCCCCGGAGCCGCCCCGGAATGGAGCAAATACAAAGGCGATACAACCAATTTTTACCGAACATTTACGTATGCAGATTTTCACGACCTTTGCGAATTGTTGAATGATGTTTATACGAAATATAATTGCATGGAGGAAGCATTATTTTGCAGTAACCCAACCCGTCCTTTGGAGGCTTTGCAATCATTGTTCGGAAGTGTTAAGGGTGTGCCGGATATGGAAACGAAAAGCGGTTGCAAACGCTTATGTATGTTTTTGCGTTGGATGTGTCGCAAAGGTTCCCCGGTTGACTTTGGGTTGTGGGATATTTGCGACCCCCGTAATTTGATTATTCCATTAGATACCCACGTACATAAACAGGCATTGCGGTTGGGGCTGATAACACGCCGGACACCCGATTTGCAAACCGCTATTGAGATAACCAACCGTTTTGCCGAGATATTCCCGGACGACCCCACAAAAGGCGATTTTGCGTTGTTTGGATATGGGGTTAACAAAGATAAGGTAAAGCCCGTTACGTCGGAACCGGAGCCGGAAAAAGAGGAACCAACCGCCGTGGCTGATTTGTCGATTGCCGACGTTTTGAAAATGCGGTTGTTTTATGATAACGCCGCCGCCGAGGTTCGGGAAATATGGGAAAGCCGGGAAAACGCCCGCAAAGCCTTAAAACCGGACGAACGTTTGAAAGCGCACCCAATCGACAGGTTGCACAATGCCGGGTTATTGCAGCCGGGGGAATTTGTTGTTACGTTCGCAAAGGTTTTGGATAAGCGGGAAACCAAGTTATCACGGGCGGAACGGGACGTTATCCGTACAATCGGAATGACGGCGTTTAATAAGACAATGCAAAAATTGATAGCCGATGAAAAAGCGAGAAATAACAGCGACGGGAACGATTAACCAAAACGGCGGGTTGGCAATGTATATGGGGGAATTGAACGACTTTTTTAAGGGTTGGAAAGGTTCCCGGATTATTGCCCGGTTCGTCGTTGCGTCGCCCGGTTCGTCCGAGGCTTTGAAAGGTTATTATTTTAATTACGTTGTGCCAGCGTTTAAGCACGCAATTTGGGAGGCGGGCGAACGATTGACAGAGGAACAAACCGAACGACGTTTGCGGGAATTTTCCCCGATTATGTACGTCGAAAGGGTCAACGAAGAAACGGGGCAATATACCCACGATTTGCGCACCGTGGCGGAATTATCCAACGCCGAGTTAATCGAACATATCGAAACGCTCAAACAGATTGCCGCCGAGGAATACAATACATTTATTGACGACCCCCGAACGTTGTAGTTATGTTTTGCAAGTGTAACGGAAAACGGAAAAATTACCCGTTGGCGGGTTGGCGAATAATCCGCCACGAATATACGCCAAAGCATTACAGCCGGATAAAGTGTTTGCGGTGCGGGTGCGTTTGGATTACACGGGCAAAGTATGTTGAACAAACGCCCAATGAGGACGGGCAAAAAAGACTTTTTTAATATGGAATTAAACGATAAATC
>SFEB01000081.1 GCA_004558105.1 Clostridiales bacterium
CCTCGACCTTTTCGATCTTGGGGCTGTGTACCGGGAAGGTACGTTCAACGCCGATACCGTTGGAAATGCGGCGTACGGTAAAAGTTTCGTTAAAACCGCTGTTCTTTATCGCAAGCTTTACTCTTGACTTGCTTTCTTTTACCGCGGTGTCGGCGAGTCCGACGATTTCAAATCCGGGAATACCGCCGTGTATATCTACTTCTACGCTGACAGGATATCCGCTTAAACCTGTCAGACCAAAACTTTTTAATTTGGCAAGCATACCTTATTCTCCTTTGAGAATTTTACCCGAAAAAAAGTTTTTTTTCAAGCAAATAAGAATTATTTATCAAATATAAAAAGATTTTCCGTTATTTGCGACATAAAAAAACTGTCGAATTTTTCGACAGTCTTTTAACTTTTTTAATTGATTGTACCTTTGACCTTTGCAGCTTTACCGGTACGGTTGCGCAAATAATAAAGTTTCGCGCGTCTGACTTTACCGCTACGGACGACCTCGACCTTTTCGATCTTGGGGCTGTGTACCGGGAAGGTACGTTCAACGCCGATACCGTTGGAAATGCGGCGTACGGTAAAAGTTTCGTTAAAACCGCGCGAGCAATAACTATTCCTTCGTAAGCCTGCACTCTTTCTTTGTTTCCTTCGATAACCTTGAAGTAAACTCTTACGGAATCGCCCACTTCAAACTTGGGGGCGTTGGGGTTTAAATTTTCTTGTTCAATTGATTTAATGATGTCCATTGACTTTTTCTCCTATATTTATTAAGTTAACTAAGTGTTCATACACATTCATTTGCCATTGGAACACCCGAAGTCACCATTGCGTATAATAACATATTATTTACAAGTTTGCAAGCGTTTTAAATCAGTTTTTTTCCTTTTTTTGTTTTTAAGTCATTCTTTTCGCCTGAAAAGCGTTTTCCATATGGTTGATCTTGTCTCCGCATATTTCAACCACGTCAAAACGGCAGTAAAGGTCGACTATTTCGTTTTCCGTCATATAATTTCTCGCAGCCGAAATAATTTTACGCTGTTTTGACGGCGTTACGTATTCCGACGGCATGCCGAGCTTGTCGTCTTTGCGCTCCTTAACCTCGACAAAGACGACGTATCTGCCGTCTTTCGCGATAATATCTATTTCACCCGTTCTGCAACGGTAATTGCGTTCTAATATTTTGTAATGTTTCTTTTTTAAAAAAAGCGTGGCTGTGTCCTCACCCTTTTTTCCGATAAACCTGTTTAATAAACCCATAAAACTATCAAAAAAAGTTTTTTATGAAGGTATTACGGTGAATTTTGCAAGGACCGTACTCCTTTAACGCGGCTATGTGCGCCGCCGTACCGTAACCCTTGTTTTGTTTAAAACCGTAGTGCGGATATATGTCGTCGTACTCGTCCATCAGTCGGTCTCTCGTGACTTTTGCAACTATACTCGCCGCTGCAATGCTATAACTTTTTGCGTCACCCTTAACGAGCGGAAAAGTTTCGAATTTAGTATCGCTCAGTCTCACTGCGTCTACCATAACGATATCGCAAGCCGTCAAACCGTCTATACAATCCTTCATGCATCGCTTGGTTGCATTCAATATATTGATTTCGTCTATCTCAACGTTATCTGCCTGACAAATCACGCACTGCGAAGCAACCGCCATTATACGGTCGTACAACTCTTCTCTGCGTTTTGCTGAAAGCTTTTTGCTGTCTGTAACGCCCTGAACGATTTTATCTTCATCGAGAGGCATCACAACGCAAGCTACGACGACCGGACCTGCCAGAGGTCCCCTGCCTACTTCGTCCATGCCTGCGATTACTTTTTTCCCTTGTGCCAGAAACTGCTTTTCGTAAACGAGCAACTCCTGCATATCTATCGTTTTTTTAGGCATATCAATTCAAATTGTAATCCTTAGGCGTTTCAAGAGTAATCCTGCCAATTTTGCCGTTTTTGAATTCTCCGCAAACGAGATTTGCCGCACGCAACAAATCCACTCCGCCACGACTGAGGCAACCGCGCTTTACTGATATTTTTTCCAACAGTTCGTTTGAAGGCAACCGAGCTTCGTCTTCACTCAGACCGTATCTGTTTGAGACCAAACCGATATAATTCTTTTTCAACTTATCCAATAAAATACAAGCGGCCTCCACCGTGTCTACCACAGCGTCGCTTATACTGCCGACGAAGAGAAGATTTTCCGCTATGGTCTGATTTTCAAACTTGTTCCACAGCGTTCCGGGAGTATCCAGCAATTCCAGACCTTCTTCCAGCCTTATCCACTGCTTTCCTTTCGTTACGCCCGGTTTATTGCCGACTATGGCGTTTTTCTTGCCGCTCAATGCGTTTATAAGCGTGCTTTTTCCACTATTGGGCACACCGAGTATCATGGCTCTCGTGGCTCTGTAAACGCCTTTGGAAGCAAAACGTTCTATAGTTTTCTTTCTGGCGGCAGAAAAAGCGGTTTTGACAACCGCCGTAGTGTTAGTCTGAGTTGAAACCACTTTTACGACCGATAAACCTTGCTTTGAAAAATAACTTTCCCACTCTTTAGTGACCTTTTCGTCCGCAAGGTCGGCTTTATTCAGTATAAAAACGCACGGTTTATCGCCGATAACTTTTTTAAAAGCAGGATTGAAGCACGAAAAAGGCGCGCGTGCGTCTAACAGATAACCCACGACGTCGATAACTTTCATGTTTTCTTCTATCATTCTCAGGGCTTTTGTCATGTGCCCCGGAAACCATTGAATATACATTTTTATTCTTCGTCTTTAATTTTTCGTTCTTTTTTCTGCTTTCTTAAAAGCCTTTTTCTTTCTTTTTCCTGCTGTTGAGCCATATACCTGTCATGCTCTTCTATCGCAGAATTGTCTTTTGCCAGATCGGGACGGCGTTCTCGCGTCAATCCAACCTGTCGCTGTCTGCGCCACAAGTTTATTTCCTTGTGATTGCCGTTCAAAAGAACCTCAGGCACTTTCAAGCCTCTGAACTCGGCAGGACGCGTATATTGAGGATATTCCAGAAGGTCGTCGCAAAAAGTTTCTTCCTGAGCAGACTGCTCGCTGCCTAGTACTCCGTCAACGTATCTGCAAACACTGTCTACGATTACCATAGCCGGCAATTCTCCGCCTGTCAGAATATAATCGCCGATAGAAATTTCTTCGTCGATTTCCAGATCTATCGCTCTTTGATCGATACCTTCATAGTGACCGCACAACAACAGAATTTCCTCAAAACCGGCAAGACGCCTGACTTCCGCCTGAGTAAGCTTTTTACCCTTAGGCGACGTATAAATGCGCAAAGCTTTTCTCGTCGGATCGACGGCTTCGATAGCATCGCAGACCGGTTGAGCCGTCATAAGCATGCCTGCTCCGCCGCCGAAAGCGTAATCGTCGCATTTTTTATGCTTGTCGAGAGAATAATCGCGAATATTAACGACGTTAATCTCCACAAGTTTTTTTTCTCGCGCTCTGCCTATTATACTCTGTTCCAAAGGCGCGAACATTTCGGGAAAGAGCGTCAATATACTAATCTTCATACAATGCCGTTTCCTTAATCGTCTGAGCGTCGACGGTTAAAACGTTTTTCTCGTTGTCAAACGACGGTTTAAGCCGTTTGATAAAAGGAAAACTGATACTCTTTCCTTCCGCTGTTTTAACTATAAACACGTCGGCGCTGACGCCGTTCTGGTAAACGTCTGTCAATTCGCCCAGAACGTTGCCGTCCGTATCTATTACCTTACACCCGATAACGTCGTCGATAAAATACGTGTCGTCGGGCAATTTTATTTCTTCTGCATCTGCGTAGACGGTTTTGTTACGCAACTCTTC
>SFEB01000082.1 GCA_004558105.1 Clostridiales bacterium
GTAAAACCCGGACAGCCCGGCTGTGGGTCTACGTCCGTGATGACCGTAACGCCGGTTCACAGATGCCCCCGGCGGTCTGGTTCGCGTACAGTCCGGACCGGAAAGGTATCCATCCACAAAATCACCTGGCCGGTTACAGCGGTGTGCTTCAGGCCGATGCTTACGGTGGTTACCGGGCGTTATACGAATCCGGCAGAATAACGGAAGCCGCGTGTATGGCTCATGCCCGGAGAAAAATCCACGATGTGCATGCAAGAGCGCCCACCTACATCACCACGGAAGCCCTGCAGCGTATCGGTGAACTGTATGCCATCGAGGCAGAGGTCCGGGGCTGTTCAGCAGAACAGCGTCTGGCGGCAAGAAAAGCCAGAGCCGCGCCACTGATGCAGTCACTGTATGACTGGATACAGCAACAGATGAAAACACTGTCGCGTCACTCAGATACGGCAAAAGCGTTCGCATACCTGCTGAAACAGTGGGATGCACTGAACGTGTACTGCAGTAATGGCTGGGTGGAAATCGACAACAACATCGCAGAGAACGCCTTACGGGGAGTGGCCGTAGGCCGGAAAAACTGGATGTTCGCGGGTTCCGACAGCGGTGGTGAACATGCGGCGGTGTTGTACTCGCTGATCGGCACATGCCGTCTGAACAATGTGGAGCCAGAAAAGTGGCTGCGTTACGTCATTGAACATATCCAGGACTGGCCGGCAAACCGGGTACGCGATCTGTTGCCCTGGAAAGTTGATCTGAGCTCTCAGTAAATATCAATACGGTTCTGACGAGTCGCTTACCAAGAAAAGGATAAATGATGGAAAAAGAACAGAAACAATGTGGCCCGCAGCTCCCCTTGCAGCAGGATGCATCTCTCCCTGTATCCCGGGGCACTTTCAGTATGGAGAAAAAGGTAATAACAGCTGAGCAATACAGAGACTGGCAATTAATTGCAGCCAGACTCAGAAAAAAGATAAATGGAGAAAGAAGCTAATCAACAATCTTCGTTGTGTTTGGTATGGCGTCAGTTATCAATAAGAGGAGTATTTATGAATGCAAGAGTAATAAGAAATAAGCATGCAGAGAACTTCAGAAAAATATGTCTTCTGTTTATCCGGTTAACGAGCAATGTATTAAAGCTGTTTCCTTTTGCTATGGTGATGTGCTCTGTGGTGTGGTTTTATTTTTGCCCTGAATATATTCTCTCAGACATTGTTAATGACTGGCATGATGCAGATACACTGGAAAAAATCGGGCTTGTTGCGGGCGATACCGTCACGGGACACGTCACGATAACAAAGGACGTCAAAGGCACATATTACGCAGACGATTTCGACAAATTCATTAGCGTTAAAAACGCCAAGGGAGATTACGTTACCGAATGTTACGAAATCGCGTACGAAATGAGCGTTACGTTTGTAGAGGTCGGCGATTTCGCAATCGACTTTACGACCAAGCCCGTGACGTACGACGGGCAGCCGCACGGCGTTTCGGTCACAAAGACCGACGCAACCAAAAACTACACGATAACGTACGGCGAAAGTGCAGAAAACTGCAATCTCGAAGAATCACCCAAGTATACAAACGCAGGCGCATACCCGATATATTTTAAGGTTGTCGACAACAAAACCCAAGCGGACTATGCTGGAAGCGTTACGCTTACGATAAACAAGAAAGCGGTTGAAATTAAGGTTAACGACGTCGAGATAACGTATAAAGAAAAAATCCCCGCATTTTCGTGCACCGTCACGGGATTTGTGAATGGCGAAACGCATTCGGTCGAAGCGGTTTACACCGTCAAAACGCTTTCGGGCGAAGAGGTTAACATCGGCGCAGGCACGGATACTGATGCGGGCGAATACGTAATTTCCGTTTCGGAGCCTTCCGCAGGCGACAACTATACAGTGACTACTGTCAAGCCCGGCAAACTCACGATAAACAAAATATCCGCCACTGTCACTTGGACAAATGCGGAAAATCGTGTTTATAGCCCCGACGGACAGACTTTGCCCACGGCAACTTATGACGGCAAAACCGCAAACCTTAAATTCACAAAAGGCGGCAAGGTATGCGAGTTCAAAAACGCGGGCGAATATAAGGTAACCGTGGCGGACAACAACTATATCCTGACGAATAACGAAAAAACAATCGTCATCGAAAAAGCAACGTATGCCGATCCCGCGCTTTCGCTTACCGGCATACACTACGATCCCAACAAAACGCTCGGAAAAGATTATGAGATAGAAGGGATTACTTGGGTTAACCCGGACGAAGTCCCCGTTTGCACAAAGAAGAAATACGATGCGATTTACAATAAGGACCCCGCAAACTACAACGACAAGGAAACGAAGGTAACGCTCGATCTTCAAAAGGCGACGGTAACGCTCGCACAAAACCTTTTCGAGTTCAATTATGATGACGGCACATCGCACGAAATCAGCACGACCGTGAGGTACAATAACATCGAAGTAACGGAGCCTTACACCCTGACGTTTGAAAAAAACATGTTTTCTGCGGCAGGCACGCACAAAACAACCGCGACGCTTACGGCGGACAACTTCGCTTTGTCCGACAACGTCGTTTACGTAAAGGTCAAAGGCGTGAAAGTCGGCAACAACTATTACACAATCGAAGAAGCACTTGCCGTCGCGACAAGCGGACAAACGATTTTCGTCTTGAACGACACGGCGTTTGCTTCGCAAGAGATTGCAGGCAAGCTTTACAACGACGCAAAATTCAGAACCGTCGAAACGGGCGTAACGCTGCTTCTGCCGTTTAACGAGAACGACACCGTCGGTCATATCGGCGCGGGTGACGACACAAGTGACAACTACAAGGCAACCGCCGCGCTTCCGGGAACTGCAAAACTTTATAAAACGCTCGTTATCCCCGCAGGCATTGAAGTTATCGTCAACGGAAAACTTGTTGTCGGCGCACAAACCGGCAAAATCGACGCAGGGCAAAGACAAAATGCCGTATCGGGCAACTATTGCGAAATAAGTTTAGGCGGCACGATTACGCTCAACAACGCAACGCTTGAAGTGTACGGATATATCAAAGGAAACGGCGAAATTATTGCAAACAACACGACCGTGATTGAAAATTTGTATCTTTCGGGTTGGATGGGCGGAACGCAATCTGCGGTAAGGTACATCGGAACACAAGACATTTCAGCATCAAAGCTTCTGAAAAAAGATACAATGACCATAAAAAATCCGAAAATGTTCCCGTTCAGCCAATACGAATTGAG
>SFEB01000083.1 GCA_004558105.1 Clostridiales bacterium
AAAATTGATAAATTGAATCAAAATTAGACGCGTTCGCACCAAACAAATGCAATTCTACGTTGCTGTTTGCAAAATGTTGTTGAGCCATCTCATAGTAACGTGCATCTGTATAAAAATGCGTTTTGCCGTCTCTCAGAAAAATCAAAACGCCGAACGTGCTGGCAAAACCGGTATAATAGAGTCTGTTTTTTTCAGACAAAACCATTAATGCGTCCAGTTCGTTATGCATAGAAAAAATAGATTCCGCTGTCTTCATCACTTCACTCCTTTATATGTTGTAAAAAATATTTTTCATCGTAAGTGCGTCCTCTGCCTGCGTTCCGTCCGACTCACAGATCACCACGGGCGAAAGGGCGTATTCTTTTATCACCTGGGCAAGAGGAACAAAATCCGGTCCGAACAGGACGTCGTCAAACGTGAGATGACGGACTTCCCCGCCCGCAGAGTATTCTATTTTGGAAAAATGCACATGCATTTTTCTGACTTTATCTTCGCCGCATATAGCCATCATGTTATCGACAACCCGCCTGAAATCGTCTGACGTCTTCAACCCGCCTAACGTACGGGCGTTTAAATGCCCGAAATCAACGGTAGGTATAAGACAATCATCCATTGCGCAAAGCGTCGCTATCTCCTTTTCATCGCCGATCTGGTTGATTTTTCCCATCGTTTCGGGGCAAAAACACAAGTCTTGCATATTTGCCGCATGAATGGCGGTTAAAAGTTTATCAAAATTCTTTTTGCACAGTTCGAAAGCCTGTTCTCTCGTCATTTTACCTACGCTCGCCGGATGAAAAACAATTCTGTCTCCGCCGAGTTGCCTGACCTTAACGGCGCTGTTTAATACGTACGAAACGCTTTTTTCTATCATATCGTCAGACTGGTTTGAAAAATTTATATAGTACGGAGCGTGTACGGAAATTTTTACGCCGTATTTTTCGCTTTCCGCACGCATTACACGTGCCTTTTCTTCTCCTATATTTATTCCGCGCCCGAAACTGTATTCGTAGGCGTTCAAACCCTTTTTTGCCAACCATTCAAAAGCTTGTTCGCTTTTTTTATTGCCGTCCGAATAAAAACTGTTACTGTTTCCGCTTGGTCCAAATAAAATCATAATATTGCAGCCGTTTCTTTATCTTTTTTTAGTTGTAATTTCAGTTCTTCCACCGAATCAAAATGCTTTTGTTCGCGCATAAACTTTTCAAAAAACACCGTTATTCTTCTTCCGTAAACGTCGCCGTTAAAATTCAACAGATGCGCTTCGATATTCGTATTGTCGTCGTTAAAAGTTGGACGCCTGCCCACGTTAACGATTGCTTTATATTTTTCACCGTCAACTTCCACAAAGCCGTAATATACGCCGTTTTTTACCAGAACAACGTTTTCGTCGGCAACGAGATTCACCGTTCGGAAACCAATCGTGCGCCCTATCTCATGTCCGTGCACGACCACACCGCTATAACGATATCTGTCGCCCAGCAAAAGGTTTGCCTCTTCGATCTTTCCGTCGGTTAGCAGGCCGTTTATATATCTTGTGCTTATTTTCTCACCATCAAAATCTTGCCTTTCAAAGACAATACAATCGACTCCGTTAGTATTGCAATAGTCTTTCAATTCCTTTACGGAGCCTTTTTTATTACTGCCGAAAGTATAGTCAAAACCGCATACAACGCCCACTAGATTATTTCTAAAAAGTTTCGCCAGAAATTCCTGCTCGGTCAAAGCAGCAAATCTATCGTCAAAGGTGGTCTTAATCACCATATCTACGTTCAACTCGCCGAATATTTCGCAACGCGTGGAAAAATCGTATATCAGCTTGCTTTTACTTGTTTTTTCCAACACGATTCTCGGATTATTGTCAAAAGTCAACACAGCACACCGTGCGTCCTTTTCTTTTGCAAGAGTTACGGCTTTATCTATAAGCCTGCGATGCGCGACATGCACGCAGTCAAAAAATCCGAGGGTAACCACTATCGGCTCTTTAATAATATCATCAAAACTACAAACTTGCATCGTACTTAACCGTTTAACCGATATTTTATTTCCAACTTTCCGTCCACGAATTTTCCGACACCGAAGAACTCGCCGTCACAATAAATTTTTTGATAATCTATTTTAGACATAGTATCATCAAAATCCCTGAAATCCGATATTTTTACACCGTTTTGGAGCTGTTTGTACATGTTTTTCGGAACGTCCAGTCTCTCTAACTTTTTTAAAGGATATTGCAAATCCAGCAAACAACCCAAGGGATCAAGAGATATCTCTTCTATAGTTTTGGCGTCCGAAATATCAAATTCACCACTGCTTAGTCTGATAAGACAACTCATGTAACCTACCGTATTTAGCGCTTTGGCAAGGTCAGTCGCAAGACTTCTTATGTACGTCCCCCCTCCGCATGTGATATCGAAACACCATGTATCACAAGAAACCTGACGAACCAAATCGAAAGCAAAAACTTCTACCTCGCGGGACGGAATATTCAACTCAACGCCCTTTCGCGCCAGGTCGTACGCTCTCCGTCCGTTTATAGACAGCGCAGAGTACGCCGGCGGCACCTGTTTTATTTTTCCGATAAATTGCCTGGTTGCTTCCCTTATCTTATTGTCGTCAACGCTGAAAGGCGCTTTTTCAGTCACCTTACCGTAGGAATCCAAAGTATCCGTTGTTTTGCCGAAGGTAAAAAAAGCACGGTATTTTTTCACTTTAAAGGTTAAAAAATCGAACAATTTCGTACCTTTCCCAAGCGCCACGGGCAAAACGCCTGCCGCACCCGGATCCAGCGTACCCAGATGTCCAATCTTTTTTTGTTTATATATCCCCTTAAGCCTTACGACGATATCGCTTGCCGTAGGACCGGAAGGTTTTAAGACGTTTACGAATCCGTCCATTTAACGTCCTCTATGACTCTTACTATTTTGTCGATTATGTCCTCTAAAAATCCGCAAATAACGCATCCGGAAGCTTGTCTGTGTCCGCCGCCGCCAAAGTACCTGCAGATTTCCGAAACGTCTACCGACTTACTGCGCATACTCACCTTAAAGCTATTTGCGTTGTTTTGACTTATACACACTCCGATTTGAGCAGTGTCGACGCTTATTGCGTAATCTGTAAATCCCTCGGTACACTCCATCGTCGCGCCACAGTCGGCAAAATCTTTTTCGGTAACGTACATTATACACAGTTTGCCGTCGTAATAACTACGCATACCGGACAAACTG
>SFEB01000019.1 GCA_004558105.1 Clostridiales bacterium
ACTACGTAGAAGAAATCGGCGAAGGCGCATTCTTCTATAACCTCGGCAACACGGAACTTTCTTCCAACGTAATTTACGTTAAGGATACCTATACGACCGGTATCAAGACGTTGGAACTTGACAACTGCAAGAAGATAGGTTTGGGTGCATTCTCTTTCTGCCCGTGGATTGAAACGATTTACGCTCCCGTCGTTGAGGAAATCTGTGACGCTGCGTTTAATCCCACTCAATCTGTGGACGATCCCGTATCTCCCAAAGAATACGTCTTTGTTTCCAATATCAAGTCAGTTGATTTCGGCACTGCAGACAGAGATATCGTTATCGGTTCGCTGGTATTTTACAGAGCGAAGAACATGACGACTGTCAACGGTCTTGACAACGTTGTTTCCGTTGGTGAAAATGCATTTGCATACTGCGAAGGATTGACGGAACTCGTTATGAACAACCTCACCAACGAAGACGTAACGGCTACCAATGCGTTTGCGTTCTGCACGTCTTTGGAAAAGGTCGAAATGAAGAGCCTGAAGGTTGTTGCCGATAACATGTTTGAAGGTTGCGAAAAACTTGCCGACGTTGAATTTGCTCCCGAAATGACTTCGATTGGTAAATTCGCGTTTGCACAGACTGCAATCGAAACGTTTGATCTCGTTGCTACGCTCGAAAGCATCGGTGAGGGTGCGTTCTATCAGACCGAAAACCTCAAGGCGTTTACGGACGGCAAGGTAAGCGATAAGGTCTTTGTTGAAAACGGTATGCTTTATACCGTGCTTGAAACGGGTTATTACGAACTTATCAGCGTTCCTGCAAAACTTAACGTCGTCGACATGACCGTTGTCGAAGGAACTGTACGCGTTGCGTTCGGCGCCTTCAACGGTAACGGTTTTGCTAAAACGATTACGTTGCCGATGACTTTAAAGGTTATCGCACCCAATGCGTTTGGCTTGATGCCGTCTTTGCGTACCATAGTCTTCAGATCTTACAACATGCCTGTTCTTGAAACAGAAATTCAGAAGTACATCTTCACGTCGGTACACTCAAGTGCTGATTTCGTTCAGATCAACGACAACATCGTCAACTATTACGGAAGTTTAGGTATGCAATACTTCTATCCGTACTATCAGGTTGATTGGTTGGTATTTAACGAGGAAACCTTTGACTGCACGGTAAATGCGACCGTTATGGCTGTTTATCCGTCAAACGGTAAAGGCTACGACGGTTGGATCTTCAACAAGATGTTTGCCTTTACGACGGCGGGCGCCGCTACTTTGGACGATAACGGTCTCGCTGCCCAGGCGGCAATGATGAAGTTGCCTGACAGAGCAACGCTCAATGACGAAGCCGTCATCGTTGCGGCTCGTGAAGCGTATTCTAAGGTTTACGACCCGTATCAAATCAACATCTTGTCAGATCTTTACGCCAACTTGGGCGCATGCGAGAAGCGTCTTGCCCAACTTAAGGCGGCACAGGGCGGCGGCGACACTCCCGAGCAACCGAAGAATTACGAGAACCTCTATAACGAACTTCTCAATAAATATAACGAACTTGAACAAGAATTGAACGAATTGAGAGGCGATGGTTCTACGTCCGGTCTCAGAGAGGCTAACGAACAACTTACCAAGTCAAATGCCTCGTTGAAGGTATCGGTAATAGTAGTTTCAATCGTTGCAGGTCTGATTGCGGCAGGATTTGTTCTTTACATCTTCGTGTTCTCAAAGAAAAACTTTTAATCGTTAAGGCGATTAACCACATTGCTCAATATCGTTCAGGGGAAACCGAAAACGAGTTGAAATAAAAGATTTCGTGTTTGCGGCACGGTAACGTGCCGCAAACAGAGGAAAAGAAATTATGAAAAGAAAATTATTATTGTTGATTTGCATGATAGTGGCGGCAGTCGCTCTGTTGACGGCGTGCACGATAACCGGTAACGATGCAAAAATTCGTTCCGAGGGTTACAACGTACGCGTCGTTATGGACTGCGGCAAATATTCAAGCGAAGAAATTTCGTTGTACGACGAAGGTTGGGACACCGTGTACGGCGAGACGTCTCTTTCCGACGATGGCAAGTATTTTTTGGGAAAAGTAGGCGAGCAGAACGTTCTTTATTTTAATGCAAAGAACGGCGATCCCGTCCAGGAGCAGGCAGAACAGAAAGGCACCCAAAAAACCCCTTTGGTTACTTTGAATGACAGAGAACTCGTCGGTTGGTATATTGCAAGCGTAATTGCTTACAAACTGGATGAAAACGGCGATCCGGTCAAAAACGCTTACGGTCAGTATGAGTACGGCGCAGTCGTGCCTCAGGATACCGACGTGGAATTTGATTTTAAAAATGACAGACTTTCTCTCTATAACGTCGACGGTACGTTGAGTAAATTCATCGCCACCAAGTACGTTTACGATGCAGACAGTAGTTTCGACGCCACTGACGTGGTTGTTGGTAAGGTTGCCATCGAAGGCTCCAACAGAATCGATTACGTGGGCGGAAAAACGGTTGAAACCAACGGCGTCGACTATGCGACTTTTGATGATCCCGCGGCAGAACTCGGGTACAGCGAAGAGAACGGTTATAACGTTTACATTTACGCAAAATGGCGCGGAAAAACCAAATTCGTGGTTGAATCTCAGAACGAAGAAGGCGAATGGAAAATACAGGCCGCCATCGATACAGCTTTAAACAGAGGACTGAATACCGGTCATAAAGACCTTAAAAAAGACGGCTATACCGTAGTCAATTTTTACACGGCTAAAGAATTCACGCCGGAAAATCTTTTCGACATGAATAAGAAGTTTTCCGACTGTTACGTCGGCGATATTAACAACGATTACACGCCCTACGTGTTTTTGTATGCCGAGTATATTAAGGGCGATTGGGAAGTGGTAACCGACGCGAGAGGATTGAAGACCGCACTCGGTGCTAATCTCAACGTTTATATGAAATCAGACGTTGCTTTCAACGTTTTTAAAAGGGACGAAGGCGGTAACGTTGCTCTGGACAGCTTGGGTAACGCAATCGTTGAGGATACCTGGACGTACGTAAAAGAATATTCTGCGGTTATCGAAGGTAACAATCATAAAATCACGTTTGAAGCGCCTTTCGTTATCGACGATGATTTGATTGAAAAGAATAACGTGAACTACGGTTTATTCGGTAAATTCAACGGAACGCTCAAAGATGTAACGTTTGAAAACGTTGTAGTTAAAATCAATCTGAAAGAATCCGGCAAAGGATCTGCCTTAAATCCCAATAAACTGATAGCTTGCGGCGTTTTCGCCGGAGAAATCGGAGCAGATTCCGTCTTCTCGAACGTTAAGATTAAAGGAACGTTGGATAAGACCGTTGCCGTTGAGGCAGGTTGGATAGTCAACTCTCAAGGTACGTGGTACAATACTTGTGCGATTAGTCCCGTGCCTGAAATATTTGAAGATACAGGGCTTACGGAATAGGACCTGTAAATATAAAAATTCGGAGGTAAAAAATGAAAACTAAAACTATTGTCAGAGTATTTGCTATTCTTCTGGCGATCATGATGATGAGTTCATTGCTTGTCGCTTGCAATGGCGACAAAGACAAAAAACCAGGCGGCGGCGGTGGCACCGGTGGCGGCGACAAAAAGGGCTACGACAGTGAAACCGTGCCATTGGTTATGTCCACGCAGGAGTTGGACGGTGTATTCAATCCGTTCTATTCCACTTCCGGCACCGATAGCGGTGTCTGGGGTATGACTCAGATTTCTATGATTGACACAGACGCTCAAGGCGCAGTCGGAGTCGGCGGCGACAGAGCTTGTCTCGCTTTGGCTTACAAACAAGACGTTGTTTATAATAACGATACGAACACTGTAAACGACAAATCTTACACCGATTATACGTTTGTTTTGAAGCCCAACGCTAAGTTCAGCGACGGTCATTCAATTACGGTTAAAGACGTATTGTTCGGTTATTACGTCAACCTTGACCCCGTTTACACGGGTAGCAGTACGATGTATTCCACCGATATTCTCGGCTTGGGCGAATACCGTACTCAGACTCCTTACAATCCGGCTGTTACGGATATTGACGAAAACTCCAAGATGCTTCAATATCAACAGGAAGCAGAAAACAGAGCCGACGCTCTTTGCGATGCTGTGTACGAAGTTCTTGAAGACAACTTCAAACAAAATACGACGCAGGATAGAATGGTTTACGACGTCGCAAGCGACAAATATACCTTGACCAGTGCGGTTTACGACAGATTGCCGGAAGAGTTTAAGCAAGACTATTACGACGTTGCGGTTACGTTCTATAAAGAATTATTGACCGACTACAACTCTGCTCTTTCCGTATCTCTTGAACCGAGTGAAGCGGGCACCTATCCGTATCCCAACATTACGGACAGCAGACAATACTTCCTTTACATGGAAGGTTATCTCCAACTCGACAAAGACGGTGACGCACTGCCTTACCTCGATGAAAACGGCGTTGTTCAGAACTACAACCTGAATTATGCTTTGCAGTTGGATCAAGCCGGTCTTATCGATTTGGTTTTCCGTGATAAGATGCCGGGTGCTTTTAAAGACACCGTAGAACAAACTTCTTTCTATCAAATCGTTCACTATTGGGCAACGGGTAACACCATGCAAACCCAGTGGGCGGCAGAAGCAAAGAGTAAGGACCTTTCCGGCAGCACTTCAGTCGATCACATTTACGGTATTACTTGGAATAAACAATTCCAGGATACGGGTAAAGACTCCGTAACGGGCGACGATTATATTAAACCCGCTTGCTACGACGCAGAACAAGACGCTGTGGTTATTGACGGCGTAACTTATCCTTTGGCTCAGTACGACGCAAACGGTGAAGTTGTAAGCGGTTTCGAAGTAATCAATATAAGAATCAGAAAGGTTGACCCGAAGGCAATCTGGAACTTTGCAGGCAGCGTTGTTCCGATGCATGCATATTCCAATGCCGCTACCATCGGCAAATGGGACGGTTATAGAAACTTCGGCGTACAATATGCAAGCACCAACTTCTATGACAAAGTCGTTAAGGCGCGTACCGTTCCTATCGGTGCGGGTACTTACAAGGCTGCAACTATAAACGATTCTACCGAATTGTCTTACAATACCTTCTATAAAGATAATATCGTTTATTACGAACGTAACACCTATTTCTATACTATGTTCTGCGACCAGAACGGTACGGTAGGTTCTACCGAAAACAACGCTAAAATCAAATACGTCCGTTACAAGGTAGTTAACAGCAACCAGATTATGAACAACCTCATTACCGGTGCTATCGACTACGCAGATCCCAACGCAACTCAGGCTAACATAAGAAAAGTTAACGACGAATCAAGTCTTAACTACACTTTGGTAGAAAACAACGGTTACGGTTACATCGGCGTCAACGCAGGTAAACCGGGCTTGGAGAGCGTTTACGTACGTCAGGCGATTATGTGCGCTATGGACACGACTTTGGTTCTTAACTACTACACCGGCGACCTTGCTTCCAATATCTGGTATCCGATGTCCAAAGTCAGCTGGGCATATCCCAACGACGGAACAGACGCAACTTCTTTCAGATATGCTTACGACGCCACCGGTACGGCATCCAGCGATCTTTTGTATGACGCTGCAAAATATGCTCCCAGTCTTTACAGTTACGACGGTACGACCTTTAAGTATAAAGGCGCACAACTCAAACTTACGCTTACTATAGCAGGTTCCACAGACGACCACCCCGCATATCTTACGATGAAGGGCGCAGCAGACCTTCTCAATAAGTTGGGTATGAAGGTAGAAGTCAAAAACGACTCCAATACTTTGAAGAAGTTGGCAAACGGCGAATTGCAGGTTTGGGCAGCTGCATGGGGCAGTGCAATCGACCCCGATTTGTATCAGGTTTATCACATGGATAGTAACGCTACCTCCGTCAGGAACTGGGGCTATCGTGAAATCAAAAAGAATCAGACTTTGTATTCTTACGAGTATAACTTGATTGAACAAATCAGCGACAAGATTGACGCAGCACGTGAAACTTTGGTTCAAAACGAACGTGCAGAAATCTATGCAGAAGCTCTTGACCTTATTCTTGACCTGGCAGTTGAACTTCCGACTTACCAACGTAAGAATATGTTCGTTTACAACACCAACAAGATCGACGTTAGTACGATGGTACCTGCCAGCCAGTGCACCCCGTATCAAAGTCCCTTGGCTTTCTTGTGGAAGGTTGATTACAATCACTAAGTTGCAAAACGGTGATTTGTCAAACCTATAAGATAAATTAAGATTGTGCAGGCGGGTAGAATGTTATAGACGTTTTACCTGCCTGCCCAAGGAGAAAATATGTGGAAATATATTGCTAAAAGATTGTTGCTGTGTTTATTGATTTTGTTCGGTGTATCGGTTATCGTCTACACGTTGGTCAGATTGATGCCGACAGACTACATTGATCAACGTTATTCAGCGCAATTAGCTCAAGGCCAGGTTAAGCAAGCCGATATTGACAGAATTAAAAAACTGTACGGTTTGTATATGCCCGACGCCAGAGTGACGTTATCTTTCGATAAAGAATTGAAGGATACGTTGAAGAAAACCTCATTTGAAGTCGGTTACACTTCCACGACGTGGAACGAACTGACGGAAAAAGAAGTAAGAGATGAGAACTGGTTTTCAGGAGAGGATCTCGGTGAGAGCTCTACCTTAACCTATAAATCTGCGGAATACACAAACGGCGATTACGCAATAGAATTAAGGTATTACGTCGACGGTTCTCTTAAACCTGCCGTATACGAAGCGAAAGAGTATTTCAGAGTTTATTCTACTCCCGACGGTTGGGAAATATATACCGACGAGGGCGGAGCATTCGTTATTTTTGAGTCTGAGACCGATAAGGCATTGTACAAAGTGTATCTGGCACAATATGCCAAATACTACGGAAAGGATATCGCGCTTGGACTGAGGCTTGACGAAGGAAGTAAAGAAATCTACGTCATTTATCAAAATGAGAATATTTACCTTGAATCCGAGCTGTTGGCAGAAAGACCTTACCTGACTCCTGCAAAAAAGAAGAATATTACCGGATTTAATACCGGCACGTTCTTTGAAGATACTACCAAATATCCGAACGTTTTGTCAAAAGGAACATTTGCCGTAAATCAAGACGGCGATAATTATACCATCGTATTCACTGACTCCGAAGGCAACGAATTTAAAACTTCGGAAGTCAAGATGTATATGCTTAACGGGTTCCAGAAACTCGGTTGTATCCTCGGCGGTTATTTCACATGGCTTGGAAACTTAGCGAAGGGCGATCTCGGTATGTCCTTTAAGTACGAAATGCCTGTCGTCGAAGTTATCAAGCAAAACATGATGATATCGTTCATTATCTCTTTGGTGGCGTTGATTTTCCAGTTCGCTATATCCATTCCTCTGGGTATTGCTTCGGCGACGCACCAATACGGACCTTTGGACTACACCGTTACCGTACTCGCCATGATCGGTATAGCGTTACCGTCCTTCTTCCTCGGACGTTTGATGATAGCGCTGTTCTCGGTAAAACTGGGATGGTTGCCGGCGGGCGGTCTGGGAACTGCAAATATGACCTTCGACACACAGTGGGCGGTTTTCTGCGATAAGATAAAGTACCTTATCATGCCGATATTCGTTTTGGTCATACTGAGTATCGGCGGATTGATGCGTCATACGCGTACGAATATGTTGGAGGTATTAAACGCCGACTACATACGTACTGCGCGTGCTAAGGGTCTGTCAGAAAAAACGGTTGTCTACAAGCATGCGTTTAAAAACACTATGATACCTTTGGTTACTATGTTGGCAGGTACGTTGCCCAGTCTTTTCGGCGGTGCAATGATTACCGAACAGGTCTTTGACTTGCCGGGCATCGGTAACAAGGCGTATCAGGCACTGATAGCCGGCGACGTTCCGTTTATCATGGGATACAACATGTTCCTTGCGATCTTGAGCGTTGTAGGTATTTTAGCGTCCGACCTGGCATACATGTTGGTTGACCCGCGCGTCAAGATTAATAAATAGGGAGGAGAGAAAAAATGAGCGAAAAAATCAAAAAAGTAGATTTTGATCAAGTTGATTTTGAACACTTGACTCCCGAAAGTAACCCCGAATGGTTTAATGCGGACGGTTCACGTAAGGCTATCTGCGAGTTGAAAGAATCTCATTCAGATACGATTAAGATTCTTTCGCCCGGAAGATTGGTTCTTAAAAGATTTTTCAGGTCCAAGTTATCCGTTATAGGTCTGGTTACGCTTGTCGTGCTTTTCATGTTTTCATTTATCGGTCCGCTTTTCAGTAAATGGGGCGAAACCGATGAGGATAAATCGCCCGGAAAGATGGAATATTCTGAGATTCTGGTGGAATTTATCGCTGAAGACGGAGAAACTTACAGCTACTATAAAATCACCAATACTCCGATGAAATACAACATTTACGGACCCGCAAGTTCCGAACACTGGATGGGTACCGACGACAAGGGTATGGATATATTTACCCGTCTGATGTACGGTGGTCGTATATCTTTGACCTTGGGCTTTGTTGTTATTTTCCTGGAAGCAATTATCGGTATTCTTCTCGGCGGTCTTGCAGGATACTTCGGCGGCTGGGTGGATATGCTTATCATGCGTATAGTCGATATATTCATGTGCGTACCGACAATGCCTATATTGTTGATAGCTTCGTCAATGATCGACAGCTGGGACGTCAGTCAGGATTTCCGTATATACTATCTGATGATTATCTTGACTATCTTCGGTTGGTCGGGCGTTGCGCGTCTTGTCCGCGGTCAGATTCTTGCACTGAGAGAGCAGGAGTACATGATAGCGGCAGAGGCAAGCGGATTGCCTGTTTCCCGTAAGATAATCAAGCATCTGGTTCCCAATATTTTGCCGCAACTTATCGTTTCGATGACTTTAGGTCTCGGCGGAATTATCCTGACGGAAGCCACGATGAGTTATTTGAACCTCGGTATTCCTATGCCTAAGGCGGCGTGGGGTTCTATGATCAACAGAGCCACGAGCGACGAAATCATGGAAAACTATCCCAACATGTGGATTCCCGCCGGCGTATGCATTATTTTGGCGGTTCTGGCGTTCAACTTTGTCGGCGACGGTTTACGCGACGCATTTGACCCGAAGATGAAGAGGTAACTTATGAAAGAAGAGAAAGATCTGGTTACCACAACGGAAACACAGGAAACTGTTGTGGAAAAGAAAAAATCAAAAAAAGATAAAAGTCACTATTTGTCATCTAAGGAAGCACGTCAAAGAGCAAAAGAAAGTATGGCTCAGATTAAAAAATTTGAGGCGTACAAAAGACGCAAGAACGTAGATGAAAGCGAGTATCTTACTAAAATGAAAGACGACAACAACGTCGTCGAGTTTGATGACTTGCATACCTACTTCTTTACCGACGCAGGCGTAGTAAAAGCGGTAGACGGCGTTACCTTTAATATTCCTCACGGTTCCATCGTGGGCGTTATCGGTGAGTCCGGTTGCGGTAAATCCGTTACCAGTATGTCTTTGATGCAACTCGTTCAAGGTCCTACCGGTCAGATTGTTTCCGGTGCTATCCGTTTTAAGGGCGAAGATTATAAGAAAGACGAAAACGGCAATAAAATTCCTATCATGACCGGCGAAATCGACGAAAAAGGCAAGCCCGTTCAACTTAAAAACGAATGGGGCGTACCGCAGTTTGAAAAGTGCGAATACGTTTACGATATTGCCAAAATGCCGATGAGCGAAATGCGCCGTATCCGCGGTAGCCAAATCGCAATGATTTTCCAGGAACCGATGACCAGTTTGAATCCGGTCTTCACCATCGGTCAGCAATTGGATGAAGTTACGATGCTTCATATCGAGGGTGCAACTAAGGAATTTGCCAAACAACGTAGTATTGAGATGCTTACCCTTGTCGGTATAGCGATGCCCGAAATCGTTTACGGACGCTATCCTCACGAATTGTCAGGCGGTATGCGTCAACGTGTATGTATCGCAATGGCTCTTATTTGCGATCCGGAACTTATCATCGCCGACGAACCTACGACGGCTCTTGACGTTACGATTCAGGCACAGATTCTCGATTTGTTGCGTGAAGTTAAGAAGAAGATGAACGGCTCGATTATGTTCATTACCCACGACCTCGGCGTTATCGCAGAGATGGCGGACTTTGTCGTCGTAATGTATGCGGGACGTATCATCGAAATGGGTACCGCTAAGGAAATTTACGAGAATCCTTGCCACCCGTACACCATCGGTCTGCAAAAGAGTAAACCGGCGGTCAACAAGACGGTTGACAGATTGTACAGTATTCCCGGACAGGTTCCCAATCCTATCGATATGCCCGACTATTGCTACTTTAAAGAACGTTGCAATAAATGCGTTAACAAGTGTAACGGCTCGTATCCCGAGTTGGTGCATGTAAGTCCGACGCATACCGTTTCTTGTTACAGGTACGAGGATATTTACGCAAACAAACAATCAAAGGAGGAAAACAATGGCTGATAAGATTTTAGAGGTAAAACACCTCAGAAAATATTTTCCTCAACAAACCAACTTTTTTGGAAAGCCACAATCCTTCCTGCGCGCAGTTGACGACGTTTCTCTTTACATCGAAGAAGGTAAAACTCTCGGTATAGTCGGTGAATCCGGTTGCGGTAAAACGACGCTCGGTCGTACGATTTTAAGACTGCATGAACCCACCTCCGGCGAAGTGCTTTTTAAAAAACTCGACGGTGAAGTCGTTGATATTACCAAACTCAAAAAAGAAGAGTTGAGAAAATTACGTCCTCAGATTCAGATTATCTTCCAGGACCCGTACAGCAGTTTGTCGCCTCGTATGCCCGTCGGTGAAATCATCGGCGAAGCGGTCAGAGTACACAATATCGTTTCAAAGGAAGAGTATAAGGATTATATTCTCGACGTCATGAAAAAGTGCGGTTTGCAAACGCATTACTTTGAACGTTATCCCCATGAGTTCAGCGGCGGTCAACGTCAACGTATATGTATTGCTCGTGCTTTGGCTCTTAAACCCCGTCTCGTCATCTGCGACGAACCGGTCAGCGCATTGGACGTTTCCATTCAGGCACAGGTCATCAACTTGTTGAAGGATTTGCAAACGGACTTCGGTTTTTCCTATATGTTCATTTCTCACGACTTGTCGGTCGTTGAACATATCAGTGATAACGTCGGCGTTATGTATCTCGGCAGTATGGTAGAAACCGGACCGAAAGAGAAGATCTTTTCCAACCCGATGCATCCGTACACAAAGGCATTGTTCTCGGCAGTGCCCGTACCCGATCCCAACGTTAAGATGAATCGTATAATCCTGAAAGGCGATATTCCTTCTCCTGCCAATCCTCCGAGAGGTTGCAAGTTCCATACTCGTTGTATCGAATGCATGGACATCTGCAAAGAAATCACGCCGTTCTTTAACGAATATGAACCGGGACACTTCTGCGCTTGCCATAAGTACGCTCAAAACAGAGAAATTCTCGATACGTATATGCATATCAAGTCTTTGCTTGACGGTTATAAAGCAACCGAAGAGAAAGAAAGTAAAATTGCGGCTCTTACCGACAGACAACTCAAATCTTATAACAGTCTCGTCCTTAAGATGTTCATAATCGAGGATAAATTGGTATTGGCAATGGCGGGTGATCCTCAAAAAACGCAGGAACTTTCTGAAAAATACGGTTTAACGATTACCGCCATGAAAGAAAAGCGTTATAAAAAGACTCCGCTTGTATGCACCGTCAACAATAAGGAAGAAGCTGAAAAAGCTATTAAACTTATTGACGGAGTCTTTGAGGCAGAAGGCTTCAGTAAATCAGCCAAGGGTGAAGTTGAGACGAGATTTACCTCCTCGGACGACGCTGAATTCCGCAGCGGCAGTTTGCTTTACCTCATTCCCAAGGCAATTGAAAAAGAAAAAACCAGAAGAGAAGAAGCAGCAAAACAAGCAGCGGCTGAAAAAGCCAATAAACAATAGTTTTCACGTATTAAAAACCACCCCGAAAAATTTCGGGGTGGTTTTATTATTACGTTTAAAACGTCTGAATATTTGCGTAAGTTTAACCGAAAACTATTTTACCCAGTCGCCGTTTTCAAATATGGTTACATGAGTACCGTCTTTTTTGATTCCTTCAACGAACATATCCGGCGTGCCGATCATAAAGTCAACGTGCTCTACGCTGTTGTTGACGCCGCGTTCGAAAAGTTGTTTTTCGTCAAGTTGGAGATAGTCTTTTACGCAGGACGGGTAGCCCTTACCGATAGCGAGATGGCAACTTGCATTTTCGTCGAACAACGTGTTAAAAAACAATCTGTTTTGTTTTGCGATGGGGGACTGTTTACTGACGAGTGCGATTTCACCCAGATAGTGCGTACCTTCGTCCGTTTCGATAAGTCCTTTGAGGGTTTCATAGCCTTGTTTTGCCCCAAAGTCGACGATACGACCGTCTTTAAATTCGATAAAGAAGTCGTCAATGATTTCTCCGTTTTCGCAAAGAGGCAAGGCGTTTACCACTCTGCCGTTTGCAGTCAGCCTGTGTGGAGCGGTAAATACTTCTTCCGTAGGAATGTTTGCCAAAAATTCTACGCCGTCCTGCGCCTTTTCTTTGGCGGCAAGCCAGACATGGTTATCGGGCAGACCGATAGTGACGTCGGTACCTTTTGCGTTTTTGAGGTGAATTGCTTTAAACGCGTTATTATTGAGGAATTCCGCACGGTCGGAAAGGTTATCGCAGTGGTCTTGCCATGCCTTAGTGGGATCGTCCTTATCAAGGCGCATAATCGTTGCTATCGCTTCCCAAAGTTTATCGACTGCTTCCGATTCGTTACAATCGGGGAAGACTTTCTGAGCCCATTTAGAGGTCGGAACGGACACTACGCACCAACGCAAAACGTTGGACATAGTGGCGTTGTGAAAATTCTTCTGAGCCTGAGCGGAGGCTGTGGATACGCGTCTGATTTTTGCCGCGTCCAGACCTGCGAATACTGCCGGGTCGCTTGCCGCGACGGAAATGAGAGCGACGCCTTTTTTAATGTAATAATCGTTTTTATCGATTTGCCATTGCGGAATATCTTTCAGAACGTCTTCGCTTGCGTATTGCATGTTAAGGCGTGACAAAACGTCGTCGCGCCAGTTGACGAAAACCTGTCCCGCGCCTGCTTTGTAGGCTTGTTCTACGATGATGCGAGCGATATAAGCGCATTCAACGGGGCAGTTAACTACCAAAAACTGATCTTTTTGAAGATTTACGCCGACTTTGATTGCCAATTCGGCAAAATGGTTAAGTTTATTATTGTCTATCATTGTATTGTCTCCCGATTAAAATTTAATAAATTCTCTGACGTAGTTTGCCAGATCTTTGACAGGTATACGGATTTGTTCCATAGAATCGCGGTTACGAATAGTAACGGTATCGTCTTCTAACGTGTCGAAGTCTACCGTCACGCACAACGGCGTACCGATTTCGTCCTGACGGCGGTAGCGTTTACCGATGCTTCCCGTTTCGTCGTAGTCCACGTCAAATTCTTTGGACAGTTGGGCGTAAATTTCGTTAGCCTTGTCGCCGAGTTTCTTTTGTAACGGCAAAATTGCGACTTTATAAGGAGCAAGAGCAGGGTGAAGGCGCAGTACGACGCGGGTGTCGTTACCTTCCAAAGTTTCTTCGTCGTAAGCGTTGCAGAGGAAAGCAAGCATCATTCTTTCTACGCCAAGAGACGGTTCGATGACGTAAGGCAGATACTTTTCCTGCGTGACGGGGTCGGTATATTCCAAAGATTTACCGCACGTTTTCTGATGGCAGTCGAGGTCGTAGTCGGTACGGTCGGCGATGCCCCAGAGTTCTCCCCAGCCGAAGGGGAAGGCAAACTCAAAGTCGGTCGTCGCTTTGGAATAGAAGCAAAGTTCTTCGGGCTTGTGGTCGCGGAGGCGGAGGTTTTCTTCTTTGATACCGAGGTCGAATAAGAACTGTTTGCAGTAGTTTTTCCAATATTCAAACCACTCCAGGTCGGTGCCGGGCTTGCAGAAAAACTCCAACTCCATCTGTTCGAACTCGCGCACGCGGAAGATAAAGTTGCCCGGGGTAATTTCGTTACGGAAAGACTTTCCGATTTGTCCGACACCCATAGGCACGCGTCTGCGGGTACTGCGAATGATATTGGGGAAGTTGACAAAGATACCTTGCGCCGTTTCCGGGCGGAGATAAATCGTATTTGTACTGTCTTCCGTTACGCCCTGAAAAGTTTTAAACAGCAGGTTAAACTGTCTTATCGGTGTAAAGTCGTGATTACCGCAGACGGGGCATACGATATGCTTATCTTCGATAAATTGTTCCATTTCCTGATTGGTAGCCTTGGCGCAATCGAATTCCAGACCTTTTTTAGCGCAATAATCTTCTATAAGGTTGTCGGCGCGGTGACGGCTTTTGCAACTGCGACAATCCATTAACGGGTCGTCGAATTTGCCGCCCAGGTGTCCGGTTGCGCGCCAGGTAGTAGGATTCATGAGAATAGCGCTGTCGATACCGACGTTTGTGGTAGGTTGTGTGACAAACTTAGTCCACCAAGCCTTTTTGACGTTATTTTTCATCAACACGCCGAGAGGACCGAAGTCCCAGGTATTGGCGAGACCGCCGTAAATTTCACTGCCGGCAAAAATAAAACCTCTGCCTTTGCACAGATTAACGATTTTGTCCATAGTAACCTTGTTGTTTGCCATAAAAAACTCTCCTGTTCAGATGATTTTCTCAATCAATAATTATATAACAAGGTCGATAAAAAGTCAATAAACGGGCGATACTTTGTAGGCAAAAGCAGGCAAAACAAAAACATAAAAATTTTACGGCGTTTTGCTTGACAAAAAGGCGAGGATTTTATAAAATGAATAGGCAAAAAAGAAATCCGTGTGTGCGGAAAGGGGGCGAAAAAGAATGTCGACAGTCAGAGTAGGCGAAAACGAAACGTTGGATAATGCGTTGCGTCGTTTTAAACGTAAATGCGCTCGTGACGGTATCATCGGTGACCTTAAAAAGAAGGAACACTACGAAAAACCCTCCGTTCGCCGCAAGAAGAAGGCAGAGGCAGCCCGTAAACGCGGTTCACGCAGCTAATCAATAAAAATCGATTAAATTTTACCAAAGAAAAATCTGTCGTTATTCCGACAGGTTTTTTATTTTATTCTCGTTACATTATATCTTTTACTACCGTTTTAATTAAGGCTGAACGCACGACAAGGAGGAGGAAATATGTCGTCTTTTAAAGTTTATGCCAAACAAGCCAAACAAAGGCTGAAAAACAACTTTTGGAGCGACGTCATAGACGAACGCAACCAGGCGAAGCAAACGCGCGACATCGTAGAGGCGCAAAGTTTTCTTGTAAGACAAAAGCAGGAACTAAAAGAGCGGATATACAACGCCGATTTTGAAAGCGACGAAGAATTTTACCGTCGCGTCAAGCAAATACTGTCGGGAGAGGAGGTGGTTACCAATCCTCTGTCGGTACTCATAGATCATGATGCGGTCGCTACGATGTCGGAAAGTCAGAAACAAGCATATCTTTTAAAACTTTCCAACCGTTTTCAGCAGGCGGTGGAGCGTTACGCGCAGGAAAAACGGCAGGCATGACAGCGTGTCTTATGCAATTAAAAAGGCGACGTTTATACGTCGCCTTTTTTATATCGTTATTCTATAGGGTCTGAGGTTCAAGTGCGTCGTTAACGCGACCAGGTTTAAACGAAAAAGCAAGCCTAAGCAACCAATATATTCCTAAACAGATTGCGCCGAATGCGACAAAAAACAGGAAGGCAATCAAAGGGTATATGACCACGTTTCCCAGCGTTATATTGATTTCAAACAACTTGCCTACTCCGTGGATTGTGTCGTCGGCAACGACGGGGTCAAACATAAACATATAGTTTACGCCCTTAAAAAACGGAGTACCTTTTGCGTTATAAATGGCGTTAAATACCGTGCCCAGTACCCACACCGAGCCGAAATAAATTCCGTATCCGGCGAGAAAGTGTTTTAACGTGGCGTTGTCGATAGGCGGAGCGACTCCCAACAATAAAGCAAGTACGGGTACAACCAGAACGTTTGTGTGTTCGAGTACAAAGTGCATATTCCACAAGTAGAAGAGGCCTTCGCCGTCAAGGTCGGGCATTGCCACGGCGATAAGAACGCCAACGACGTTGACGATTATGGCAAAGTCGAATATCTTTTTGCTTTTGGTTATAACGAATGCCAGGACGAGGAAACTACCTATGTTGCATAATTGGAAAGGCAAGCGTCTGGCGTTTATAGATACCGCGCCGAACATCTGTGTGTACTGGCTTAAAAGCATAAGGGACAGCACGAGGCAGAGTATTTCTTTCGTTTCGGCGTCTTTGTCCTTGAATATACGGTAAAGAACGACAATTTCCGCCGCAATGAGAAACATCCAGATAAACTGCGGAAGGGTGAATTTATCGAAAAGAATATCCGAGTAGCCGAAAAGATATTGCGGAATATAGATAGGAATTGCTCCAACCGTAACCGCGAGTGCGACGAGCAGTGTGATACCTATTTCTTTTTTGTCCCTTTTGCGGAAAATTATTTTTTCCTTCAACGCCAGGATAACGGGAACGGATAGTTCCAATATCCAAAAAGCGTACAGGCAAATACTTCTGAAGGTGCCGTCAAAAAGAAACGCCCGAAAGTTTTCGCTCAAACCGCTAACGGAGTTGAGACCTCTGCCTGCAGTGTCAATAAAACCCGCTATATACATGTCGGAGAAGCATACGGAAACAATCGTTATCGGTATGCAAATAAACACCGCGATGTCCTTAAAGTACTTGTTGTCGAAAAAAACCGCGACCGGCAACACTACGGCGGTGAGAGCGTTAAGCCATCTCAATACGGCGAACAACCGTAACGAATTGTTTTTCGCCTCGTCGTAACTCAGACACCGTATGAACGAATCGGGGAGCAGAACCCTCAAAACGTAAGCGGCAAACAAAACGACGACGGCAACTTTTAAAATCTTATCGACAACTTTGTCCGTTGCGTCGGGATTCAGCTTTTTAAAAAGCAGATATGCGCCGACCGATAAGCCTACAATGATAAAAACAATAAAAAACATTTTTCTCTCCTAATTGTGTTTTAAGAACGTTATTATACTACATGACGAGCCCGTTGGCAACCGAATGACGAATATAATCCTCACGGGGCGACAAAAACCGATAAATCGTCTTATTATTGCGTTTACGAAAAAAATGTAAATTTACAGCCCAAAAATTTAATAAAATACAAAAAACGGTTGCAATACCGAAAAATATATGGTAGTATTATCCAAAAGTCAATTCAATTTTGACGAAACGGAACGAATTAATAAAAAGGAGAGGTATTATGGCAAAGAAAAAAAGTAAGTTCAGTTTAGAAAAATTGGTGTGTGCGGTATTGGCAATCGCAGGTATGGTTGCTACCATCATCGGCGTGTTCGGAGATTTTTTAAAGAGTAAGGTTGAAATATCTGCTTTCGGCGGAACGTCGGAAAGTAAAACTTTGTACGCTCTTAAAGATATGGTTGACGGTGAACTTGAAATGTTTGACGTTATGAACGTATTTGCATACGTGGTTTTCGGCGCGGCGATAGCTTCGGCGGTCTTTATGCTCATTACGGTGGTCGTCAAAAATTCTTCGGTAAGAAAGTTTACGACGCTTGTCGGCGCGTTAACGGTAATCGCAACCGTCGTGTTGTTTGTACTTATTTTAATGTTCTGCTCAAAAAACAGCACTGAAGCAACCATCTTAGGCGTTACGGGCAAATATACGTTCAGTATGGCGATCGGCGCGATACTTACGCTAATCGGCGGAGTCGTTTCCGGTATATCCGCCGTAGCGGGAACGTTGAAAAAATAAAACGACGTACAAGTTAGTTGACTGAAAATAATTCAGCACGTATATTGAAAAAACGAAAGATTTTCCGTTTAATAAAAAAACACCGCTCGACGAGCAGGTGTTTTTTTGTTTTTTCAAAAAGTGAAGAAGAGTATTTTTCCGTTTTATCGAAAAAAGAAAAACTTTGTCGTACGTAGACGTTTTGTGGTTATAAATTTAAAACGATTATACGGTATTCTTGACATTGATAATGTCAAGTGATAAAATGGAGACGTAAAAAGAGGAGAAGTATATGAAAAAGTTTTTTGGAGAATTTAAAAAATTCATTACGCGCGGAAACGTAATCGACATGGCTGTCGGCGTAATAGTCGGCGGAGCTTTCACTGCTATAGTTAACGGTCTGACCGGCTATATTTTACAACCGATTATCAATTGGATTATTTTTCTTGCGTCGGGTTCAAAGGGCGGAATAGAAGGCGTTTATACGTTTCTCGTAGGCGATGCGTCCGACATTGCCAACGCCATTTATATCGACTGGGGTGCGTTTAT
>SFEB01000084.1 GCA_004558105.1 Clostridiales bacterium
GACTCGTCGATTCCTGAGCAAAATAGTCGTTATCGACACCCTTTATCTCCAACGTATAGCTTCTCGCTCCTTTTACCTCTGACCATGACAGATTGTTATCAACGTCAATATCATAGGTCGCGGGAGCGGTCAGTGTTTGATTGCTACACGCCCCGAGCGCGAAAGACAAAACGATAACCGCTACGATAAAAATTAATACTTTGATGTTCTTCATTTTTTACTCCTCACGGTTGAGCATAACCCAACCGATGACGTTTCTCGTTCAACTTTTTGCCTTATTTCTTTTTATTCTTATTCTTCTTTTCCGCAATAATCTCGTGCAGCCACTTGAACTTGAACTTGCGAGCGGCGATATCCAACAATATTGCCACTATTGCAATAATCATAAACAAGGCACGCGGGTCAAAACTCTTATCCAGATCGATAACAAAGTTTTCAAATACCCGTTCGTAGTCGTCTGAATTACCTATATAATTGCCGTCGCCTCTTTTCGCAATCGCCTCAAGGTTTTCCTGCGTATTGAGTTGTACGTCGCTTTCGTTGGCGTATTCTTTTGAATAAGCGAACGACTTGTATATCTCCTGAGTAGCCAGAAGATTTCCCTCTGCGTCGTATTTTTTGACGGTGATAAGATAAGTTCCGCTCTCTTTGACAACGAAAGTACAACGGCTATAGTTGTTTGCCGCAGTTAACGGTGAAGTCGTATAATAAACAAGTTGCGAATAATCGGTTTCCTCGCTAAGCAACTCGTTTAAAGATATCTTCTCCACGCTGCCGTTATCTCCGCTTATCTCGCCGACGATATACTCGCCTTCATTTAAATTGGCGTATATACTCAATCTGTTTATATAGTTTTCTTCCTTTAACACCATTTTTATTTCGCTCGGTCTGATGCTTTCGGTGGGCATCAGGTTAGCAACGATATTCTTTATTATCGTCTGACCGCCTACGTCGGCTAAAAATTCTACGGACCAGGAACCCGTCGTTCCTTTCAAGTCACAGGTAAAACTGCCTACCATACCTTTACCGAACTTCCATTGAGCGTACAAAGGCACGTCGTAGTCTCCCGACAAAATCAAATCGGCATTCGTGCGAACTTTAGTACCGTAAAAACCGCCTAACGTCACCGTCATCTGGTTCTTTTTCGTTCCATCCTCGCCACCTAATTCAATACCCGTCACCAACGGAGACATTACGTTGAAAATAGTGGGATAAAACTCTTCGTAGTTTATTTCTTTGATGTCGTCTACCATCAAATCTTCTCTCATCTCAGTAACCAACGCCGTCATATCGCTGCTCTCGACCATATGAAGTCTGCCGTGCCCCATATTCACCGCCTCTTGCATAAGTTCTGCAGCTGCAGTGCCGGGTTTCATACCTATACCGACAACCGAAACGGTAATGCCCGCGCTCTTGTAATAGCTGTCAATATAATCCAGGTAAGCCTCTCTTTCGTTCACAGGAACTTCACCGTCGCTTACTATAATGATGTGACGTCTGCTGACGTTAGTTAATGCTATAAGCGCCTGTCCGGCTCTGTTGATGGCGCCAGGGAAGACGGTTGCGCCGGTAGCTTCCTGTATGCTGTTTATCGCGTTAAGTATCTTTGATTGCTGAGTGCAAGGAGTCAGCGGCAATATCGTGTCATGAGTACTATCCAAAGTCATGATACCCATATAGTCGCGTTCCGTCAAAGCTTTCAGACACGAAGCTGCACCCGTTTTCGCCCATTCGAGCAACGTCGCGCCGTCGGTGCTTGCCGCAGACATAGATCCCGAACGGTCAATAATAATCATAACGCCTACAGGCGGTGTGTATTCTATTGCCTGAACCGGCAACATCTGCTGATATAAGGTGTTGTACAAGTCCGCTCTCACGTAAGTGTTTGCCTCACCAAGTTCGTTGTTTCCGCCTACCGTCAGCAACCCTCCGCCGTAATCATAAACGTACGAATACAGCAAGGAAATGGTAAAGTCTTTATAGTCTTCCTTTGTTAATCCGGGATCGTCTTCTGCCGCCAAAGCAAACAACGTTCCGTCACAAACCGAAAGGTCGGCATTGGAAATGTTGTTAAGAATGATCTGATCGTATTTTCTGTACTCTTCCACCGTTTTCGGCAAATCCGTCAAAATTGCGGACGTAATGTTGATAACGGTCGCTTTATACTCGTTACTTTCGAGCAACGAAACGATAGCCTCAGATTCTCCGTCAGCTCTTTCCAAAATAAGAACGTTTTCAAATACGTCGAGATAATAATAAGACGTATACTCGTTATTCTCTCTGATTCCGTCATCGAAATCAAGCTTTACCGTCAGTTCATGCAAACCGTTTTCCGTGAACGTATGCGGTAAATTAATCACTTGTTCGCCTGCCATCAAGTCTACGATCTGAACGGCAGTTTCGCTTTGAACACCGTTGTCCGACAGCCTTACGGTCACGCCGGACACGTCAACGACGGAATACAGAGTCACGCCAAGCGTACAACTTTCATTCTTGTTGACGTGGTAGTCAGGCATAACCATGCCGACGACTTTTACGTCGCTGCCGTTATAATCGGAAGAAAGGTCCACAACGTCTACCGTTATTCCGCTCGCAGTTACCGATCTGATAACGCTCAAAGCCGACTCGTCGGTTTCTTTGCCGTCGGTCACCAAGACAATTTTCCCGGTTTCGGGATAATTGAACAAATCTTTGGTATACGTCAATGCCGCGGCAATATCGGTAGCACTTACGTCAGGTAAATCCGCATCCATATACAGGTCATAAATATCATTCACCTTGTTCGTCAACGGTACCGCATAATTCTGGTCGAAACCAAACGTAACTACGCCAACGTTAAAACCGTCATATTGACTGCTATCCAAAACGAAGCGGATAAAATCTTCTCTCTCTTCTTCCGCTTGTTTCGTGGTATCGGAAACGTCGATCAGAAGTATAATCTCATTCTGATCATTGAGTTTTTGATAGTTAAATGTCATACCCGACAATACGAAAACCGCCAAAAACGTTGCAACAAGGTGCAAAATCATTGAAGAAATACGATTTCTCGTACGTCTGTACTTCTTTGAAAGCCTGAAATACGGTATCAAAGTTATCGCTATAGCAGGGATAAGAAGTAATAACCACCAAGGAGATGAGAAATTAATTCTGAAATTATACATTCTTTTCTACCTCCTATATGCTACCCTC
>SFEB01000085.1 GCA_004558105.1 Clostridiales bacterium
CAACGCGTATGCATAGTAGCCCATCGGGTTCGGATGAAAGCCCAACCCGAACGATTTACGCATTTCTGCATCGTATGCGGGCGCATGCGCAGTCATATCCAGCAAGTAAGTAAACTCAAACATATCGCACAATTTGGCGAGTTCGCTTGCGATATAACGGATATCGTTATCACACGCTTCACCGCGCAGTTGAGGAGTTACAACAAAAATACGCGCGTTAGGCTCTATTGTTTTAAGTTTGGAAACGATTTTGCCCATATTACCGAAAAACGTATCGTCATTATCCTGCGGACGATCGGCGTTGACGTCCTTGACACTTCCCAGAGGATGCCCGAACACAAACGAATCGTTGTTGCCTAACGCAATAATATACGCTTGATTCCATTGCCAAAATCCGTTTGCGTCCGCCCAACTTTGAACATACTCGCGCGCGGTCATTCCGCCGCGGGAATAATTGTTGTATTTTGTTCCAGTAATGCGCTCTAAAACGGCGGGCCACGAGTACTCGTACATATCGGTATAAACTATATTTCCGTTTTCATCGTGACTTTCAAACTCGCCCGATGCCAAAGAATCCCCTATAACGCCTATTTGCTTAAAAACGCCCGCAAAACCGCACGTTTCCTTAATAATATCTAACGGCTGTTCGTTTGCGCCGATTTCAAATCGTTTGATATTCATTTTATTCACCGTCCTATCGTTATTCTTTAACCTTTTTAGGCTTATCCCATTCCGTACCGGTTACAGTTTTAAGATCAAGTCCGCGAGTTTCGCCGACAAACAGCCACATTATTACAATTGCCCCTACAAGCCCTGGAACCGTCAAGCCCAAATACATATAACCGAACATGCTTTCGGGAATGATAGGCAGCAGTATCATAGTAATAACTGTTGCAAGTCCGCCCATAACTCCGTTAAGCAACGTATTGATTACCGTAACCGACGAACGCAGGTTTGTAGGAGACGATTCGGAAAACATAATTCCGCCGATGGTATCGCCTGCGCCCCAGTAACTGCCCATAAATCCTCCGATAGCAAAACCCGTCAAATACGGAGTCCACTTGAACATACCGCTAAAGATAAACAGCAAATAACATGTCAACGCCGAACAAGACATTGCGATTATAGTTACTTTACGTCCGAATTTATCCGACACAAAACCGGCAATCAATGTAAACAACGCGTTGCCGACGGGATACAGAAACAAAGCAAGAGTTATTTCTTCTTCCGTCATCAGCGCCGACTTTGCCATGACCGTACTGTACGTTGCCGTAGCTAACGAAGCGAGATAAAAGCAGCAACAAGCAATCATCAAAAAGCGCAATTGTCTATGTTTGAATGCGAATTTTACAGCGGTCAGAATTCCGCCTGGTGCGTTTTGTTCGCGTTCTTCCTTGCTGCGTTGTGCACATCCTTCTATAGGCGTTTTTAAATACTCTATTCTTTTAATCAAAAATGCGTTTGTTTCCTTAGCAAAAAGCAGCGCGAATAACGACATTACAAAACCGATAATTGCCGGCACCAAATATACTACGTGCCAACGCTCGCTTACGTTTTGCATGAGTGTAGCCCTAAGCAACGGAACAAGTAACGTGCCAAGTATCGCCACCGCTTTTACGATTGCGTAGTTACGGGCGCGAGACTTTTCGTCGGAGCATTCCAGTATGTACACGCATTGCATATCGTGCGAGACCATAAAACCCATCAACGTGCCGCCTATCATGTAAACGTAGATATCTTTGGATAAATACACAAGGAACAGCCCTAAGCCCATACATAACGTGTTAATAACCAGAAACGGCTTACGCCCGAATCTGTCCGCAAGGGGACGATAGAAAATAATAAGCAGTGTTACCGGATAGGTAATAAAACCTATGGCGGAAAAGAGCGATAATCCCGCGCCGTATTCCATACCCATATTTTTTACGAAGAATTCTGTAACTATATTCGCCTGAAACTGAATGGATATAGTAGACGCGATTTCGTCCGTTATGTAGATGAGCGACAAAATCATAAACAAGTAAATCAAATAAAACTTGTTGCTTCTTGCGCCCAACTGCTTTTCGCGGCGGATAAGTTCCTTGGCTTCGCGCGCCTGTAATCGTTCAGCGTTTTTTGCCATTTTGAGTTTTCTCCTTTTGAAAATTGTAAACAAGGAAATTCTTGGTCATCTCGTCGGTAATGCCGTAGCGCTCCGCTAAATTGTGTATGGCTTGCAAGAAATCCGCACCGGAGCAGCCTTTAGACAACAGGTTTTCTTTTACGATAAGTTTATTCAAAAAAACATTCAAAACAATTTCGTCGGTGGCAAGGGAAACAACCGAATGATTGCGCGTATGCACGCAAACGTTGCGATCGCCTTCTTCTCCGACTAAACACTCTCCGCCGTCGATTATAATTGTTGTTCTACGGTATGGAAACAGTGTTGAAACGTCGTTGATATTGTACGAATACACCGTTGCGCCCGCAACCAAAATGCTTTCGAAGGTAAAAATATAGACCTTTACCCCGCGGGATATTGCGTTTTCGATATTACTGCGTAGCACTTCGAACGGCTCTCGCCAAATGGACAGCGAAATTTCCGCTTGCGCGCTGTCGATAAGTTCCTTTGCCTTAGCAACGTATTTTTCTTCGCCCACTATATTCATTACATAATCGACGTCGGCGTTTTCCGTTGCAAGTTGTTGTAGCTCGCGTTCGGCGCAGGCAATATTCTTTTCGTTTTCTTCCTTGATGCTACGTATAAGGTCTTGATACTCGATAGGCTTGTAAAAATTCGGCTCTCCGTCTATACGAATAACCGCGCCCTTTGCCACCAAGCGATTGATAACCTCGTACACCAACGAACGCGCAACGCCCGAAAGTTTTGCGATTTCGTAACCGTTTAACACTTTATGTTTAATTAGTGTTACGTATATTTTTGCTTCGTTTGACGAAAAACCGAGTTTTTCTAAAAATTCATAATTGTTCATAGTAGTTATACCCCACACCACTATTATGCTACAAATATCTGCGTTGTCAATACCCTTTTAGAAAAATATGGTATCAATATTATAAGCATC
>SFEB01000086.1 GCA_004558105.1 Clostridiales bacterium
AATACTTCAACAACTGAAAGTTGTAACACATGCTTGTAACGGACATTGCGATATTTGTCGTAAACTCTGACAACCCGTTCGTAAAAACCCTTGTTAATACCTTAAAATCAAGAGCTGTATCGGATAAATACAAGGTTTGATTCCGTTTAAAAATAAAGTAGATAAGCGGTATTCCTCCACCCACCCATTGACTGACAACCGTTGCCGTTGCGGCTCCGATTATTCCCCACTTAAACACACCGACAAACAGAAAGTCCAAAATGATATTACAACAACCTGCCACAATAGTAACTTTAAGTCCGATATCCGGTCTGTTGGCGGTAACGAGAAGGCTTTGAAAGGTATTCTGAAGGATAAAACCGACAGAGCCAATAAGCAGAATTTTGCCATACAAAACACAGTAGTCGTATACTGCTCCCTTTGCGCCGAGAAGTTCTGCAACTTTACCGATGACGGCAAATCCTATGGCAGACAATATGATACCAAGAACGATTGCCGCGTAGACGATGAGGGAAAAATACTTTCTCGCTCGTTTTTCGTCTCCTTCTCCCAAAGTTTTGGAAACTATCGCACTTCCGCCCGTACCGAAAATAAACCCTATACCCGAAATAATCATCAAAGCAGGCATAATCAGATTGACCGCGGTAAAGGCCTCTTTGCCAACAAAGTTCGATACGAAAAAACCGTCTACTATGCTGTATATCGATGCAAAAATCATCATAATTATCGACGGTAAAACAAATTTTATCAATCGTTTAAAATCAAAGTGGTCTGAAAGTTTTACGTCCATGATTTTTACAAAAATCTCCTGTGTATATAAAGCAACGAAAATAAAAAGACTATGCTAGTATACACGATATCTCCAAATTTTGCAATTTTTTTTATATAAATTTTTGTTATATTTTAAAAAAATAAAAAAACTTAGGATAGCGCCCTCTGCTTTACAAAATTCAACGGATATTTTTAAAAATCTTTCAAAAAAGCTCAGATACAATTATATTATAAGGTATAACGACGAATTTTGCAAATAATTTTAAACATTTTTTTGTTATAATTATAAAAATTACGAAAAAAAAGAGCCTTTCGGCTCTTAATCCGCTTGTGAAGCGGCTCTGATATCTGTTTCGACCTCGGAATTGATAACTTCTGAACTCTGAGTTGTCATGATTTTTCCTATCGAAACCTCGTAAGCGGTTTTCGTTTCCGTTTCAACTTCCGAAATCTTTTTCTGGTATTCGCGGCTTTGAAGACGTCCTATGATTTTTACTTCCTGACCGACAGGCAAAAACTTGACGAATCTTGCGTTTCTCCCCCATGCTATCGCAGGAATATAGTCGCTTTTGCCGTATGCTCTGTTGACCGCCAGCAACAAGTCGCATATTTCGCGGTTGAATGGCGTGGTGCGAAAAACGGGTTGCTTGCACAAAAAACCGTCCAATTGTACGTCGTTGGGGCTTAGTGCGGGGTCGTACGGCAATAGTTCCCTCACAAAAACCGAAAGCAACAGCCTGCTTTTGTTGTCAACTTGCTTGTTAAAACTCCTTAATTGTCCGCGCAGGGATATTTGTTGACCGACGAAAAGCGGAAAGTTGCACGTCAATCTTTCGCTTACCGTAAGCGGCAATAAATCAAAGGTTTGACTTAATCTCGGCACTTTAAGTTTGACGTCAAAAAAACTTTCGCCAAATACTTCGTGCGAAAAAGTCGGTTCCGTTACGATTTCTCCCGACAAGCTGACGCTGTTCGTCTCTTCTTTTTCTGATTTTGTTGCGTACGTAAACATAGTTACCTCCTCTCTGTGTTTTTGCCTTGCGGCTTTAATCCTAATCTACGTTCGTGTTGTTCTTTATTTGCTTGCCCGTGTGGTCGACGTAGTAGTTTTCGTAGTATATCAACTCTTCAACCGTCACGAGTTTCAAACCTTTATCCTTCAACCCTTGAATAATAACCGGCAATGCGTCTACTATGTGGTCGCTGTTGTTGTGGCAGAGAATAATATCTCCCGCTTTTGCTTTCAGCACCCTGGCGGCTATATCTCTTCCCGACAAACCCTTCCAGTCCAGGCTGTCAACGCTCCATTGAATAGTGGATAATCCCAGTCCCGACGCCGTTTCTATAACGCTGTTGTTGTAGTCTCCGAAAGGCGGTCTGAACAACCTGACCTTACCACCCGTAACGTCGACTATTTTTTTAATACTGCCGTTTAATTCTTCGGCTTGCTTTGACAACGACAAAGTGGTCATCTTGGGATGAGTTTCGCTGTGTGTTCCTATCGCATGCCCTTCGTCGTAAATCCTTTTTACCAGTTGCGGATATTTTTCCGTCCAGAATCCCACCAGAAAGAACGTAACTTTGACGTCGTTCTTCTTGCAAATATCCAATATCTGTTCCGTTTTATCCGCGCCCCATGCGGCGTCGAATGTCAACGCCACGGCGTTGTCGGTACGCTCAACGCAATAAATCGGAATTTTTCGCGTTGCCACCACTATCGCTATGGGCGTCAGGTTTAAAACCACCAAAACGACGAAAATCAACACCAATAACGACAACAAACCGAACTTTGATTTTAAACCCGCTTTTTTTGCGCTTTCATTTTTAACATCTTTCTTATTTTGTTTCAGCATCATAATTGTACCCCAAAACCCTCGGTAAAAAATTGTTTTGTTTGCACTACTTTTGTCGAAAAAAAATACCGACGTTTTCGTCGGTATATTGTATTGATTAAAACCGTCAAATATTTTAAAAATTTAAAAAATAACAAAAATGTTTTTTACCCTTGAGTAAGTGCTTTTAATAATAACAGAAATTTTATAAAATGGCACATTATTTCTTTTATATTGCAATTTTTATCTGTATATTTTATAATCTTAAATGAAATATGAATCCATTTGCAAAATTTTCGGCAAAGCGGATTTACGGAGGTATATGAAATGGCAGTTGATAAGACAAAAGCGCTTGAAACGGCGCTGACACAAATTGAAAAACAGTTCGG
>SFEB01000020.1 GCA_004558105.1 Clostridiales bacterium
GTAAATTTATCGCAGTTTTCGAATACACCGTAGCCGAACCAAGTCACTTTTGTACTTAAAACTATGCTTTCAAGATTTTTACAGTTATAGAAAGCGTAATTATAAACGGCAGTATTGACCCCGTCGGTAATACTGACGGTTTTTAAGGTTGTACAGTTCATAAACGCGCCGTTACCGATAATATACCTTCCTCCGTTAAAAGCAGAAGGCAACACCAATTCGGCTGCCGTACCCACGTAAGCCACCATCCAATTATGTCCGTCGGGAGCGGCGTAAAATACGTAATCGCCGCTGACAGTAAATTTTTCCGTTGCAGGCACAGAGGTATAAACTGCTTTTGCGAACGTTCCCAAGTAACCGTAATCACTGTTGCCGGCAGTAACGGTAAAACTAGTAAGGTTTACCACTTCTACCAGTCTGAAACAAGAGCCGAAGGCAACGTCACCTATACCGATAATATTTTTAGTCAAGGTTATTTGCGTTATTCCGCTGCAATAAAAAGCGTAATTGCCTATTTTAGTGACGGTTTCGGGCACGGTCATCTTTAAAAGTCGCGAACAATAAGCAAAAGCCCACTCGTTTATCTCCGTTACGGTACTCGCCAAAGAAACCGAAGAAATACCTCCGGGTACCGCTACGATAGTCGTCAGAGTCGGGTCGTAAACGATATTACCGACTGCTTTATAATACTTATTTTCGCCGTCAACCGTGACGGAACTCAAAGTATGACACTTTAATGCGTTTCTCCATATTATCTTTACGGTTTTCGGTATCGTTACAGACGTTGCAACGCAATCGATACCCTCTAAGTTGTACAAACCGTCTTTAATAGATCCTATTGAAATCACGGTATAATCGTTGCCCCGATAAGAAACTTTTTCAGGAACCGAAAAGTCCCCCGTCGCATTTATTGCCACCAATTGTACGGCATTAAAGGCGGCAACTGCATATTTGGCGTCGCCAACTTCAAATATCGACCTTATCTTGTCCTGTCCGTCGTATTCGTTGACGGCACGTGCAGGCAGGTCGTAAAGATAATAACTGCCGCTTGCAGCCGTCGTGTCCGCAGTGTGAGATTGCAAAAAGTTTTTTGGACTTGACACGATCAGATTTTTATCGCCTATAAAAGTAATTTGCGTATCGTTTACGCAAAAGTAATAATATACGTAACCGAATTCCTCGCCCGGCTGATCGTCCCATGTGATATCGCACCAATACCAAAAACCGTCGTCCAGTCTGACAAGGTTCCACGCATGTCTTTCGCCTGCCTCTCCGGTAACGTAAATATTTTCAACGTCGCTCATATTGAGTAACATCGCAAAAGTCTTAGCATAGCCTTCGCAAACCGCGCCTCTTTCTTCAAACACGCCTATAACGCTGTGCGCCCAGAGTTCTCCATGCGGATTACCGCTGCCGTCTCTGGCATAATCGATAGCCGTCAATATTGCGTCGTGATAAGCAAGACAAATGCGATAAGCCCCGTCGCCGTCGTCAATCATATTCAGATACTCTTCGGTCTTGGTCTTAACTAATTTATTGTAGTAGTCGCGGCTTGATTTAGCGGCATAGTCGGCGGTCGTCAGCACGTAAAACTTTTTAGTACCATCGTTGTACAAATAAGAATTGTCAAGCCAGTAATACAACGGATTTTCTCCGGAAAAAATCTTATATACCACCTCTGCGTCTTTAAGCGTCAAACCGTACAATGAATAGGAAACGCCGAAAACGACGTAATATCCGCTACTGTCTTTTGCCACGTCGCCGCCATGGTCATGAAAGTTCATTGCCGAGTCGCTTAACGCCATGTAAAATTTCTTTTTATTGCCCGTGAATGCGTTATATCCGTATCTGTTGTTGTATTTATCGTAACCGACTTCAATTTTACAGGTAGTGCAAACGCTGGAACCGCTGAAACTGTGAGTATGCTCCAAAGGCGGTATCATTACCAACGTCGTATAATCGCATCTCGAACAAGTATAATACTCGTCCCACCCGTTTTCAGTAGTCGTCGGAGTTTTTGCGTCATGATAAATAAGATCATGCCCCAAGGCAACAATTTTGACCGTTTCGGGGAAAGAACAAGAAGAACAAACTCTCGTCTTACTCCCGTCTTTCGTACATGTCGCTTCGCTCGTCACCGTCCATTCTCCGAAAGTATGCCCCGACGCCGTTACGACGTCCGCTTTATAACTGTCGCCGCAACCTTTGCAGGTATAAATCGTATAACCGTCTTCCGTGCAGGTCGGATGAGTAACTATCGTCTGATAATCATGCTCATGATTTAATGCGGGAATAACTTCGTACGTCGTGTAATCGCATCTCAAACAAGTATAGTATTCTTCCCAACCGTTTTCCGTAGTCGTTGCCTCTTTGCCCTCATGATAAACGGTATCATGACCGAGCGCGGCAATTGTCTGCACGACAATCTCACCGCAACGGTTGCATGTAGCAGTTTTACTTCCGTCCGTCGTGCATGTGGCTTCTATAGTCACCGTCCATTGCTCGCAGTCATGTCCTAACGCATCGATGACCTGCGTCTTGATTTTATCACAGCCGCTACACTTACTTTCCTGCTTTCCCGATTCGGTACAGGTTGGTTCGATAACGGTTTCCCATTCTCCGAAATCATGAACTATATGGATTTCCCCGAGCACCGAACAACCGCAAAACGCCAAAGTACACAATAGAAAACAAGCCAAAACGATTATTCCTTTAAAAAAATTTTTACCCATTTTATCTCTCCTGACAGTTCTTACCTGTTAAAAAACGATTTTGTTTATTTTATCATGTTTTTCAACTTCGGTCAAGGTAAAAAAACAACAAAAAAAGCACCCGAAAGTGCTTTTTCCTTAAATTTTATTACAACCGTTATTTCATGATGTGGCGCATAAGGTCGACCACTTTGTTGGAATAACCCCATTCGTTATCGTACCATGCAACCAGTTTGACAAAAGTCGGGTTGAGCATGATACCTGCTTTTGCGTCGAAAACAGAAGTACAGACTTCACCGACAAAGTCACTGCTGACGACGTCTTCTTCGGTATAGCCCAAAATACCTTTAAGTTGACCTTCGCTTGCCTTTTTAACAGCTGCTTTGATTTCGTCGTAGGTAGTGGGTTTTTCGAGCGTAACCGTAAGGTCAACCACAGAAACGTCCAGAGTAGGAACGCGGAAACTCATACCCGTAAGTTTACCGTTAAGGTCGGGAATAACCTTTCCTACCGCTTTCGCAGCACCGGTGCTGCTGGGAATAATGTTGCCGGACGCCGCTCTACCGCCTCTCCAATCCTTCTTACTGGGACCGTCTACCGTCTTTTGCGTAGCCGTAGTAGCGTGAACGGTCGTCATCAAACCCTCTTTAATCCCGAAGGTATCATGAATGACTTTTGCCAAAGGCGCAAGGCAGTTGGTGGTGCAACTTGCGTTGGAAACAATTTTAAGATCGGGTGTGTATTTATCATGGTTTACACCCATAACGAACATAGGAGCGTCCGCGCTGGGAGCGGTAATAACGACTTTTTTAGCACCGCCTTCCAGATGACCTTGCGCGCCTTCCGTTTTGGTGAAGAAACCGGTTGCTTCCGCAACTACGTCGACGTCGTGTTTGCCCCAAGGAATATTTGCAGGTACCGTTTCGTTATAAACGGCAATCTTTTTACCGTTAACGATGATACCGCCTTCCGTAGGTTCTATCGTACCGTTAAAACGGCCGTGAACCGTGTCGTAACGCAAAATATAGCACATATACGCCATATCGGTAAATGCCGGGTCGTTTATGGCAACGACTTCTACGTCGTCATACGCCATACTTGCACGTAAAACCAATCTGCCGATACGACCGAAACCATTGATGCCTACTCTTACGTTTTTCATATTAAAAAAATCCTCCCCTTAACTCCGAAAATGAGTTTACATAATTTCGGAGTTGTGATATATTATATATAGATTATAAATCAAAAAAAATTTTTTGACAACTGTTTAAACCAATTATTAGTTGTCGAAACAGGAGGAATTTTATGCCATTGGTAACAACAACTGAAATGTTCAAAAAAGCTTATCACGGAGGGTATGCAATCGGAGCGTTCAACGTCAACAATATGGAAACCATCCAAGGTATAGTTGAGGCAGGCGAGGAAACCAAATCTCCCCTTATTTTACAGGTCAGCAAAGGCGCAAGAGACTATGCAAATATGGTTTATCTTAAAAAACTCGTTGAAGCGGCGGTTTTGACTTCTTCAGTCCCAATCGCATTGCATCTCGATCATGGCGACACCTTTGAAATCTGCAAACAGTGCGTGGACGACGGCTTTACTTCCGTTATGATCGACGCAAGCAAACTTCCATTTGAAGAAAATATTGCCCTTTCAAAGCGCGTAGTGGAATACGCTCACGACCACGGCGTCGTCGTTGAGGCGGAACTCGGCAAACTTGCCGGCGTTGAAGAACATGTTTCCAACAAGTACGGCTCTTATACCAACCCTGCCGAAGTTCAGGAGTTTGTCGAAAAAACCGGCGTCGACTCACTGGCTATCGCTATCGGTACCAGCCACGGCGCATACAAGTTTAAAGGCGAACCGAAACTCCGTTTCGATATTCTGGAAGAAATTCAACAACTTATCCCCGACTTTCCTATCGTTTTACATGGTAGCAGTTCCGTTCCCAAAGCTTTTGTCGACATGATTAACAGTTACGGCGGAAACGTGGCAGGCGCACAGGGCGTCCCTGAAGAAATGCTCCGTAAAGCGGCAACTATGAGCGTTTGCAAAATCAACATCGACACCGATATCCGTCTTGCCTGTACGGCAGAAATCAGAAAACATCTGACGGAATATCCCGACCACTTTGACCCGCGTCAATATCTCAAACCCGCTCGCGCCGCCATTAAAGAAATGGTAAAGCATAAAATCATCAACGTTCTCGGCAGTGACGGCAAAGCATAAAAACGTATAAAGGTATAAAAAAATGCACTGGCTAAGTGCATTTTTTTTGTCTTTTTCCGTTAAGATTCCTTTTTAACTACAACCCAATATCCTACTTCGTTTGTTTTTACTTCGTATCCTTCCGTAATAAAAGACTGAGGATTTTCAGAAAAAGTTCCGCCTTGGACGGTAACGTTTCCGGAAATATACCCTTCAAACGTACCGCCTTCTATTATCACCTTACTTCCGCTATTATCTGCGCTTACGGCGTATGGTGTCGCCGCAGTGTTCACTACCTTACCGCCGCCAATGGTGTCTTTTATCGTTATCGTCTTGTTTGCCAATGGGTATATAGTCACCGATGCGTGAGTACTGAGAATTTTTCCGTTTAAATCTATCGTGCAAGTTACGCTCGGCGAAACGTTACCATTAGTGACGATATCTTTGAGCAGAACCATAGTATCACCGTCTTTCGCTTCTCTTCTTGCGCTTTCATAATCGGCGTAATATTTAGCACTACCTTCGGAATTAATAATCTTGACGAAAGCCCTTGCTTCTGTAATTATAGCCGTATATTTTTTTGCCGAAACAAAACCTTCAGGTAAAGGAGTTATATCTGTTTCTGAAACTTCGTAGCCTCTATTAACCGAAACACTGAGTGTTCCCATTTCAACACCGTAAGCAAGATATACCGTTAAATAAACAGACTCATTTAAAATAACTTTTTTTGCCTGACACGCAGGCGTTTTGTATAAATAGAGCGTACCCTTATATGAAATATCCGAACTAACCAAATCATCAACCTTAGAGTAATAATACTTTTTACCGTCGGTCATTACGTATATTGCCTGATAATCCGCAGGTTGAAGGTCGGTTATTTTTGCGGAAGCGGAACTTGTCTTTAAGTAGAAAGAACCCGCCGCCATATAACTGTACTTAGGTTGAAAGTTAATAAACGTACCGCATTTTATCTCTATTGTGTTTGACGAATTAAAATATAATCCGCTGCCCGTATACTCTCCGCCGTTTAATACCGTCGACACTGAACCGTTTTTGCTGTAAATAACGTAACTGTTTTTTGTCTCTGCAAAAAATTTTCCGTCGTTAACGGTCAAAAGAGCATTATTGAATATAACTGCGCCTTTATCTGTTGATGAAGAAGAATAATTACATTTAAATTCTCCACCGTTAATAATCGTATTGCCGCTTTCGTTTTGTACCGTGTACTTACCATAAGTAGAATAAGTTCCGCCGTTTATCGTCAAGGCAGAGGTAGTTTCGTTTGCATTGCCGTTAAAAATCAAAGCAGCATCCGGTGAATTGCCCGAATCGGCAAGCACCGTTAAATCCGACAGCGTAAGATTTCCGTGATTTTCTACGCAATACTGTTCGTCACCGTGATCAGTAACGCGAGTAATCGTTCCGTTTTTTATCGTAGCAGTACCGTTATTGACAATCGTTCCCGTCGTTTTAAAATTTTTTCCGTTTAAATCGATAACAACCGTTTCGTCGGCTGAAACGGTCAGACTGCCTTCTATATCGTTCATTAATTTATAAACGCCGTCGCCCTTGATATCCTCACTTTTATATACGAAAACGACGTCTTTGTCCGTGTCGCCTAAAGGCAGCGTCGGATAATAAACTCCTACGACCACTCCCGAATTTTTATCTTTAACCACGACCTCTTGCGTTGCGGCGTTTACGATTACCTTACCGATTTCGCCTTGATTTGTTTTTTCATCGGCAGATTCAACGAATATAGAATAATCGTCGGCGTCTTCCGGAATAACGATAACGTCCACTACCGAATCACCTTCTACTACGACGCGCCCTGATCTCAATATCAATTCGTTAACCGTTCCCTGCACGTGATACGAGTTTCCGCTTACCTTATCGACGGTAACTGTATCTGCATTACCGACATGAGTAATAGTTGCTTGGGGAGCGTTGATAACGATATTACCGCCGTCGGTAACGATAAAACACTCGGTATTATCGGTTTTGAGCGTGACGTTACAATCGGCAATCAGCCGAGCGTCAAAAGAATTATCCAGCGTCAGATTTTCGTTTGTAGTTATTAAATACTTGAAACTGTATGTTTCGTTTAATTTTGCCTTGTCAATCGTATTCTGATCTCCTGTCAGCAAATAAAGATTATTACTGATTTCCGTTTCGCTATACACGATGTCGAACTCACTATCTAACAGTGCAAAACGGTTGTTTGTCAGATCGTAAACCATATAACAATCTTCAGCCACAGGTATCAGACGGTTAAGAACAAAACCGTCGTTCAAAATTTTCCCTATCGCATCGGAAGCACGTTTCGGTTTTCCGTCCGTTGCCTCCTGCGCCGCAAGAGCGATATTGACGTTTTTACATAGCGAAACGTCTTTTGAAACTTTTGCGTTACGTACAACTTTTGAAAAAGTCGGAACGAGAACCGCAGCAAGAATAGCTATAACGGCGACGACGATGACGAGTTCTACGACGGTAAAACCCTTTTCGGTATTGCGCTTCATCATTTGTATATTCTCCTGAAAATAAATTAATTTTTTAAGTAAAGTAAAACAAAGCAAAAAATACAATTGTAATAAAAAAGCACCCTTACGGGTGCCGATTGTTTGGTTTTAATCCTCACCCGTGTCCTTTTTTTCCTCGATTTGCAGTTCGTTTACGACCGCAACAGGCACAGGCGCATCGGGTAAATGTCTATTATTTAAGAAAGTCTTTTTATACGTAAGTTTGAGTAATACCGGAGTCAACAACGCGCTAACCGCAATAAGAATAAGCACAAAGGGCATTATCGACGGGCTTACCATCATGTTATCGATACCCTTTTGCGTGCAAACGAGTACGACTTCCGCACGTGCCATCATTCCGATACCCACTCTCATACTGTCTTTTACATTGTATTTGCACATAAGAGCGCCTGCTCCGGCACCTACGACTTTGCCGACAAGCCCCGCCAGAACGTAACAAAGTCCAAATCCGACGAAAGCCGCACTGACTCCGCTGAACGTAGTATTAATACCGATATTGGTGAAAAACACGGGAGCAAAAATCATGTAATTACTCATTTCGACCTTACTGTCAATATATTCGGAATTTTTAAGCCCTGACAAAACGAGTCCCGCAACGTACGCACCCGTGATATCGGCAACGCCGAAAACTTTTTCCGCAACGTATGCGTACAAAAAACATACGACGAATCCGAAAATAGGAACACGACGTTTATGACGATCCCATTTTGTATCCATCCATTTAAACAGGCGGTGTATGAGTATTCCGCCGACGATAGCGATAGCGAAAAACAGCAACATTTTGCCGACCATCAACAGTACTTCCGTCCCTCCGCCGCCCGTGTTGTTTTTAAGTCCGATAACGACGGACAGCAGTATAACGCCTATAATATCGTCCAATATCGCCGCCGCAACCACGCTCGTACCCACTTTGCTGTTAAGTTTACCCATTTCTTTGAGGGTTGCAACCGTAACGCTGACCGAAGTAGCTGACAAAATAACGCCGTAAAACAAATTATCGTAAATATTTTCCGCAATGTTTGCAAATCCGCCGTTAAACGCGGTTGCAACCAAAAAACCGAGTCCGCACGGCACGACTACGCCCAATATCGTTATTACGACGCAAGGTAAGCCTATTTTCTTAAATTGTTTCAGGTCGGTTTCTATACCTGCCGAAAACATAATAAGAATTACGCCGATTTTTGCCAAAAATCCAAGTCCTTCAAGTATACCGTCGCTGAAAATAGTCTGGTTTGGGATATACCTGATAAGTCCGAGCAACAAACCGGCAACCAGCATGCCGATAACTTGAGGCAAGCCAAATCGTTTACAAAATATGGATAAAATCTTTGACAATAATAAAATCAATGCCAACGGCAATAAAATTTCAAAATAGTCCATTGTTCAGCCTTCTTTTTTCGTCGGTAAGGTCAATAAAAATCAAATTAAATCAATTCTCTCAAAAACTCGTCCACCGTCTTGTCGCCGACAAAAGCCTCCGTCTTTTTTATTTCACAAAGGGAATAATCAACGCCTGCTTTTTCGCAAAGGTGCCTGACGAGCCTTTCGGCACGAAGATTGTTGTTTCCGCAAGACAGCACGAAACGCAAAGTTTCGTCGTCTACGCGCTCCGCAACAAAAACCATTCCTCCGACTTTTTTGGTCGTCGGTTGGTTGTTTTTGTCAAAAAAAGTTATTTCAAAATCGGCGTTATTCGCCACCCCGTCTACCCTTATTTTGTCTGCAAACGGACATTTTACGATATATCCTGCTTTATCTACGACAGCCGCCAGATTGGGATTTTTTTCCATATCGAAAAATTTTTCCGCAACTATACCTTTTGGACAAGCGGCGTTAAACCGAGCCAAAAAGTCGTCGGTATCGGGAGTATCTATCGTTACGTATTCTGCAACGCTCTCCACTCCTGCCGGAATCGGAGGTGAAAAGTAAATTTTCATATGAGGGTTGTAGCCGTTTGTATAATTAACCTTGACTTTCGCCCTCTTCAATATACGCAGAAACACGCGCAAAAGGTCCACGTGACTGACGGCGGAAGCCGGAAAAAGTTTGGAGTATTTAACGACAGCCATTGCAAAGTCCCTCCTTGATAAGACCGCATCCGCTGCAAGTTTTAAGACAACTCGGCGTCGTCTGCACGGCTTTTGCCTTTTTTGACTCTTTAATCAGATATTCTTTATCCACACCTACGGAAACAAAATCCCACGGCAATATTTCGTCGTATCGTTTGGCGTCAAGCACCGAGTTAACGTCAAAACCGCATTTTTCGATAGCGTCGGAATAATACTCGATATGAAACTGATCGCTCCAAGAGTCAAACTTAGCGCCGTTAAAATAGGCTTGTTCTATTACTCTTGCCATGGTGCGACCGCCGCGAGCCAGAAGTGCCTCGACGAAACTCGTGTCGTAGTCGTGCCATGACAAATTGATTTTATTTTTTCTGAAAGCTTCTCTCAAAAGATTTTGTTTTTCTTCAATATCAGCCTTGTCGGCAAAAGCTTCCCACTCAAAAGGCGTAAAAGGTTTTGGAATAAACACTGCCACGCTTGCAGACAAGTTGAGATACTTGTTGCCCGTGCGGCACTTGAAGAACAACTCTTTAACTTTTTTCGCCATTTCCGCTATACCTTCGACGTCCTCTCTCGTCTCGGTCGGCAAACCGATCATAAAATACAGTTTGACGGAAGAATATCCTTTACCGAAAGCGTCTGCCAGGGTGTCGAAAATATCTTTTTCCGTAATATTTTTATTGATAACGTCGCGCAGTCTTTGAGTACCGGCTTCCGGCGCAAAAGTCAAAGCGATTTTTCGTTCGGAATCGTAAACTCCCGCGTCGAAACTGTCCATTCTCAGGCTCGGAACGGTCAAAGTAATATTGTTTTCCTTCGCCCATGGTGCCAACTCGCTCATCAATTCTCTTATTCCGCTGTAATCGCCCGTACTGAGACTTGACAAAGACAGTTCGTCGTAACCCGTCGTTTCGATAAGATCTTTACATATTTTTAAGACGTTTTGCGGAGTACGCTCGCGAACGGGGCGGTAAATAAATCCTGCCTGACAAAAACGGCAACCGTTTCCGCAACCCCTGAACAACTCGGCGACGCATCTGTCATGGACTATTTCCAGATTTGGGACCAAAGCGGTGTGAGGAAAAAAGGTTTTTTCAAGGTCTTTTTCTTTATTGAGTTTAACCGTATGCGTAAAGTCGATTTTTATCGGCTTGTCCCCCTCGTATACGTTATCGGCAAATTCTGGGACGTAAATGCAATCTAATTTTTGTTGTAAAAGTTTTAAAAACTCTTTCTTTTTTAACCCTTTATTTTCTTTTTTAAGGCGCAAAACCTCTTTCCACGGTGTTTCTCCGTCGCCGAGCATAAAGGCGTCGAAAAAAAGCGAGACGGGCTCAGGATTGACGGTACAAGGTCCGCCGCCGATAACTATGGGATATTCTTCGCCTCTGTCCGCCGCACGCAAAGGAAAACCCGCAAGATCGAGCATGTAAAGTACGGTCGTATAGCAAAGCTCGAACTGCAAAGAAAAACCGACGAAATCGAAGTCGCAAAAAGGCGAGCCTGTTTCGATACTCGTCAGTTTTTGGTTATTGTTTTTAAGCCACTCGCCCATGTCGCGCCAAGGTGCGTAACACCTTTCGCATCTGGCGTATGGAATATCGTTGATACCAAAGTACAATATACGCGTGCCTACGTTACTCATGCCTACTTCGTACGAATCGGGAAAGCACAGCAAAAGCGACGCGTCCGCGTCTTTTTTTATTTCGGGAATACCGTATTCTCCACCGCAGTATCTGGCAGGTTTCGAAACGCTGTCTATAAATTTCATACCGCATTATTATACAATTTTTTTAACTTGGTGTCAAGAGGTAAATGCAATAAAGCAAAATTGATTTGCGGTTGTTCGAGAATAAAAAAGTTATCCTCGTCCATCAACACCGTCAGCTGGTAAAAACAATTATCCCTGAGCTTTTTTGCGACGGCGGCAAGTGTTGTCTCACCATCGAAAACGAGGCATTTTTTTTCCGCTCCCCTTTTGGCTCTGCTTTTACTGCCGCCTACGTAGACGCGCCGTGTATAAATTGCTTTTTTCGTCTCTCCGCTGCTTGCTACCACCAAAAAAAAGCCGAAAAGTCCGCACGAATATAAGTTTATTTTTAAAAAAATTCCGATTATAAACAATGCGAAAAAGGCGCACCCTACCGCTATTGCGGCGGTGCGGCCTGTCTTTATTGCCTTCACAAACCCAAGTTTTTTTTGCAATGCCGCCACCAACACTCGTCCGCCGTCGAGCGGATAACATGGCAAAAAGTTTGTAACCGCTAAAACGAGGTTACAGACTGCAAGGTCTCTCGTTATTGCGTATGACGAGGGATATATCCACCAGAAAGCAATGACGGATATTGCCAGAATAATATTCGCCAACGGACCGGCTACCGCTATTTTTACTGCGGAAGCCGGATCGACGTCGTCAAAATCTCCGTACAGCACGGCCCCGAACGCAGATAAACTTACGTTTTTGCAGTTGTATCCGCATTTTTTTGCAATAAAAAAGTGTGCAAATTCGTGAATAAGCACACTTGCCGTATAAAGGACGAACAACCAACCGCTTTTGGCGAGAAAAGATACTACCGCCAACAGCCAGAAAGAAGGACGTATTACAAAACCAACGTTTTTTTCTTTCAGATTTTCCATACCAACGTGTAATCAACCGTGGTAACGTCTTTTACCACTTCACCGTCGTAAACTAGGTTGACCGTTGCGGCGGTCGAATATTTTCCGAGCACGGACTGAATGGCGACTTCGTCCCCGACGTCGACCAAGATCTTAGTTAAACCGCCGTAGACAATCTGAAGTTTATCGTCGACGCCGATTGTCACTGTATCGTCGGTTTTTGCCGTAACTTTGCCCGCTTTAAAGTTAAGTAAAACTTTTCCGCCCGTAATGGTAACCGTGCCGTTATCTACGTTGTCAATGGTAACGTTAATGGGAAGAATTATCGTGTTTTTTTCTTGCTTTGCGGCGGCAACAACGTCTGAAATGCTTTGAGTATAGGTCGTTTTTGCGATGGCAAAAACTTCGCCGACAAACCCCTTGTTCACAAATCGCATCGCCGCTAACGCAGCTAGAACAAAGACAAGCGCAAAACCCCTGAACAACCATTTTTTCGGAGCTTTTTTATGGCGTCCGTTTCTTTTTCTTATAAGGTCCAACGCATTGTCTTCTTCCCTTATATAGTGTCGTTGAGAGTAACTGATATCCAACCAATCGTCTTCTGTTGCCGTACATTCGCAAATCGTAATTTCTGAGTTCATGCCTACCTCCGTTTTTCTTTAAATACTATGAGACGGCTTTGGATAATATGCTCGTTTTAAACGTTTCTTTTTATTTTGCACTTGATTTTTCCCAACAATCCGTCGTAAGGAAAAACGCAATCGTACATGCGTCTGGTTCCGTTGGTAAGATTGTCCGCCAACACGTCAAAAAACTCGCTGTCGCGCCTGACGAAACCGTTAAGGTCGTCATGCTCGGGAATAATTCCCAACGGCGTTACTCCCAACATGTCGAAAATTTCCTGCGCAGGCGCCTGTCTGCCTGCCTTGACCAGATCGCCGCGCACTCTGTTGACTACGGCGTAAACGTTGACGGGCGAAAATCTTTTGGCGTACTCTACCGCCCGTAAAGCGTCTTTGATACAAATATAATGCGGCGTCACGACCGTTATCACTTCTTCGGACGCGTCGAGAGCAAAATTAAGAGCGCCGCTTACGCCGGCAGAGCAGTCGAAAAGGATATAATCGAAAGCGTTTTCTTCTCGCCTTATCATTTCGGAAAAATCGGAAAATCCCCTTTTTTCGGGATTAAAACTACCGCTTAACAAACAATACAAGTTAGGGATTTTCGGATCGCTTATCAACGCCTGTTTCAGCCGACATTTTTTTGCCAATACGTCCGCAACGTCAAACACGACGTTATCGCGACACGACAGCAACAGATCCAGACTGTTCAAACCGAAATCAAGATCCACCAACAATACTCTTTTGGTTTTTTTTGCAAGCGCATACCCGAGATTGGCGGTTAAAGTGCTTTTACCCACTCCTCCTTTACCGCTTATTATACTGATTTTTCGCGCCATAATCCGCACCTCTTCAAAAAAGTATAGCAGTAAAAATACGACTTGCAAACGGTGCGGTAAAAACAGCCAAAAAAAGTTCTTTTTCGCCTTTTGGAGCAAAGGCGTTGACAAGCGGAAAAAATAAATATAAAATTAACCCAAGGTAAAAAAATGAAAAACAGCGTTAACGGCACAATCATCATCAATAATATGCACACCACTTCACCAAAGTTCGTAGACACCTGCAACGCCTTTACTGCGGCTTGCGAATCGAACGGCGTGAATCTTTCGGTCAAAACCAATTTTGACTTTACAAACTTACTCAACAACAGTATAGACACCGACTTCGTCCTGTTTTGGGATAAAGACGTAAGGCTTGCAAGACGACTGGAAAAACTCGGCGTGCGCGTTTTCAATAACGCTCAGGCAATAGAAGATTGCAACGACAAGTCGACAACCTACCTAAAACTACTCGGAAACGGAATAGAAATGCCGGAAACTCTTGTAGCACCTTTCGTCTACTACAAACCCGACTGGTCGACTACGCCGTTTATCGAAGAGGCGGAAAAGGTACTTACTTATCCCTTAATCGTCAAGGAATGTTTCGGTTCTTTCGGTAAACAGGTTTTTCTGGTTAACGACAGATACGAATTGTTAAAGGTCGTCGACACCTTTGAAAAACGACCGTTTCTTCTTCAAAAATTCGTCTCGACCAGCGAAGGCAGAGACCTCAGGCTTCAGGTGGTAGGCAAAGAAGTCGTGGCGACTATGTACCGCTACAACGACAACGATTTTCGCGCCAACGTCACTAACGGCGGTCTTATGAAAAATTATACCCCGAATTCAGAACAATGCGAAATGGCTTTGAAGGCATGTGAAATACTCGGACTTGACTTTGGCGGCGTCGACCTGTTTTTTGGCGAAGACGACCGACCTGTACTGTGCGAAGTCAATTCTAACGCTCACTTTATCAACCTCTCCTCATGCACCGGCGTAAACGTTGCCGACAAGATAATCAAGTACGTTATCGGAGAAATTAACAAATGAAAAAAGGTTGGTTGATATATACCGAATACGAGGCTCGCCGCAACGAATTTTTTATAGGCAAACTGACCTCTGCGGCAAGAAAATACGGATTGGAACTTAAACTTCTGCTCCGCGAAAAAATCGCTTTGTCGGTTGAAAACGATCATACCGCACTCGTCTACGAAGGCAAAAAGCAAAACGACGCTTGTTTTGCCGTAATGCGGGTTAACGATTTTACCCTCTCGTTTCAATTGGAAAAAGGCGGTTTACGAGTATTCAACAGAGCCGAAACAGCACAAATATGCAACGATAAGTATTTGTCCTATCTATTCGCAAATTCCCTCGGAATCCCTACGCTCGATACCTTTTTAATAGACAAAAACACGTCGGGTTGGCAAGACGTGAACAAAAACCTCTTCCCTCTGGTGGCAAAGCCCTTGGACGGTAAAGGCGGCAAAGACGTCCGGATGCTTGATACCTACGGGAACTTTTTGAGTATGGCAAAAAATTACGGCGACAGATTTTTGTTGCAGAAAGTAGCCGGCAACCGAGGCGTGGACGTGCGTGCGTACTGTATAGGCGGCAGATTTTTTACCGCAATAAAACGTGCTTCCTTGACGGACTTTCGCAGCAACTATTGTCTGGGCGGCAGTGCAGAACCCTTCGTACCCGACGAAAAACTAATGCAAATAATTGAAAAGATACTGTCAAATTTAAAGACAGACTACGTCGGTATCGACTTTGTTTTTGACGACGGCAAACCTTATTTTAACGAAATGGAAGACGCCGTAGGAGCGAGAACGGTTTACAATCTTACCGACCTTGATCCAGCTGACGCCTTTATTAAATACGTATCCGAAAATATTTGATTTTAAAAGCGGAGATAACGAAAGTTATCCCCGCTTTTAATTTTTCACTACAACGTTGTTTACAATATAAAACAGATCAAGCCGCCCTTGTTTTCGTTGATGATACGTCCAACGGTTTTACGTATCTTGGCGCGTGCGTCGACCGGCATTGACGACGCTTTTGTCGATAAACTTTCTTTTGCAAGTTCGCTCATACTCTTGCCGAACATGTTGGTATTCCATATACCCTGCGGATCGTTCTGAAATTCGCTGAGTAAGTATTGGCTCTGTTGTTCCGTACCGACCATCGGATTTACTTCCGTCGTCACGTCCACCTTTAAAATATGCCACGACGGTGCGGTCGCTTTAAGTTTTACGCCGTATTTAGAACCTTGTTTTACTATTTCGGGAGACAGCATTTCCATTCCGTCCATAGACGGATTGACGACGCCGTAACCGCTGGCTTCCGCCTCGTCCAACGCTGCGGAGAATTTTTCGTATTTTCCGCATGCTTCTGCCGACTTCGAGACGAAACTCATAAGGCTGAACTCGTCTTCAATCGGTTGCTTCGCAAAATCACTGAGAACTTTATAAAACAGTCCGTCTTTGGGTTTAATTTCGTAATTTATCACACCCTCGCCGAGTTTTATCTGAGACAAAACGGGAGCGAACACGTTTTCGTCTTCCGTCGCGTTTTCGATCATTTTCGCAAAATGCTTCATTTTGCTCATTTCACCGACGCTGTCACGGATATTGTCGATAACTTTTTCGATAACGAAATTGTCGGAAGGCAGAGTACGCATCCACTTTGGCATATCCACGACGATTTTTTTAATAGGAAATTCTTCGGTTAACGCCGATAAAACCGCTTCGCAATCTTCTACGCCCATATTTGCAACCGACATCGGCAGAACTTTCGCGTCGTGACGCTGTTCAAGCGCTTCTGCAAGTGCTTTGCATTCGTCGGAATTGGGCGTTTTACTGTTTAAAACGATGATAAAAGGTTTTTTCAGCTCTTTTAACTCGCCTATCACTCTTTCCTCCGCCGAAACGAAATTGACGCGCGGAATTTCGGTAATCGTACCGTCGTTGGTGACGACTACCGCTACCGTAGAATGCTCGCCTACTACCTTTTGAGTGCCTATTTCCGCAGCTTTGTCAAAAGGCATCGGTTCCGTAGACCACGGCGTAGTGACCATGCGCGGAGCGTCTTCTTCCGCACCGTCCGTCGCGCCGTCTACCATGTAACCGACGCAGTCGATAAGACGAACGCTCGCCGATACGGAGTTACCAAAAGTGATTTTTACCGCCTCGTTAGGTACGAATTTCGGTTGAGTAGTCATTACTACCTTTCCGTCTGCCGACTGCGGCAACTCGTCTATCGCCCTGTTTTTGACGTTTTTATTCTTAATATTTGGCAAAACCACGTTTTCCATAAATCGGGTGATAAAGGTGGATTTACCCGTACGCACGGGACCGACAACGCCTATATAAAGGTCGCCGTTGGTGCGCGTTGCTATCGTATCGTAAATTTCAAGACTTTCTTTTTTTTCCATATGCGTCACTACCTCCGCTATTTTCTCTATACATTATGCAGGAAAAAAAGAAAAATACCTTAAATTGAAAAAACGGGTTAATAAACGGTCGCTGAAATAAATATCCCCCCGTGAAACGGGGGGTATTTCAGTTTCGGGCAAAGCCCTAAACATTACTGGCAACGCATTAAATGCGTTTTAGATTGGCCTGCCA
>SFEB01000021.1 GCA_004558105.1 Clostridiales bacterium
GTACTCGACGTTGGCTTCGCAGAGAAGGACGTTCATGTGACCGGGCATACGACCTGCAACGGGGTGAACGGCGTATTTGACTTTCGTGCCGTTGGCAGTCAGTTTATCGGCGAGTTTCTTGACGAGGTGCTGAGCCTGAGCGATAGCCATACCGTAACCGGGTACGATTATGACTTCTTTCGCCGATTTAAGTTGCGCGGCGTAATTGGTTTTTACGTTGGCAGGTTTTTCCGCTTTCGCATCGCTTGCGGAGGCTTCCTTCTTTTCCGCAGGTTTTGCGGCAGGTGCGGCAGAAGTGCCGAGCAGGATAGAACCGAGTTTGCGGTTCATGGCTTTGCACATAATCTGTGTGAGGAGCAAACCGCTTGCGCCGACGATACCGCCGACGGCGACCAGCAACAGGTCGTTGATAGCCAGACCTGCGATTGCGCCCGCAACGCCGCTAAGGCTGTTGAGAAGAGAAATCGTAATGGGCATATCCGCGCCGCCTACTCTTATTGCAAATACGAAACCGAAGAAAGACGCAAACAACGCCACGAGGGCAATAAAGAAGCCGATAGTTGACTGTATTCCCATAGCGACGGTTACGCAATAGCCGACGATACCGAGAAGCGTCATAGCGAGGCAGAACATAGTCAAAAACTGATGTCCCCTGTAAACGATGGATTTTTGCGGCAAAACCTTGTGAAGTTTGCCGGCGGCGACGAGGCTGCCCAGTAACGTAAGCATGCCGACGGCGAGAGCGACGGATGCGGTGATAGTTGAGAAAACGTCAAAACCGCTGCCCACGCCAGCCATTGCAAAACCGCCGACGAGTGCGCTTGCCGCGCCTCCGAGACCGTTGAGTAACGCGACCATCTGAGGCATCTGAATCATCTTTACTTTAAGCGCGAGGAACAAACCTACGACGACGCCTAAAGCGAGACCGATATATATCGTCCAGCTTGCCGCGATAGAATTGTTGATAATGGTAAGAGCGATGGCGAGTAACATACAAACGGCGCTTATACGGTTGCCGATTTTGCTTATCGTAACTTTGCTCATCATTGCAATACCAACCAATACGCCGAGCGTTAACAGTATGGACAAGCCGAGGTAGAACCACTCATCGTTTGTGCTTTTTGTCATCATTACCATAAGTGCAACGACGGCGACGGCGCAAACGGCTGTTACGAGGTAGAGCAAAGTTTGTTTAGGCGCTCTTTTTTTGGCGATCATACCGAGCATTTTGTCGGTTACGACGAAACCGCCAACGACGTTGACCATAGCGAGAGCGATGGCGACGGCGCCGAGAGTGGCGGAAAGAATAACGTGTTCTTTAAACAGCAGAGCGCAAGCGGTGAGAGCGCCGAGAACTGTTACGCCGGACAGGGCGTTCATACCCGACATCAAGGGCGTATGAAGAAGCGGTGGAACTTTATTTATAAGGATATATCCGATAAAAGTTGCTGCCACGAAAACGCCCAGTAAAATCAATTGGTAATAGATTGTTTCTAATCCGAACATGGTGTTTTTTCCCCTTTTTAAAAAAGTTTCATTAACTTAAATTTTCTCCCACTTGTGTGTAGGTGGGAGAAAATCAAAGTCAAATTACGTTATTATTAATGCAAACGGGTTGAAATTAAATACCCATAGCTTCTCTTGCGCCCTTGTGAACGATTTTGCCTTCGTAGGTAACCAGAATGCCCTGTACGATTTCGTCGTTCATATCCATAGCGATTTTGCCGTCTTTGGAGAGGAACTTGAGAAGGTTGTAAATGTTGTTTGCAAACAGCCAGGTAGAAGAAGTGGGAAGTTGACCGGGGATGTTTTTGATACCTTCGATAACTACGCCGTGTTTAACTTCTCTCTTGCCTGCGGGTGTGATAGCGCAGTTGCCGCCTTGGTCGATAGAAATGTCGACGATGGCGGAACCCGGCTTCATGGATTTTACCATGTCTTCCGTCAGGAGGGTAGGAGCGAGTTGACCTTGGAGCAAAGCGGAGCAGAAGATGATATCTGCGTTTTTAACTGCTTCTGCGATATTGGCGCGTTCTTTAACCAGCCATTCTTCGGGGAGTTTCATAGCGTGTTTGCCGTCGGGAGCGACTGCGATTTCTTTAGGTACGCCGGTTTCGACGATTTTTGCGCCCAAAGAAGCGGCTTGTTCGTTAGCTTCGGGGCGGATATCCGCGGAGTAAACGACAGCGCCGATAGATTTAGCGGTAGCTACAGCGCGCAGACCTGCGACGCCGGTACCGATAACGAATACGTTGGAGGGTTTGATTACGCCGACTGCGGAGCCGATGAGGGGCATAAACTTAGGAATATCGCTTGCGCCCATCAACATACCTTTGTAGCCTGCGCAGGTGCTCATCGAGGACAAAGCGTCCATGGATTGAGCGCGGCTGATACGGGGAACACCGTCAAGAGTCAGACCGATAACGCCTTGGGCTGCCATTTTCTTAACCATTTCGTGGTTAACGGGTGCCGCGGGGTGGATAAAGGTGATGATGTATTGACCTTTGTGCATCATATCGATTTCGTGCTTGCCCTTTTGTTCGTTAAAGAGAGGTTCTTTAACCTTCAGGATAACGTCCGACTTGGCAAAAATTTCTTCGCAATCCGCAACCATGGTCGCGCCTGCCGCAGCGTAATCCGCGTCAGGGAAGAAAGAACCTACGCCTGCGCCGTTTTCAACGAGAACGACGTTGCCGTCTGCTACCATCTTTTTGACGGTTTCGGGAGTTGCCGATACACGAGCTTCGTCGTGCATAATTTCTTTAGGGATACCAATAATCATAAGTAGTTTTCCTCCTAATGTATGGCGTTTCAGCCATTTTTGTTTTATTTTATTTATCTTTACGCGTTAAGCGAAAGAGTTTTAACTTTTAACGAATTTTGTTTTATTTCTATTTCAATTGTCCGTCGGGGTTAAAAAGTCATGTTTGTTTTTAGGTGTGCTCAGGACGATGTTCGTCATAGTCTTGGATACGCCGGGTATACTCTTGATGGCGTTAAGGTTACATTCGAGTTTGTCGATGTTGTCCGTGATGATTTTAAGATAAAAATCAAATTCGCCTGCGAGGTAAAAGCATTCGATTATATCGGGGTTGGCGAGAACCGCCTTGATAAAACCGTCGTTGTACTTGGGGTGTTCTATCGCGACGCTCATAAGAGCGGTGACGCCCTTGCCCAACTTTGCCGATGAAAGAATAGCCGTGTATCCGAGGATAGTGCCGTTTGCCTCCAGTTTTTTAATACGGTCGGACGCCGTTGACGGAGACAACTTTACTTTTTCGGCAATCTCCGAAGTATTGACGCGTGCATTGTTGACGAGTAACTGTAAAATTTTTTGGTCTGTATTATCCAAAATACGCATCTCCTTATTTCAAACAAACTGATTGTAGCAAAAATTTTCGGCGTTGTAAACTATTTTGCAACAAAAAAACAAATAATTTTCGGCGAATTTTTTTATCGGTCAAATATTTTTTTGCAAAACCGTATTTTTGCCAAAAAATCGGCGAAATTTCTTCGTTTTTTCGGTCGTGCGGAGATTACGGAACAAAATAACGGGCGCAATACGCTATTGTTGCTGAAAAAAACTTTACTTTTCGTCCGGTTTGTTTTATAATGTACGAAAAAAGATAAAGAGGTAAGATGCTATGTTGAAAGACGTTGCGGAATTTATGGAATTTTTGCAGACGGGACTGACTCCCTATCACGTGGTAAAAAACGTTTGCAGTATGCTGACCAGAGAAGGCTTTATTGCTTTGAGCGAAGGCGATTCGTGGGAATTGGAGCCCAACACGGGTTATTACGTTACCCGTAACGGCAGCAGTATCGTTGCGTTTAAAACGGGCGAGTTGAACGTCAGGCGCGGATTTAATATCGTTGCTTCTCACACCGACAGCCCGTGTCTTAAAATCAAGAACAACGCTTTGACCGCAACGGCGGCGTATCAGCGTCTTAACGTAGAGACGTACGGCGGAGCATTGTATTACACGATGCTGGACAGACCTTTGCGCATAGCCGGAAGAGTCATCGAACGCGACGGAGACAGACTTAGAGCGGTCAACGTTCAGAGCGACTTTCTGGTGACTATCCCCAGCGTCGCTATTCATCAGAACCGTGAGGCAAACGACGGATTGAAACTTAATCCGCAGGTAGACTTGTTGCCGCTTATCGGCATGGGCGACGGAGAAGACGTGGTCGGGACAATAACGCATGAAAAAGACGTGGTGGACTACGATTTGTTCGTCGTTCCCGACACCGAGCCGTACACTTACGGCGCGAAAGACGAATTTCTGGCGGCGCCGAGGCTGGACGACCTAACGGGAGTGTTCGGCGGAATGAAAGCGTTGATTAAGAGCAATTGTTCGACTATATCGGTCTGTGCATGTTTCGACAACGAAGAGGTCGGCAGCGGAACCAAGCAAGGCGCCGGAAGCACTTTATTGAAGGACGTTTTAAACGGCATAATCTGCGCCGTTGCGGAACCGGACGACGCGGTGGAAGAACTTTCGCGTAACGCAGTGGCAAACAGTTTTCTCGTCAGTATGGACAACGCCCACGCTTTGCACCCCAACCATCCCGAAAAATGCGATCCGACCAACCGTTGCCTGATAAATAAAGGTATCGTTATCAAACATCACGCCAATCAGGCGTACCTCACCGACGGTATGTCTTCGGCGGTACTGAAAAATATACTCGCCAAAGCAAACGTTCCTTACCAGGACTTTTTCAACCGTTCCGACGCGAGAAGCGGAAGCACTTTGGGGACGATAAGCAACCGACAGGTAAGCCTGCATACCGTGGATATCGGTCTGGCTCAACTCGCAATGCACTCCTTCTGCGAAACGATGGGCACCGACGACCTGGCTGTGTTGGTGGACGGATTGAAAGCGTTCTATCAGACCGACTTAAGGTTCTTTGGCGATGAAGTCGTTTTTGAGGGCTAATGTGAACAAAACCCTTTAAATTACAGGCAAATGTGAAATTTTAACATTTTTGCAACAAATATTTCGACAGATATTGACAAATACCCGATAATATGCTAAAATCACAAAGTAACTTAAACAAGGAGGGTTCTTTATGAACAAAGGTGAATTTGTAAAAACTATTGCTCAGAAAATGGGTGAAACAGACAAGAAGGCAGACGCTTTCTACAAGGCATTCATTGACACTGTGGCTGAAGCTTTGAAAGACGGCGAAAAGATCAATCTCGTAGGTTTCGGTAGTTTCGAACTCAAAGATAAGCCTGCAAGAGAAGGCATCAATCCTCGCACCGGCGAAAAAGTGAGCATTCCCGCCACAAAGACTCCCGTTTTCAAAATGGGTAAAGCATTTAAAGACGGTTTCAATAAATAGTCTTTGATTGTCTTGACGACTTAATATTTAATATTAGCAAATTAACCGTGCTTTCAGTGCGGTTTTTTTGTTGTCTAAAAAAGGCTTTTGACGTCAATAATCTACCCGGAGGTAATTTAAAATGAGTTTTAACAAAAAAATTATCGGAGTCGACGAAGCTTTGGGGCTTGTAAAAAGCGGAATGCATATTGTCAGCGGTCTTGGGGCAGCGGAGGGGGCTCTTTTTCTCGGCAGTTTACACAAGCTGGCAGGCAAAGTGACCGACGTGTCGGTTACTACGTGTTTACCTATGCGGCAGTTTGAATATATGACCGACGAAAAGTGCGTAGGCACGTTCAATCAGGACGGCTGGTTTTTTAATTCTACACTGAGAAAATCCTTTTCTCTCGGCAACGTTTCCCATGTTCCTCAGCAACTGTCTACCGCGGCGTTCAAAAGAATATGGCACAAAAAACCGAATATCTATATCGGCAATTGTTCTTTGCCCGACAAACACGGCTTTGTCTCTCTCGGCGTGTCCGACACTTACGAAAAATACGTTATCGAAAACAGCGATATCGTTATACTCGAAGCAAATCCCGCGGTTCCTCGCACGGACGTTAACTACTTTATTAGCGGAGAATACGACCTTCCTGAAATCCCAGACGGAGAGTGCAACGAAAAGGATATAGCCATAGGAAATAAAATAGCGGAGTATATTGAAGACGGAGACTGTATTCAGCTGGGCATAGGCGGTATACCCAACGCCGTCGGTAAAGCGTTGTACTCTAAAAAACATCTGGGAGTGCATACCGAACTGTTCACTACCGAAATGATGAATCTTACCAGGGCGGGAGTCATAGACAACAGTCTGAAAAACGTCAATAAAGGTAAATCCGTTACGACGATGATACTCGGTACGAGAGAATTGTACGATTTTGTCGACGATAACGTGGGGGTAGAAGTGAGAGACGGCAGATATACCAACGACAGTTACGTTATCGGCAGTAACGACAATATGGTGAGTATCAACACGACTCTGGAAGTTGACCTTACCGGACAATGTTGCAGTGAAAGTCTGGGGAGTAAACAGTTTTCGGGGAGCGGCGGTCAGGCGGACACGGCTATCGGCGCGCAAAAAAGTAAAAACGGAAGGTCCTTCATTGCCCTGTACTCTACCGCCAACGTAAAAACCGACGGTGAAAAAAGAGAAGAGGTATCAAAAATAGTTGCTCAACTTAAACCCGGCGCGGCGGTAACGTTAAGCAGAAACGACGTCCAGTACGTGGTGACAGAATACGGCGTCGCTGATTTGCGCGGATGCAATATCAGGGAGAGAGTGGACAGATTGGTGAATATAGCTCACCCTAAATTCAGAGAAGAGTTGCTCCGTCAGGCTTACGAATTGGGAATAGTGGCAAAAAAAACTCGTTGACGCCGACTACAGGATAAAAACCAGTGTAACGCCGTTTTAATTGCATAAAAACAGTTTTTTTAATTCTTTTTTTATACAACGTAAATAAAATGTAGATTAATGAACAAAGTTTGCGGTTGTTATTGTCAAACGTAACGAATTGTGTTAGAATGTTTCAGAATATTACAAATCACTGTAAAATGTAAACTTGGAGCAGAAATACAAATGAGAGAAAAGAAGACGTTAAACGAACGGATTAAATCGCGCCGTTTGAAAAAGCAATCGGCAGTAGCAAACTTTACCCTGAGATTTTTATGCGGAATATTGTACTACAAAAAGTGTCACGTCACGGTCGACAGAAAGGTAAATCTTAAGGATTACAAGAACCGCCCTCTTCTCGTGGTTTCCAATCACGCGTCGCGTATGGATTACGCTTTCGTAACCAAGGCGCTGGGTACGAGAAGGGTGAATTTCGTGGCGGCGGAAAACGAGTTTCACCGTTCTCATCTTCAGGGCGTGTTTAAGTTCGGCAACGTCATTCCCAAAAAGAATTTTGTGCCCGATCTTACTACGCTTAAGGGTATGACGAAAATTTTAAGAGAAGAAAAGAACGGGTGCGTATGTATTTTTCCGTGCGGAATGAGCACCGCTTCGGGCGCACAGCAACCGTCTATGCTGGGCAGTGGTAAGATGATTAAACATTTTGCAAAGTACGGCATACCGACGTTGGGCGTACGTATATACGGCGGATATTTTTTAAGCCCCAAGTTTGACGTAAAGGAGAGATTCGGCAAAATCGAGGTGGAGTTGTTTGAACTTTTGTCCGCAGAGCAAGCCAAAGACATGGATGAGAAAGAAATTCAACTCAAACTTGACGAAGCTCTTTTCACCGACGACTATGCATGGAATAAGGATAAACAGCACGCTTATAAAAACGAAAACGGCGCGGCAACCAATCTTCATCAGATTCTTTACAAGTGCCCCGTGTGCGGTGAAGAGATGAGTATGGAGGGTAAAGGCGACGTTATCAGGTGCCTGAAATGCGGTAACGGCGCAACCCTCGACGACAAGTACAATCTGGTACCGTTAAAGGGCAGCAAGGTGCCTGCCAATATCAAAGAGTGGTTCGACAACGAGCGCAGGGACATGCGCCGTAAGGTTTCTCAACCTGATTTCGTGATGGAAGAACACGTGAAAATCGGCGTCATGCGCGACTACGAATATATGAAAAATTACAATACGTGCGATTACGTCGGCGACGGAATATTACATCTTGACAGAGACGGATTAAGGTACACGGGTACGCGTAGCGGCAAGCCTTTCGATGTGTTTATAAAATGGGATCTTATAAATACCATTTGCTTGCCCATGGACGCGAGTTTCTTTTACACTTACGCCTATAACGGCGAATTTTTGCAGTTTAAACCCGATACCGCTAGTTGTATGCGTTGGTCTTTTGCAGTGGAAGAGGTATATCGGGTAAACGGCGGAAAGTGGCAGAATTATCCGTGGTTCGATTACGAAAAGGACAGTCCGTTGATTGAAGGTTGAATAAACGGAACAAGATAAACGATAAAAAAACGCGACACAGTCGCGTTTTTTTTTGTCGTCTTTAAACTTTTCAGTTTCTTTTTATTAGTAATACCTGTGCCTGGCTTGCCATTCCCAGACCTTCTGCCGTGATGCCGAGGTTTTCCGTCGTGGTGGCGGAAACGTTTACTCGGGATACCGCGCAATCAAGCCGTTCGGCAACGTTTTTACGCATTTTTTCAATATATGGGGACAGACGGGGTGCCTGAGCCATAATCACGATAGAGGCGTTGACTACTTCGTATCCGTTCTTCCGCGCTTTCTTCAGGACTTCGTCCAGCATTAATCCGCTGTCGATACCGAGGTATTTGTCGTCGGTGTCGGGGAAGAGGTTGCCTATGTCTTTTTCTCCTGTTGCGGAGAGAATCGCGTCGATTAAAGCATGCAAAGCGACGTCGGCGTCGCTGTGTCCGATTAAACCGAGATTAAAGGGGACGGGTACGCCGCAAAGGATAAGTTTTCGGTTTTCGCCGAGGCGATGTGCGTCAAAACCGATTCCGATTCTGTAGGTCGGCAGGTCGCTCGGGTATGTGACTTTTTTGTTTCCGGTTTCGCCTTCGATAAAATGGAGCGAGCCGTAAGCGTTAAGCCACACCTGCCCGTCGTCGGTAAGGGAAGAGGTGGCGAGGTCGTATGCGTTTTTTAGTTTTGCCAGGTCGAAAGCCTGCGGAGTCTGCGCCGCAGAAAGATTTTCGCGGGGGACGGGTAAGGACTTTCCTGCGTCGTACAGGCTATCCGTAACGGGGGTGACGGGTATCGCGCTACCGTATTTTTCCGCATGTAAAAAGGCTCTTTCAAAGAGGTCGGGGGTCGCAAAAGGACGTGCTCCGTCGTGAATGGCTACGATTTCCGTGCCGACGGGTAGCGCTTCCAGTCCTTTTCTGACCGATTCCGAACGGGTTGCTCCGCCGCATACGACGGTTGCCTGCCCGTCTGACAGCTGACGCATTTTGTCTGCGTTGGATTTATTCGCGACGATAACCACGCTGTCGCAAGCATTTTTAGCCGCGTCGAAAGTATGCATGATTAACGGCTTGCCGAGATAATCGAAAAAAAGTTTGTCTTGTTTAAAGCGGCTGCTTTCTCCTGCCGCAACTATAATAACGGAACGTTTCATTTTTTTGTTTTTTTAATCGTCAACTTAAAAGGCGTTATTCTGTAAAAAGTATCCGCAATACGTTATTCGTCTTGCAGAATGGTGTACATTTGCGCCGCTTCGTCTTTTTTAACAGATTCTTTTACCTGGTTGACAACGAACACCAGTTGACCGCCCGCAAAGGCGATAGCGACTTTGTCTCCCGGTTTGATTTGCGCGCCGGGTTTGGCGGTGCGACCGTTGACGGAAACTTTTCCGCCGTGGCAGGCTTCGTTTGCCACCGTGCGGCGTTTTAAAATTCTCGATACTTTTAAAAATTTGTCCAATCTCATTTTTTACCTTTCGGGAGTGATTTTCACTTCTATCAATAATATACGCGCGTACGTACATGTACGCAGACATTTTTGTCGTAAATTGTCTCAAAAAATCGTAATTTGCGGTTTCAAAAATGAAAAAATAATTAATATTTTTTTATTGTAACAACCATGTTAAAAACGATTGACTATTGACAAAGTTGGTGCTAAATTAGTTTAATGCATTAATATTGCCAAGTTTGCGCTTTTTTAGGGAAAACAAGGCAAATGCAGTCAGGTCGGCATTTTTTACAACTCAAGTATAGCAAATTTAAAAAAAAATGCAACCGTTTAACGCGTAAAAAATATTTTTTCAGAGGTAGGTATAAATGCAGGTACATACTCAAAAATTCGGCAACACGGAAAGAAAGACCTTTTCCAAAGTCGACGAGGTCATTAAACTTCCCAATCTGATCGAGGTCCAAAAGACAAGTTACGACGCCTTTCTTAAGCATGGTATCCGTGAGGTTCTTGACGACTTTTCGCCCATTGTGGACTACTCCGGGCGTTTCGAGTTGCAGTTTCTCGATTACACCATTGATTCGAAAAGCAAGTATTCGGAAAACGAGTGCAGATTGCGCGACGCAACTTACGCCGCTCCGTTAAAACTTAAGGTCAGTCTCATGAGAAAGGACACCGGCGAAATTGCGGAACACGAAGTCTATATGGGGGACTTTCCTTTGATGACCGATACGGGCAGTTTTATCATTAACGGTGCGGAGCGCGTAGTAGTAAGTCAATTGGTGCGTTCTCCCGGCGTGTATGCGGCGGCAGAGATGGACAAGAGCGGAAAAGTAAAGTACGATACCACCGTTATTCCCAACCGCGGCGCCTGGCTTGAATTCGTTCATGACGCCAACAACGATATACTGTACGTTCACGTCGACCGCAACCGTAAACTCCCGGCGACGGTATTGCTGAGAGCCATCGGCGTTTCTTCGGACGAACAAATCAAAGATTTGTTCTTTAACGACGTTACCATTTGCAACACCTGCGACAAGGACGAAAGCAAAGACGAGCGCAGCGGCAAGCTGGAACTTTACAAACGTCTTCGTCCGGGCGAAATTCCCACCGACGAGTCGGTTGATAAACAAGTAAAAGATTTGTTGTTTGACCGTAAACGTTACGACCTTGCACGCGTGGGGCGTTATAAATTCAATAAAAAACTCAGTCTGGCAAACCGCATCTCTCCTTACAGAGACGACAGCACTAACTGGATTGATTATACTTTGGCGGAGGACGTTGTCGCTACAGTAGAAACTGCGGAAGGTACCAGGGACATCGTTATCGGTACCGCCGGCGAAGTACTTACCAAGGAACAGGCTTACGTCATTCAGAACAGCGGCGTCAACGTCGTTTACGTTTTTGATAACAATCACCCCGACCAGAAGGTCAAGGTTATCGGTAATAACACCGTCGATATCAAGTACTACCTCAGCCTCGTCGATTCGCGTTATGCCGACGTCGATTTCGAGTCGGAAGCCATCGGTATCAACGAAGCGGTCAATCTTACCGCACTTAAAGAAATTCTTGCTCAGGGCTTGTCGGTAGAAGAGACTATCAGAGCGATAGCGGGCAGTCGCGATATGCTTATTCCCCGTCACATCACCGTAGACGATATCATCGCAACCGTCAGCTACAACCTCGGTCTTAAACACGGCGTCGGTCAGGTGGATAACATCGACCACCTCGGCAACAGACGCGTTCGCAGCGTGGGCGAGTTGCTCCAGAACCAATTCCGTATCGGTATTGCCCGTCTAGAAAGAGTTATAAGAGAGCGTATGGCTATTCAGGAGATTGACAAAGCCACTCCGCAAAGCCTTATAAACGTTCGTCCCGTAAGTTCTGCCATCAAAGAATTTTTCGGGAGCAGCCAATTGTCACAATTTATGGACCAGACCAACCCCATTGCCGAACTTACTCACAAGCGTAAGTTGTCAGCGTTGGGCCCCGGCGGTCTTAACAGAGAACGCGCGACCTTCGAAGTCCGCGACGTTCATTACAGTCACTACGGCAGAATGTGCCCGATTGAAACGCCGGAAGGTCAGAACATCGGTCTTATTACTTCTCTTGCGTCTTTTTCACGCATCAATCAATACGGTTTTATCGAGAGTCCGTATCGCAAGATCGATCCCGTAACCCATACCGTTACGGATGAAGTAGAATACCTGACGGCGGACAGAGAAGACGGAAACATTATCGCGCAAGCCAACGAGCCGTTCGACGAAAACCGTCACTTTATTCATGAACGTATTACCTGCCGTTATCGCGCCGATATTAAGGAATATCCCGCAGATAAGGTAGATTACATGGACGTTAGTCCGAAACAATTGGTTTCGGTCGCCACCAGTCTTATTCCGTTTTTGGAAAACGACGATACCAACCGTGCGTTGATGGGTTCTAACATGCAACGTCAGGCGGTGCCTTTGCTTCGTCCCGAAACGCCTATCGTCGCAACGGGTATCGAAGGACGTATCGCTTACGACAGCGGCGTAATGGTTCTGGCAAAGCAGGACGGCGTCGTAACGAAAATAACGGGTACGAGTATCGAGGTTACCGACGACGATGGAGTAGTAGAAGTTTATCCGCTTAAAAAATTCGTTCGCAGCAACCAGGGTACCTGCGTAAACCAGCGTATCATCGTCAAGGTCGGTCAACGCGTGTACAAAGAAACTGCCGAGCACGAAGCAACCGTACTTGCCGACGGTCCCAGCACCAATCAGGGCGAACTGAGCCTCGGCAGAAACGTTCTCATCGGATTTATGACGTGGGAAGGTTACAACTACGAAGATGCAATTCTTATTTCGGAAGATCTGGTTAAAGACGACGTCTTTACCACCGTTCATATAGAAGAGCACGAATCGGAAACGCGCGACACCAAACTCGGACCGGAAGAGTTTACGCGCGACATACCCAACGTAAGCGAAGAGGCGTTAAAAGACCTCGACGAAGACGGTATTATCCGTATCGGCGCAGAAGTCAGACCGGGCGATATTCTCGTCGGTAAAGTTACGCCCAAGGGCGAGACCGAACTCACTCCCGAAGAGAGATTGCTCCGCGCTATCTTCTCGGAAAAAGCGAGAGAAGTCCGCGACACCTCCCTCCGCGTACCTAACGGCGAAGGCGGTATCGTAGTTGACGTAAAAATATTTACGAAAGAAAACAAAGACGAGCTTGACCCCGGCGTCAACAAACTCGTCCGCGTATATATAGCGCAAAAGCGTAAGCTGGGCGTAGGCGACAAGATGGCGGGACGTCACGGTAACAAGGGCGTCGTGTCCAGGGTTTTGCCGAGAGAGGATATGCCTTTTATGGAAGACGGTACGCCATTGCAGATCGTTCTCAATCCGTTGGGCGTTCCTTCGCGTATGAACATCGGGCAGGTTCTCGAAGTTCACTTGGGCTTGGTTGCCAAAATGCTGGGTTGGAAAGTTGCCACGCCGGTGTTTGACGGTGCAAGCGAAAACGATATTAAAGAATTGTTTGAACAAAACTGCATGATAAATCCGCAGACGGGTAAAGTAGACGGTAAAGTCACTCTGTACGACGGTCGTACGGGTATGCCTTTCGAAAACCGCGTAACTGTCGGGTACATGTATATGCTCAAACTTATCCACCTGGTCGACGACAAGATTCACGCGCGTAGTACCGGTCCGTACAGTCTGGTTACGCAACAACCTCTGGGCGGTAAGGCGCAGTTCGGCGGACAACGTTTCGGCGAAATGGAAGTCTGGGCGTTGGAAGCATACGGCGCAGCAAACGTTTTGCAGGAAATTTTAACCGTCAAGTCGGACGACGTCGTAGGGCGTGTAAAAACTTACGAGTCAATCGTCAAGGGCGAAAACATTTCCGGTCCCGGTATTCCCGAAGCGTTCAAGGTTCTCATTAAAGAACTTCAGAGTCTGGCTCTCGACGTGAAGGTGCTGAGCGAAGACAACGAAGTTATCGAAATCAAGGACAGCGTAGACGACGAAACCGATTATATCGAAACGACGCTCAAAGAAAACGAACAGAAGAGAGAACAATTGCTCAACTTTAACGCAGACGAGGAAGTCGACCTCGTCGACGACGACGATTTCAGCTTTGACGAAGAAATCATCAACGACGCTGAAAGTATCGATCACGAACTCGACTTTAACTCTTTGTTTGACGACGAAGACGAGGATATGTAAGGAGGGGTAATATGTTTGAATTAAATAATTTCGCATCTATACAAATAGGAATAGCATCTCCTGAAAAAATAAGAGAATGGTCTCACGGCGAGGTTACCAAGCCTGAAACCATCAACTACCGCACGACCAAGCCCGAAAAAGACGGTTTGTTCTGCGAAAAGATTTTCGGACCGACAAAGGACTGGGAGTGTCACTGCGGTAAATACAAGCGCATCCGTTACAAGGGAGTTATCTGCGACAAGTGCGGCGTAGAAGTTACGAAAGCCAAAGTCAGACGCGAGCGTATGGGACACATCGAACTCGCCGCTCCCGTCAGTCACATATGGTATTTCAGAGGCGTACCGAGCAGAATGGGACTTTTGCTCGATATGTCCCCCAAGTATCTGGAACAGGTTTTAAACTTTGCTAGTTTCGTGGTTCTCGACCCCAAAGATACCGAACTCGTTAAAAAACAGGTTCTTTCTCCTACGGAACAAAGAGAATACGAAGCGAAATACGGCAAAGACGGATTCCGTTCGGGCATGGGCGCAGAGGCTATCAAAGAGTTGCTCCAATGCGTCAACCTTGAGGAAGAATCCGCCGCGCTTAAAAAATCTCTCGAAAAGGCAACGGGACAAAAACGTATCCGTTTTATCAAGCGTCTGGAAATCGTTGAGAGTTTCCGTCGCAGCGGCAACAAGCCGGAATGGATGATTCTCGACGTTCTGCCCGTTATTCCGCCGGAATTGAGACCTATGGTTCCGCTGGACGGCGGAAGATACGCCACCAGCGACCTCAACGATTTGTATCGCAGAGTTATCAACCGTAACAACAGACTTAAAAAACTCAAGGAGATTAACGCTCCCGATATATTGATAAGAAACGAAAAGCGTATGTTGCAGGAGGCTGTCGACAGTCTTATCGACAACAGCCGCGCAAAACGTCCGCACAGCGGCGCAGGCAACAGAGAACTCAAATCTCTGTCCTCTATGCTTCGCGGTAAACAAGGTCGTTTCCGTCAGAACCTTCTCGGCAAGCGCGTCGACTACTCGGGTCGTTCCGTTATCGTCGTAGGTCCGGAACTTAAATTGAATCAATGCGGTCTGCCCAAAGAAATGGCTTTGGAACTTTTCAAGCCGTTCGTTATGAAGAAGTTGGTTGAAACCAATCAATCTCAGAACATCAAGAGTGCAAAACGCCGTATCGAGCGCGCGGACGCAAAGGTATGGGACGTGCTGGAAGAGGTTATCAAAGACCATCCCGTTATGCTCAACCGTGCGCCCACGTTGCACAGATTGTCCATTCAGGCGTTTGAACCCGTTCTCATCGAAGGCAGAGCGATTAAACTTCATCCGCTGGCATGTACGGCGTTCAACGCCGACTTCGACGGCGACCAGATGGCGGTACACGTTCCTTTGAGCGTAGAAGCGCAAGCCGAAGCGCGTTACTTGATGTTGGCTAACAATAATATTCTTAAACTCTCGGACGGCAAACCGGTTATCAGCCCGACGCAGGACATGGTAATGGGTTGTTATTATCTGACGCTCGATAAACTCGGCGATACCAAGATAGACGGTACTGACGAATACAACAGAGCTAAGGGCGGTTACAATCAACCCGTGGGTGAGCACTTTGACCTTTATACCGTCAGTGACGCCGAATTGTACGAAAAAGGTTATGCGGATTGCATAGGCAAGAGTTTTTCCTCGCAGGAAGAAGCCGTACTTGCTTATCAGGCGGGCGAAATAGAACTTGAAAGTCTGATTAACGTCAGATTAACGAAAGAAACGCCGGACGGCCAAAAGGTAACGGGACGCATCCGTACTACCGTCGGAAGACTTATATTCAACGACGCTATCCCTCAGAACCTCGGCTTCGTTAAACGCGAAAAACCGGAGGACTATCTCAAACTGGAATTCAATTCCGTAGTAAAAAAGGGAACGCTCAAAAAGATAGTGGAGAGATGCTTTAAAGTCAACGGCTCTGCCAAGACGGCGGAAACGTTGGATAACGTTAAAGCTCTCGGTTACAAATACAGCACCATCAGCGGTTTGACCGCAAGCGTATTCGATATGCACATTCCGGAATCCAAGAAAGAATGGTTGGCTAAGGCGGACGAAAGAGTGTTCGGCGACGGCGGTATCGAAGAGATGTTCAACGAAGGTATGTTGACCGACGAAGAAAGATATAAACTGGTCGTCAACGTATGGAGAGACACCACCGACCATGTTACCGCCGACCTCGAAAAGACCATGGACAAGTTCAATCCCATCTGGATGATGGCAGACTCGGGCGCCCGTGGTAGTATGGCGCAGATAAGACAGTTGTCGGGCATGCGCGGTCTGATGACCGACCCGTCGGGTAAAACCATCGAGTTGCCGGTTAAGGCTTGCTTCCGTGAGGGTTTGTCCGTTCTGGAATATTTCATTTCTTCGCACGGCGGACGTAAAGGTCTGGCGGATACGGCGTTAAAGACCGCCGACTCCGGTTACCTCACCCGCCGTCTGGTTGACGTTTCTCATGACGTTATTATCAGAGAAGACGACTGCGGTGACAAACAAGGTATCTGGGTTTCCGCGCTTCTCGGCACTACCGAAGGCGAGGTTATCGAAAAGTTGGAAGACCGTATTATCGGTCGTTTCGCCATCGGCGATATCGTAAATCCGACTACGGGTGAAGTTATAGTCCCCGACGACACGATGATAAGCGAAGAGCAGGCGACGGAAGTCGTAAAGGCAGGTATCGAAAAGGTACACGTCCGCAGCGTTCTTTCCTGCAAGAGCAAACAAGGCGTTTGTAGCAAGTGCTACGGCAAGAACATGGCTAACGGCAAAAAGGTCGATCTCGGCGAGGCAGTCGGCGTTATCGCCGCTCAAAGTATCGGCGAACCGGGTACTCAGCTCACCATGCGTACCTTCCACACCGGCGGCGTCGCCACCAGCGAAGACATTACTCAAGGTTTGCCGCGTGTCGAAGAATTGTTTGAGGCACGTCAACCCAAAGGTAAAGCCACGCTCTGCGAATGTAAAGGTAAAGTTCTTTCCGTCGAACCGAAACAAGGTAAACAGGTTATCACTATTTTCGACGAGACAGCCAAAGAGTTGGCGGAGAAAAATCCCGACGAAGTCAAGCCTCATGATAACTTTATCAGAGAATACGAAGTGCCTTACACTTCGAGGCTTAAAGTTGCCGCGGGCGACGAAATCGATATCGGCGCAAAGCTTACCGAAGGCAGTATTTACCCGATGGATTTGTTGAGAATAAAGGGTATCAAAGACGTTCAGGAATATCTGGTTAAAGAAGTACAGTCGGTCTACCGTCTGCAAGGCGTTGAAATCAACGACAAGCACGTTGAAATTATCGTAAGACAAATGATGCGTAAAGTTAAGGTAGAGGATTCCGGCGATACCAACCTTTTGCCCGGCGAAATCGTCGATATCTTTAACTTTGAAGACGAAAACCTGAGAACTATCACCAACGAAGGTCGTCCGGCGGCTGGTAAGAGAATTTTGCTTGGCATCACCAAGGCGTCTCTTGCAACCGACAGTTTCCTCTCGGCAGCGTCCTTCCAGGAAACGAGCAGAGTTTTAACGGAAGCGGCGATAAAGAACAAGGTCGACCCGTTGAGCGGTCTGAAAGAAAACGTAATCATCGGCAAACTTATCTCGGCAGGTACGGGTTTACCTTTGTATCGCAATTGCGAAGTAAAAGAAGTTTTGCAGGCTAAGGAAAGCGAAATAAACGCTTGACAAGTTGCAAAAAGTTTGTTATTATAACCATTGCGTGATTTATGGACATTAGCGATTTATCACATTTACAAAAGGTCGTTGGTCTCAAACAGGTGCTAAAACAGTTGAGCCTCGGCCGCATACAAACAGTTATTTTAGCCACCGACGCGGAACCTGATTTTGAAAAACAAGTCAAGGACGCGGCGGCGGCAAACGGCGTCCCGGTCATCGTTGCCGAGACCAAAACAAGATTGGCCGAGTTGTGCGGTATCGACAAAATCGCTACCGTCGTCGGCATACTTAAACAAGGATAGAGTGAAAAACTCTTTATATATCCGACCAATATTAAAAGGAGGTAAAAAATGGCTACAATCAATCAATTGATCAAGCAAGGTAGAGAGAGCGGCGTCGTTAAATCGACGGTTCCACTTTTGGACGGCTGCCCTCAAAAGAGAGGCGTTTGCCTCAGCGTTACCACGACTTCGCCGAAGAAACCTAATTCCGCACTTCGTAAGATTACGAGAATCAGACGTACCAACGGTGAAGAAGGTACTTGCTACATCCCGGGCGAAGGTCACAACCTTCAGGAACACAGTGTCGTCCTTATCCGCGGCGGCAGAGTCAGAGACTTGCCGGGTGTTCGTTATCACGTCATCAGAGGCGTACTTGATACGGCAGGCGTTGCAAACAGAAAACAAGCTCGTAGCAAGTACGGCGCAAAACGTCCCAAGACCAAATAACGATATTTAGTTCTGGACGAAAAGTGATTACAGCTTTTGATTGGTCGGAAATTTTTGTTTTTTCCACCATTCGGCAGTATGCGGTGATTTTTCCGTCGTCGCAGAAGGTTCTCCGGGGCGCCCCGTCGAGTTAGCTGTAAAGTAAGGAAGAAAACAAAAATTATAAGGAGGTAATAATTATGCCTAGAAGAAGTGGCGTACCAAAGAGAGACGTACTTCCCGATCCTGTTTATAACAGCAAGGTCGTGACGAAAGTCGTCAACCAAATAATGTTGGACGGCAAAAAAGGTCTGGCACAGGAAATCGTTTACGGTGCGTTTGACATCATAAAGGAAAAAACTGGTCAGGAACCTATTGAAGTTTTTAATCAAGCAATCAACAATATTATGCCCGTGTTGGAGGTCAAAGCGAGACGCGTAGGCGGTAGTAACTACCAGGTTCCTATGGAAATCCGTCCCGAAAGACGTCAGACGTTGGCTATCAGATGGCTTGTTTCTTATGCTCGCGCTCGTAGCGAACGCGACATGTGCCAGCGTTTGGCAGGTGAACTCATGGATGCTTACAACAGCACCGGCGGCGCATTCAAAAAGAAAGAAGACGTCCACCGTATGGCTGAAGCTAACAGAGCATTTGCCCATTATCGTTGGTAATTCAGGAGTAACGTTTAATGAGACAATATCCTTTACAAAATGTGCGTAACATAGGTATAATGGCACACATAGACGCGGGCAAGACTACCACAAGCGAAAGGATACTTTTCTTTACGGGAAAGACGCGTAAGATAGGCGAGGTTCATGAGGGCACTGCGGTCATGGACAGCATGCAACAGGAGCAGGAGCGCGGTATCACCATTGCCAGTGCCGCCACGACGGTACACTGGGTAAATCGTGATACGGGGATAGATTATCGAATTAACCTTATCGACACCCCGGGACACGTAGACTTTACCGCAGAGGTAGAGCGTAGTCTGCGCGTGCTCGACGGCGCGGTCGCCGTGTTTTGCGCAAAAGGCGGCGTAGAGCCGCAATCGGAAACGGTATGGCACCAAGCCACAAAGTATAAAGTTCCGAGAATTGCTTTCGTCAACAAGATGGACATCAACGGCGCAAACTTCTTTAACGTAGTCAATATGATTAAAGAACGTTTGAAAGCAAACGCGTTGCCTATTCAGATACCTATCGGTAAAGAAGAGGATTTTCGCGGTATAGTCGACGTCATCAAGATGAAGGCGTACTACTACAACGATCCCAAAGGAATGAAGGTTGACGACGGCGAGATTCCCGCCGATTTGTTGGAGCAGGCGCAGGCTTGCCACGACGAACTGGAAGAATTTGTTGCCGGTCGTGACGACGCGTTGATGGAAAAATATCTTAACGGCGAAAAACTCACCGTTGAGGAAATCAAAAAAGGCGTGAGAGAAGCCGTTATCGGGTTGGAACTCAATCCCGTAATGTGCGGCACGGCGTACAAAAACAAAGGTATTCAACTTTTGTTGGACGCAATTACAGACTATTTGCCGTCACCCGTGGACATCGATCATGTCGAGGGCTTTGATCCCAAAGATCCCGACGTCGTCATGGTTCGCAAAACCGACGACAATCAACCTTTCTGCGGATTGGCGTTTAAAATCGTCTCCGACCCGTTCGTAGGCAAACTTGCCTACGTCCGCGTATACAGCGGTACGTTAAAGACGGGTACTTACGTTTACAACTCCGTCAAAGACAAAAGGGAAAGAATAAGCAAAATTTTGCAGATGCATGCCTCCCAGAGAGAGGAAATTCAGGAAACATACGCAGGCGAAATCGTCGCTATCGTAGGTTTGAAAGATACCACTACGGGAAATACTCTGTGCGACGAGGACGCGCCCATCGTGTTGGAAAACATGGTTTTCCCCGAACCGGTCATCAAGGTCGCAATCGAGCCCAAGACCAAACAAGGTCAGGAAAAGATGTCGCTTGCATTGGCAAAACTCGCGGAAGAAGACCCGACTTTTAAAACTTATACCGATACCGAAACGGGACAAACGATTATCGCCGGCATGGGCGAGCTTCACCTTGAAATTATCGTCGATAGACTTTTGCGCGAGTTTAAAGTTGAAGCCAACGTAGGTAAACCTCAGGTCAGCTACCGCGAGACAATCAGAAAAGCGGTTGAATGCGAGGGCAAATACGTCAGACAAAGCGGTGGTAAAGGTCAGTACGGTCATTGTCGTCTCCGTCTCGAACCGTTGGAACCGGGCAGCGGCTACGTCTTTGAAGACGAAACCGTGGGCGGCAGTATTCCCAAAGAATACATTCAGCCGGTCAATCAGGGTATTCAGGCGGCAGCCAAGAGCGGCGTTCTGGCAGGATACGAAGTCGTCGACTTTAAAGCGGTCGTTTACGACGGTAGTTTTCACCCGGTCGACTCGTCCGAAATGGCGTTTAAAATTGCCGGTAGCATGGCGTTCAAAGACGGTTGTGCCAAGGCAAACCCCGTGCTGTTGGAACCGATGATGAAGGTAGAAGTCACCGTTCCCGACGAGTATCTCGGCGACGTAATGGGCGACATATCTTCCCGTCGCGGCAACCTGACCGGCACGGAAATGCGCAACGGTATAATGGCGGTCAGTGCGTTTATTCCATTGTCCGAGATGTTCGGCTATGCAACCGATTTGCGTAGTAAAACACAAGGCAGAGGCAACTTCTCCATGCAGTTTGACCATTATTCCGAGATTCCTAAGAGTCTGGCGGAAAAACTCATGGGTAAATAGACAAGGTTTTTGGTAAATTGCCAAAAAAAACTTGCTAAAACTCGTAAAATATATTATAATGATTTTACACAACCAATAAAAATAAAAATAATTTAATTTGGAGGAATCCTAAAATGGCAAAACAGAAATTTGATAGAAGCAAACCGCACGTCAATATCGGTACCATCGGTCACGTTGACCACGGTAAGACCACTTTGACCGCTGCAATTACAATGGTTATGGCTATGCAAGGAAAGGCAGAAGTCATGCGTTATGACCAAATCGATAAAGCTCCGGAAGAAAAAGCTCGTGGTATCACGATTAACACCGCTCACGTTGAGTATCAAACCGACAAACGTCACTATGCTCACGTTGACTGCCCGGGACACGCCGACTACGTTAAAAACATGATTACCGGTGCTGCACAGATGGACGGTGCTATCCTCGTTGTTTCCGCTGCTGACGGTCCGATGCCTCAAACTCGTGAGCACATCTTGCTCGCAAGACAGGTTAACGTTCCTTATATCGTAGTATTTATGAATAAAACCGACCTGGTCGACGATCCCGAACTCCTCGAATTGGTCGAAATGGAAATCAGAGAACTTCTCAGCAAGTACGACTTCCCGGGAGACGATATTCCTATCGTTAAGGGTTCTGCAAAGGTTGCTATGGACGCTGCTCTTGCAGGCGCAAGCATCGACGATCCTCGCTTTGATTGCATTAAAGAATTGATGAAAGTCGTTGACGAATATATACCCACCCCTGCTCGTGATAACGAGAAACCCTTCCTTATGCCTATCGAAGACGTATTCACCATCACCGGTCGTGGTACGGTTGTTACCGGCAGAGTCGAACGTGGCGAAATCAAACCCAATGACCCTGTAGAAATCGTTGGTCTGGAAGACGAAGTTAAAAAGACCGTCGTTACCGGCGTTGAAATGTTCCGTAAATTGTTGGACGTTGCTTACGCAGGCGACAACGTTGGTTTGTTGCTCCGCGGCGTACAAAGAACGGAAGTTGAAAGAGGACAAGTTGTTGCTAAACCCGGCACCATTCATCCTCACAAGGACTTTGAAGCTCAAATCTACGTCTTGAAGCAAGAAGAAGGTGGACGTCACAGCCCGTTCTTTAACGGATATCGTCCTCAATTCTATTTCCGTACCACCGACGTTACCGGTAGTATCGAACTCGCAAAGGGCACCGAGATGATCATGCCCGGCGACAACACCACCATCACCGTAAGACTTATCACCCCGATCGCTATCGAAGAAGGTCTGCGCTTCGCTATCCGTGAAGGCGGCAGAACGGTTGGTTCCGGCGTTGTTACCAAGATTCTTAACTAACAACACGATTACAAAAAAACGACTTGATTTATCAAGCCGTTTTTTTTGTGTATTCATTTGTATATTTAAAAGAATTTTTGTATATTGACAAGGTATGTAAAAAATGTTAAAATGAATAAAAATTCCATATAAAGCAGGCGGCTTTTATTGATAATTATTCATAGGATATACGGAGTAGTGTACGGATTAATTGCAAAAACGTATTAACGTAGCAAGTTAGTTTTGAAGGGAGGTATAAAATGAAAGAGAAGAGAAAGACCGTAAAGACAATATTGATCATCACGATTGCGTTAATGTTGTTTTCTTCGTTGTTTATGTTTGCCGGTTGCACACACAAGGCGAAGTATTATACGGTAGAAGAACACACTCAAAGAGTAAGGGAGAGAATGGAAAAACGTATGGAAGAACCATACTA
>SFEB01000022.1 GCA_004558105.1 Clostridiales bacterium
GTGGTCGAAAAACAACTTAAGTATTGCGCTTGCCGTCAATCCGTCCGCATCGTAATCGCCGTAAATAAGGAAACTCTTTCCATCGTCAACGGCTTTTTTTATAGTCTCGACTACCTTCGACATATTTGTCATTTTAAAGGGATCGTGAGTAAAAAAGTAAGTATCGTCAAAGTATTCTCTGCTGTTCTGCTTAGTTATGCCGCGAGAATTTAAAAAATGCGCATATTCTCTGTCATACCCCAACGAAATCAAAAACTTAACGTCGTCATCGTTAAAATTCATTGGCCTTTTAAAAAATCTACTCATACCTCTCCAAAGTTACAAATTCACTTAAATCAATATAAATTCAAACAGCCTTCCGCTTTGGGAAGGCTGAATAAATAATACGCCAAAAACTATTTTTCAATTTTTTCGGTTTCGGTTTTTTCGAACATTGTCCAGAACGACGGAGCAACGTAAACCGCACTAAGCATACAAACAACGCAAGCAATCGCTACCGGTATCAACTTTATGGCAAAGCCGACCGACAATACGGAAAGAACGATGCAAACAATCGCCAACAAAATATTGATAACGTAATAGTAACAAGATAGTTTTTTCGTCGCAAGAGCCAACGCTGCAGTATTGTCAATCTTTTTGGTTTCGACGTTTATTCTTGCCACTGTTGCCATAACTACGTACATTAAAACGGTAGCGAACAAAGCGTAAGCAAACGTAGCCAGAATCGTTATATCAAATTGATAACCTAACAAACCCGCAATCTGAACGATACCGAAAATAGCAAGCCAGTTAATAACAACGGTGCAAACTGCTCCGAGAGAATTTGCAAGCCAATTATTCTTACAGAATCTGATTGCAAGATAAGCAAATACGACCACCAAAGCGACGCCCAAAGCAATACAACCGCGTGTAATTGTTTTGGTAAGATGAGAATTGTCCAAATCGGAAACAACACAGTCAAACGGCGCGCTCGACGCATCGATAGGAGTAGAAGATTTAAACATAAAGACAATGGCAACTTCTTTGTCGAAAGAATCGTACTCTTTATTGACCGTAATCATACCAGCGCCATGTTCTTTAAGATAATCTTTTACCTCAGCAATATCTTCGTCGTAACTGTCTTTACCCGCAGTTACGTTAAGAATAAGCTGTTGCCCCTTACCGAGCGAACCGAAAGCATTAATGCCAAAAATACAAGTAACGATAACGCCCACCAAAAACAACGCTAAAAAGGCTATAAAGAAAACTTTAAAAGACTTAGTGAGGTTTTTCATTTTACGCTACCTCCTTGATTTTGAATTTATTTTTATTGTCCGTAGCGTTAAACATCAATTTTACAAACCATCTTGTAAACAAGACTGAGCAAACGAGACAAATAATAGCTCCCACGGAAACAGCAATACCCATCGCCTGTACGCTACCAATCGCAATCAATGAAACTACTACACCCGCCAGGAAGACGACTACACAAACGTCAACAAAAAGTTTCCAGCAAAATGAGAAAGCTTCAGCCGCAGCGGTATCAAAGGACTTTTTATCGCTCGAAGAATACTGACGTCTTAAAACGTAAGCGTAAACTCCGTTTACAAAAATAAACATGGCAAATCCGAATATAAACGCAACTATCGTGGCGATAGAAACAACCTGTCCCAAAGGTAAGAACGCAAATAAAAATGCGTAAATAACCAAGTATGCTAAGAAAGACAAAGTTGTCGCAAGACCGATAAGTCCGTTTTTAGCGACAGAAAATACTACAGCCAACAAAATGACTGCCAAAACCGCAACGTAAATAACAGTAGTCACGTCAGAACCAAATACCAATTCACTGGTTGTATAACTGTTGGTACTGGTTACTTCGATAGGATACTCGCCAAGCAACAATTCCGCAGCTATCGTATTAGCAGTCGTTGCACTGGACAAACTGCTGCCGGTGAATTGGAAAGTAGGTTCGGTAACCTGTGAACTGATGGAAACAGCTGTAATCTGATTTCCGTCAAGCATAAAATAGATATAAGTTTCAGACGATACCGACGACGTTGCCGATTTTAAGGCCTGCAAGCCGTTATCGTCAAACTCGATGCTTACACCATAGTAACCGGTGCTTGAATCATATATGCCGTTGCTCGACTTTATACAGTCAGCCCACTTCAACTCTTCTTTAGTTTCTACGTCTACGGGGGTAATTGCCGTTGCGCTGTCAGCATCAGAGCCGTAAGTAATAGACAACTTACCCTGAGTACCGAGCAAAGCAAGAATCGTACCTACGCTGACGTTGGGATCTTTCGGCAATCTTACCGTCATTACGCCGTTACCGATAGAAATATCAGCCGCTTCCACGCCGGATACGTTCAATTTATCTTGAATAAGTTTTAATCTGTTTTCTAAAACTGCAACCGTTGCTTCCAAATCTTCCTGAGTGGCGTCCTCTGCAATTTTAAACGTGACGTTATTACTATCTGCCAGGTCAATGTTTAATGCAAACTGATTAACCGGCGAGCTATAATCACGCACACCCATCTTGATCTTTGTCGGCCAGAAACTGAATACAGCCAGGAAAAGAATCAAAACCGTGATAATGATTAACATAACGACGGACTTTGTTTTGTTCATCTGTTGTGCCTCCTTGTGACTACATAACTCAATTATTATATAATCATTTGAAAAATAAGTCAATAATTTGATAAAAAATTAAAGCATTTTTCTTTAATTTTTATGTTCACAATCGTAAATATACAGTGCGCATTCCAGACGTTTGCACATCAATTCACATGCAAGGTTGTACGGAACGTTGATATCGCCGTTAAAATGTATGGCGTTTGCTGCGCATCCACCGCTACATTGGTACTTTGCCCAACATGAGCCACAATTCTTTTTAGTCGCCAAAGTGCTGTCCAAAAACGTCTGACGCCTTTGCGGATCAAGTTTTTTATCAAAAACGTTGCCGAGTACGAACTCACTTTCACCTGCAAACTGGTGACAAGGGTAAATATTACCGTCGGGCGTAACCGCACAATACGAGCAACCCGCACCGCAGCCCATCAAACGTTTTTTAAGGCATGGCCCGTTTTCGAGATCGACGTTAAAGTGTCCTCGCAAAAGTCTTTGTTTTCGCTTGTAAACGTGCCTCTTAAAAAATAACTTTTGTCACCACGGATACTGCGGAAGTATTTGAACTTATCCATTATTACATCAAAACTGCCCTTACCGTTTGCCGTTGGTCTAGCATTGTCGTGAACTTCTTTCCTGCCGTCAAGACTGAGTACTACGTTATCCATCTCCCTGTTGAGATAATCGCTCACTTCTTTGTCCAGCAGAATACCGTTTGTTGTCGTAGTAAATTTAAAAACTTTTCCGCACTTTTCGGCGCGTTCCTTGGCGTACTCTACGGTTTTTTTAAGGACGCCGAAATTCATCAACGGCTCTCCGCCGAAAAAATCAACTTCAAGATTTTTAAGGTATCCGCTGTTCTCTATTAAAAAGTCGATTGCGGCTTTCGCCGTTTCAAGCGGCATATGCTCTCTTTTACCGTGATACGCTCCTTCGTCCGCAAAACAGTATTTACATCTCAGGTTGCAATCATGGCTTAGGTGCAAGCACATACTCTTTATAAAAGTAGATTTACCAGGCGAAACCTCGTTCTGACTTTCGGTAAAGAGCAAACCGCTGTCTTTCAACTCTTTTATCTCAGCATTGGCTTCTTTGATTTCTGTCGTGTCGAACTTGTCCAGATCACAGTTCTTAACGACGCAAAAGACAACCTCGTCAACGTTAAAGAGGTTGTTGCTTTCTACGTCGAATAAATAAAAATTTCCGTTATTCTTGAATGCGTGTACCATTTATTAACACCTAAAAAAAAGCAGTCGTTAAGACTGCCTTTAATTAATGCAAGTCAAATTATTTGTGAGTCTTGACCAAAACTTCCGTCTTGTGCTCACAAACCTGATTGCCTACGGTACAACTCGTCTTGCAAGCGGATTGGCAACTGCTACGGCACTCGCCGCATCCGGTATTTACCTGAGGTTGATTGAGTTTGGGAGTAGCTACTACTTTAACGTGTTTCATAAGTGACCTCCGATTAGGTTTTTTTCTTCTCATGTATTATAATAGAAAATTGTAATTTTTACAAGCATTTTAAAGGCAAAAATTAAATTTCTTTATTTTTTTCCCGCCGCAAGAAGAGCCGCAACGATTCCTGCTGCCGCGCAAAGCAAAACGTCAAACAATAAACCGCCCCAATTAAAACTTCCGCCTATTAAAGAAAAGGTCAGAAAAGCAACAAAAGCAAACAATGCGCCGCCCAACGCGCCTTTTAAAAACCAACCGTTTCTTTCATTTACGGCAAACAGCACCCCTAAAAACGCACTTACTATTTTTATCGCCTGATTAACTATACCGACAGCCGTTCCGTCAACGTTGGCAAGTTTTACGATAAGTGCAAAAATCAAAACGAAAACCAACGATAATATAAAACTCAGAATTGCGGACTTTATAACCGTTCTCAATATTCCGCCGCCGTTAACCGTATTAGTGGACAATGACGTTGTCTTTTCCATAAAAAATACCTCCAAGTACATTATAAAGTATTTGGAGGCTTTGATTTTTATTCTTAATTTATTTGATTTCGTTGGTTACTTCTTCATATTCGTCGGAAACTTTATCCGCATGTACGGAATAAACCGCATTTTTGATAATTTGCAAAATATGCTTGTCAGTTTCGTCGCCGGTTTCAATAAACAAAGAACCCGTTTCTTCGTCGATTCTCGTAACCTTTCCCACAATACCGCCGATAGTAGTAATCGTTGCGCCGACGGTGAGTTTATTTTGCATTTCTTCCGCTTGTTTCTTTTGCTTTCTGTTTTGCATGATACTTGAAACGATCATAAATACAATCAACAAAGCAAATACAACCAGAATAACGATGTTAGTCGTACCGATTCCGCCGCCGGAAGTTTCTTCTGCCATCAATAAAAAATTTAACATAATATTGCTCCTTTATTTATTTTTATGATTATACAATCTTTTGCCGAAAAAATCAACAGTTATCTCAAACTTTATAATATTTATCATAAAAATCTTTTTTAAATTCCAAAAGATTGTCATCTAAAATAGCCTGTCTTATATTTTTCGCCAAATTAAGCAAAAATGTGATATTGTGAATACTCAACAACTCTGCTCCCAAAATTTCACCGCAGTTAACCAAATGGCGCAAGTAGGCTTTCGTAAAGTTGCGGCAACAATAGCAATCGCATTCTTCGTCAAGTGTCGTAAAATCGTCTTTATACTTTCCGTTCCTTACAACAACTTTGCCTTTACTCGTAAGAGCCGTGCCGTTGCGGGCTATTCTCGTGGGTAAAACGCAGTCGAACATATCGATTCCGCGCAACACGCCTTCGAAAATATAATCAGGAGTGCCTACACCCATTAAATATCTGGGCATGTTTTTAGGATAATACGGTTGCAGAACGTCCAGCATTTTTACGTATACGTCGCTCGGCTCTCCCACGGATAAACCGCCCACGGCAATTCCGCATTTTGCAAAAGGTACCGTTTCTATCGCGCTTTTAATCCTTAAATCCTCGTAAAAATTGCCCTGAATAATGGGAAAAAGCATCTGGTGAGAATGACTGTCGTCGGCGTTATGGTGCTCGTAACATTTCTTGAGCCAGTCTAGCGTACGGTACATGGCAAGTTCGGCTTTTTTGTGCGTATATCCAGGTTCGCTGCACTCGTCGAAAGCCATTATGACGTCGCTACCCAGATCGTGTTGAATATCCATTACTTTTTCTGGCGTAAAAAGGTGTTTGCTTCCGTCGATATGCGAACGGAAACACACGCCCTCGTCAGTGATTTTTCTCATTCCGCTGAGACTGAAAACCTGAAAACCGCCGCTGTCGGTCAAAATCGGTTTGTCCCAATGCATAAACTCGTGCAAGCCGCCTGCAGCTTTTACTATTTCCTGACCGGGTCGCAAATATAAGTGATACGTATTGCACAACAGTATCTGCGCACCGAGTTCTTTTACCGTATCCGGCATCAAAGACTTAACGGTCGCGGCAGTTCCTACCGGCATGAATATGGGCGTCTGAATATCGCCATGCGGAGTGTGAAATACTCCGAGACGTGCGCCCGTATGTTTTTCCTCTTTTATCAGTTCAAATGAAAACTTTTCCATCGTCCTTTAAATTATAAAAGTTGCGTCGCCAAAACTGAAGAATCTGTATTTTTCATTAACTGCCGTTTCGTAAACTCTCAGCATTTCTTCCCTGTCGGCAAAAGCCGAAACAAGCATTAACAAGGTACTTTTCGGCAAGTGAAAATTAGTAATAAGAGCGTCTACCGTTTTGAATTTATACGGCGGATAAATAAAAATATTCGTATTGTCATGCCCGGCATGTATTACGCCGTCATCGTCGGTTGCGCTTTCAAGAACCCTGACGCTGGTAGTTCCTACCGCAATTATCCGCCTTCCCGTTTTTTTAGCATTATTGAGCAAATCGGCAGTCTCTTGCGTAACTTCGTAATACTCGCTGTGCATTGCATGCTCGTCTGTATCGTCAACCTTTACCGGTCTGAACGTGCCGAGCCCCACGTGCAGTAATACTTCGGCAATAGTAACCCCCATTCCTTTTATTTTTTCCAACAACGGCTTAGTAAAATGCAAACCGGCGGTAGGAGCCGCCGCGCTGCCGTCAACCTTGGAATAAACCGTATTATAACGGGATTTGTCTTTCAACTTCTCTTTTATATACGGAGGTAAAGGCATCTGACCTATTTCTGACAGAATATTTTCAAACACTCCGTCAAAACTAAACTTAATAGTACGCTGACCGTCCTCACCTATTTCTGTAATAGTACCTTTGAGCTTGTCGGAAAAATTATAAACGGTACCTATTCTCGCGGTTTTGCCGGGTTTAAGAATTACGTCCCAGTGAGCAAGGTCGCGCCGCTTTAAAAGCAGTAACTCAACCTTGCCGTGAGTGCCTTCTCTCTCTCCGTACAATCTCGCAGGAATAACCTTGGTATTATTTACGACAAGAATATCGTCGGGTTTTAAAAAATCGACGATATCGTAAAAGTGCTTATGTAAAATTTCCTTAGTCTGCCTGTTGTAAACCAGTAGCCGCGAATGGTCTCTCGGTTCGACAGGCGTCTGCGCAATTAACTCTTCAGGCAAATAGTAGTCGAATAATGCTGTTTTCATCGTTATAAATTATTCCTCATCGTCAAACATACTAAACTGGGTTATTTCTCCCAACGTTTCCGTCATATGAGGATTGATTTTTCTGTTATAGTGCTCGTATGCCTTGGGTAAAACGACCCGACCGCGCGGAGTGCGCGCCAAAAAACCTATTTGCAACAAATACGGTTCGTAAACGTCTTCTATGGTTGTTGCGTCTTCTCCCGTGCTTGCCGCTATTGTATCCAGCCCTACGGGACGACCGCCGAATTTATCTATCATGGACAAAACGACGTTCTTATCCGTAGAATCAAGTCCTAGTTCGTCGATGCCCATGGCTTTCAAAGCGAATTCGCAAACCTCAAAATCAATTTTCCCGTTATTTTTGACCTGAGCAAAATCACGAACGCGCTTAAGCAGTCTGTTGGCGATACGAGGCGTACCTCTGCTCCGCTTTGCTATATCATACGACGCCTGAGGTTCGATTTCGGTATCCAATATCTCCGCGCTGTTACGAATAATTCTATCTAATTCTTCCGTAGAATACATAACCAGTCGCGCCTGAACGCCAAACCTGTCTCTTAACGGAGCGGATAAATTGCCGGCTTTTGTCGTTGCGCCTACCAAAGTAAAGGGTTTTAGCGGCAGACGTAAACTCTTTGCGCTTGGACCTTTTCCTACTACAAAATCAAGGCAAAAGTCCTCCATAGCGGGGTACAAAATCTCTTCGACGCTTCGATTTAGTCTGTGTATTTCGTCTACAAAAAGCACGTCGTTGGTATTGAGATTGGTAAGTATCGCCGCCAAATCCGCCGCCCTTTCTATTGCAGGGCCGCTGGTCATAATTATGTTAGTGCCGAGTTCGTTTGCAATGATATGAGCCAAAGTGGTTTTACCCAATCCCGGCGGACCGTAAAGCAAAACATGGTCAAGGTTTTCGCCGCGTGACTTGGCTGCCGCGATAAAGACGGACAAATTATTTTTAACAGTTTCCTGCCCAACGTAATTTGCAAGTCGTTTAGGACGAAGAACGTTTTCGGTCTCTTCTTCAAAACTGTCTTCTAAGGTACTCTTTATCAAATCGTTTTCCATAATCAACCCTTTAACGCATGCGAAAGGATGCTTTCGGCAGTAACATATCCCTCTTCGATGCACTTTTTGACGCGTTGAGTTGCGTCCGCAACCGTCAAGCCTAGGGAAGTCAAAACCGCAATAGCCTCTTCGCCCTCGGAAGAAACAGCCGTCGTTTCCGTTGATTTTGACGGCGCTCCAATGGCCTCGGTCGGTGAAATCTTTTCTTTCAGTTCAAGAATGATTCGTTCTGCCGTCTTCTTTCCAAGCCCTTTTACCCTTGTCAAAGTTGCCGTGTCGTTATTTAAAATAGCCATGGCAAGTTCTCTTAACCCTACTCCGGACAAGACGGACAAAGCAACCTTAGGACCAACGCCGCTGACTGAAATAAGTCGCAAAAACATTCTCTTTTCATCTTTGTTTGCAAAGCCGAATAAAGAATAACCGTCTTCACGCACTTGAAGATAAACGAAAATGCTGACAGTCTGCCCGACTGTCAGACCGACCAGAGTAGTCAGGCTGACCATGATTTCGTAACCGATTCCGTTGTTTTCCAGAACGACGACGTTTTCGTTGATATCCGCAACTTTACCGCTGATAAAATCAATCATAAACCACCTATATACGGAATTTTCCCGCCAATACCCCCGTCTGTACGTGCGTCAAGGCAACGGCAAGGGCGTCGGCGGCGTCGTCCGGGCGAGGAATTTTATCCAATTTAAGATAAACTTTTACCATTTCCTGAACCTGACGCTTGTCCGCTCTGCCGTAACCTACCATTGCTTGTTTGATTTGCAACGGAGTATATTCGTACAACTCGCCGCAATGCTTGACAGCGTTAACGAGAAGCACTCCTCTCGCCATCGCCACCCTTATTGCCGTTGTAACGTTGGTATTAAAAAACAATTCTTCCATGGCAATAACGTCGGGGGCGAATTTTCTTATCAGTTCCTCCGACGCCTTGTCAATCATTGCCAATCTGTTGGCTGTATTTTCCTCTTTCGGCGTAACTATAACGCCGTAATCCACGACTCGCGAAACCTTTCCGTCGTTTTCGATAACGCCGTAACCGCGTCAGGTAAATCGACGTTGTGATAGACGTTTTGAACGTCGTCGTTTTCTTCAAACATATCAAGCATTCTTCTGAACTTGACAAGCTGCTCGTCGTTCAAAGTTACCATGTTTTGCGGCAACCATTCAACTTCTGCAGACATAATAACGGCACCGTTGTTTATCAACTCTGCTTTTACGGTATCCATATCGGTAGGCGCGGTATAAACTTCAAAAACCTCTTCTTCGACAAGAACGTCGTCCGCGCCTGCGTTGATTGCCAATTCAAAAGCCTGATCTTCCGTCATTTTCTCACTGCGTTCGCAAACGATAACGCCTTTACGATCGAACATAAAAGATACGCAGTTCGTCGTGCCGAGACTGCCGCCGTATTTAGTAAAATAACTGCGAACGTCTCCTGCAGTACGGTTGTTGTTGTCAGTCAGACATTCTACAATAACAGCGCTACCGCCTATTCCGTAACCTTCGTAAGTCATGTTCTCGTAATTGATATTGCCAAGTTCGCCCGCCGCTTTTTTAATGCTACGGGTAATGTTATCGTTAGGCATGTTGTTTGCCTTTGCTTTTGCAATGACGTCAGCCAATCTGCTGTTGTTGTTGGGATCACTGCCGCCGAGTTTTACCGCTACGGCTATTTCTCTGCCGATTTTGGTAAAAACGTTACCTTTAGCGGCATCTGTCTTTTCTTTCTTTCTCTTGATATTAGCCCATTTGCTATGACCGGACATAAAAACCTCCAGATTTTATTTTGTTTGAGAATTTGTCAATAAATACATTAAAATACCGGCGCTTACGGCAACGTTAAGCGACTCCACGCCGTTACTCATCGGTAAACTTACCGTCTTGTCGCATACCGATCTGAAAATTTCACCAACTCCGCCGCCTTCGTTGCCAAGCACCAATGCATGGCGACCGAATCTGCCGCAGTCAAAAACGTTCTCACCGTCCATATCGGCGCAAATCAAAGGACAATTACCTTTAATCTCCGCCAAAATTTCTTCCGCAGATGCAGAAAAAATATTCAGACGGAACTGCGACGACATCCCTGCTCTTATGCATTTAGGCGAATAAGGATCGGCACATTCTACCATATATACGTCGTTATACCCTGCCGCAGCCGCCGAACGCAAAATAGCTCCGACGTTGGAGGGGTCCTGCAACCTGTCCAATACGAGCGCGTTTGATTCAGGCGAACGCAAAGGCAAAGACGGTTTGTTTACGACGGCTAAAATACCTTGATCAGTGACAGTATCGGTCAATGTTGAAAAAGTTCTTTCGTCTACCGTAAAAAACTTTTTTCCGTCTAAAATATCGGTGTATTTGTCAAAATCGTTTTCGCTGACCACCAAAAAGTCAACCGATTGATTGCAAGAAAAAACTTCCCGTACAAGTTTCGCCCCTTCGACGAGATACTTTTTTTCCAGGTCTCTATATTTTTTCTGCAACAGTTTTTTGGCAAGTACGATATTCTTATTGTTTGCGCTTGTATTCATAAAACTAAAACAAAAGCCTTCAAGGCGTGCTTGAAGGCTCAAGTAAAGTCAATTACTTAAGATTAGCTTTAGCAGTTTCTGCAAGTTGAGCAAAAGTTTTTGCGTCGTTTACTGCAATATCAGCCAATACTTTGCGGTTAAGTTGAACGTTAGCAACCTTCAAGCCGTGCATAAATTTGCTATAAGACAAACCGTTTGCTCTTGCGCCCGCGTTGATACGAGCAATCCAAAGATTGCGAAAATCTCTTTTCTTAAGTCTGCGACCGATATAAGCGTAATTGCCGGACTTCATGACAGCTTGTCTGGCGATACGATAATTCTTGCTCTTTGCGCCAAAATAACCTTTGGCAAGTTTTAATATCTTTCTGCGTTTTTTAACAGCATTAACACCGCGTTTAATTCTCATAATTCATCCTCCGATTAATAAGGCAACAATTGTCTGATTGTCTTCTCTTGCGCTTTATCGACGTAAGCGGGTCCGCGAAGCGAACGGGTGCGTTTGGTTGTCTTTTTAGTCAAAATATGGTTTTTACCCATTTGAGCTCTCTTGACTTTGCCTGATTTCTTGACGCTGAATCTTTTTGCAGCGCCGCTGTGGGATTTTTGTTTAGGCATCTTTATTTCCTCCGTTTAATGTTTGTTTGGTGTGAGTTGTTGCTTTGGTGCCTACCGGTGCAATAACCATACTGATAAAGCGACCTTCCGCAACGGGTTTTTTTTCTATAACGGCTACCTCTTTTAAAAGCTCCGCAAACTTAAGCACTACCGCGATACCCTCGTTGACGTAAACCATCTGACGTCCTCTCATTCTTAAGGATACCTTTACTTTATTGCCTTCCTTTAAAAACTTTGCCGCAGTTTTAGCCTTGGTATTAAGATCTCCGTCGTCTATTGTCATAGACAAGCGAATCTCTTTAAGTTCCACTATTTTTTGATTTTTCTTGGCTTCTTTCTCTTTCTTGCTTTGTTCGTAACGATACTTACCGTAGTCCATCACCTTGCATACGGGCGGGACTGCGTTGGGTGAAATCTTTACCAGGTCCAAGTGAGCTTCGTCTGCAATTTTTTGCGCGTTATATGCGCTAAAAATACCGAGTTGAGATCCGTCTGCGCCGATAAGGCGTACTTCCTTATCTCTGATCTGCTCGTTTATTTGAAGTTCTTTAATAATGATTACCTCCGAAAATAAAAAAATGTGAACCGAAAAAGCCCACACTCACTAACGGCAACACTACCTTGCCCATATAGATAACCCGACAGCGAAACCGTCAAGGTGAGAATCGACTTCTTCTTAGCCAAACTATAATAACAAAAACGGCTGACAATGTCAACCGTTTTTTACAACTTTGTACAAAATTTTTCAGTCATGTGCCTTAGTGGCGATTTCTACGAGGATTTTTTGTTTAAATTCATCATAACTCATAGCGCCTATATCGCCGTCTTTGCGGCTACGGACGGCAACCGTTCCGTTTTCCGCCTCTTTGTCGCCGATAATCAACATATAAGGCACTTTTTCCAACTGTGCTTCTCTTATCTTAAATCCTACCTTTTCGTTGCGGACGTCTGCTTCGGCGTGGATGCCCGATCTCTTGAGCTCTTCCGTTATCTCTTCTACTTTATCCTTTGTACGGTCGGTAAGACTGATAACCTTGACCTGAACGGGAGCAATCCAGGTTGGGAAAGCACCTGCATATTTTTCAATAAGTATAGCCAGAGTGCGCTCGTAACAACCGATACTGCTGCGGTGAATAATAAAAGGATATTGCTTTTGTCCGTTTTCGTCAATATAAGTCATTTCGAATCTCTTTGAAAGCTCGAAATCTATCTGAATGGTAAACAAGGTATCCTCTTTGCCAAATACGTTTACACACTGTACGTCGAGTTTGGGACCGTAAAACGCCGCTTCGCCTATCGCTTCTACGTAATTGATGTCAGCCTTATCAAGAATTTCTTTCATCTTGCTCTCCGCATGCGTCCATGCATCCGGATCGTCGATATATTTGTCGGTATTATTAGGATCCCAACGGCTGAAACGATAACTAACGTCTTTTTCCAGACCGAGATTGGTCATAAGATAAATAATCAAATCCAGAACGCCCAAAAACTCTTGTTCTACCTGATCGGGGCGGCAGATAATATGACCGTCGGCCAAAGTAAATTGACGAACACGAATAAGACCGTGCATTTCGCCGCTGTTTTCGTTACGGAACAAAGGAGCGGTTTCATTGTAGCGTACGGGCAAATCCTTGTAACTCTTTACGCCGTTTTTATAAATTTCAAACTGGAACGGACAATCCATGGGTCTGAGAGCTAAAACCTCTTCGGTATCGCTCTTGTCGGGATCACCGAGAATAAACATACCGTCGCGATAATGGTCCCAGTGACCGCTGACCTTGTACAAGTCGCTCTTTGCCATAATCGGAGTACGGACAAACTGATATCCGCGACGCTCTTCTTCGTCTTCTACCCAACGAATCAAAGTTTTGAGTATTCTTGCGCCTTTTGGCATTAAGAGCGGCAATCCTTGCCCCACTAATTCGTCGGTCATAAACAATCCCAGTTCTCTGCCGAGCTTGTTGTGGTCGCGTTTTTTAGCGTCTTCCACCTTAGCCAGGTACTCGTCAAGATCGGATTTTTTATCGAAAGAGGTGCCGTAAATACGAGTCAACATCTTGTTTTTGCTGTCGCCGCGCCAGTACGCGCCCGCAATCTGCGTGAGCTTGAAAGCTTTTACTCTGCCTGTGCTTAAAAGATGCGGACCGCGACACATGTCACTGAAATTGCCTTGCGTATAAACCGAAACGGTTTTATCGGTAATGCCTTCGATAAGTTCCTTTTTATAAGGTTCGTCGGCAAACACCTTAGCTGCTTGTTTTGTTGTCATTACGCTGCGGGTAATAGGCAAATCGGCTTTGATGATTTTTTGCATCTCAGCCTCAATTGCCGGAAAATCTTCAAGAGTAATGGGCGTTTTAAAGTCTATATCGTAGTAAAATCCGTTTTTAACGGAAGGACCGATAGCCAATTTTGCCGTAGGGTAAACGTTTTTTATCGCCTGTGCCAGTATGTGACTCGTCGTGTGGCGATAAACGTCTTTACCTTCTTCGTCCTTAAAAGTAAGAACCTTAAAATTACAGTCGTTTTCGATTAAACAATTCAAATCCATAAGCTCGTCGTTGACCTTAACGCATACTGCGTTTCTTGCCAGACCCTCGCTTATAGACTTTACGACGTCAAGAGCAGAAACCCCCTTCTCGAACTCTTTTACGCTGCCGTCCGGTAATGTAATCTTTATCATAACAATTTCTCCTTGAAATTTTAAATTTAAAATTAAAAAATCGCCCTTTGAAAATCAAAGGACGAATAAATATCCGCGGTTCCACCTTTATTGTCGCACTATCGCGACCTCTTTAATCTGTTTTGACGCGACAGACCAAACGCGAGCGAAACGGACAGTGGTACAATGTCGGACTTTTTACGCAACTCTCACCGTAATGCGCTCGCTTTAAAAAAGTTTATCGACAAAGCGTGTCTTTCCTTAACGCAATAAAAACTGTACAACTTATATTAGCACAAAAAAAATATTTGTCAACTATTTATTGCAATTTAGTGTCTAAAAATTCTCTTACGTTAAATATCTCGTTTACCACGTAGCAAAACTCTTCGCCCAATTCGTCCATGTCTCCGCAATACCTTACTACGTTTGGATTGAAACAAATCAGATTAAAAAGCACCTGTTCTGCCAAATCGTCTTTCTCCAAAAAGGTTTCGAATTTAGTCAGCAGTCTATCTGCCCCGTCAACTAACTGAAAATTATTCTTCTGCAAGTCAACCAATACCGTTACGCTGTCGCACAAGCAAGGTATGGCGTCCATTAAATAGGTCAAAAAGTCAAGAATTACGCTTTCTTCCTCAAAAAACGCACTATAATTGTTGGACAAAGCCACTATTTCTTTCCATTTTTCCTTAATTTCTTTTAGTCTGAAGTTGTAACAACCGTCAATGCTAAGATTATTTATTTCTAGTATATTTTTCTTAATGACGTTAGTGTCGTAATTACTGTCGAAAATACACATTGTATCCAAAAGCGTTCTTCCCAGCAACGACGAAGTGTCTATGTTTATTTTTTCTTTTAAAAACCTGTTTTTATATCCTACTGCCAGAACCTCCGCAACGGCTGATTTTGCAGCCTTGTTAACTGCTGAAAAACATTCGTCGCAAACGGCAACGCCCAGACTGAGTTTATCGCCCGAGTCGTTGAGAGTACATATCCCTCCTACCGACGCTATAGGCTGCGCTATTCGCCTGTAAACGTATTCTAAAAAGTATGAATCACGTTTTATTGCATTAAAAACTAATTCTCGCATAACTTCCTTTAAAGTTAGTTTATGCAAAAGAATCTTTTTTTACTATGTCCGAAAAAAATATTGGTCGGATTATTTCAGTTAAAAATGCATAAAAAATTCGCAACGGAAAAAGCCCGTTGCGAAAAAAACTTAATTATTATCTTATTAATTTATGCCTTCTTGGTTTGTACGAACTTGACTATATCGCCAACGGTCTTAAACTCTGCGGCGGCTTCATCGGGAATCTCTATACCGTATTCCTGGTCAAGCGTCATTAACATCTCGACAATGTCCAACGAATCGGCGCCCAAATCGGAAATAATATTGGACTCCATAGTGATTTTTTCCTGAGCAATATTGAGTTTATCCGCCAATAATGCTTTTATTTCGTCAAATACCATAAAAATATTTACCTCCATGAATTTCCCAAGTATTATACACCAAAATATGCTTTTTGGCAACGATTTTTAAGATATTTTTGTAATGGTAACCATATTTTTTGTAATTTTATATAATAAAACAGGGATGCGTATGTCAAAATATAAAAATCAACAAGATTATGAAAACGCAAAAAAAAGCGACTACTGCGAGCCGCCGTGCAACGCTTGCAACTTGCCTGCGCCTAAACCACATTCAAAAAATTCCTTAAACTGCAATTTACACTGCGAAGGAACGCAGGTCAGCTTTAATATAGACGACCATTGTAAGTCATTTACAATTAAACAGACGAGGAACAGATAACAACTTTTTAAACAAAAACGGCGCAGAAATTTCTACGCCGTTTTAAGCAATTTTATCAATTCAAGGTTAATAAGAAGCGTTATTTACCGTCCTCGGGAACGGTAATACGTCTCTGATATTGCTGACTCCCGTGAGATACATAACCAGTCTTTCGAAACCAAGTCCGAAACCGGCATGTTTTGCAGAACCGTAACGACGCAAATCTATATACCATTCGTAAACTTTTCTGTTCATTCCAAGCTCTTCTATACGTTTTTCAAGATAATCAAGCCTCTCCTCTCTCTGGCTTCCGCCTATCATTTCGCCGACCCCGGGAACAAGCATATCCATCGCCGCAACTGTCTTACCGTCGTCGTTAAGACGCATATAAAAAGATTTGATTTCTTTCGGATAATCGGTAACGAACACGGGTCCGTTGAAGATCTTTTCGGTCAGATACCTTTCATGCTCGGTTTGTAAATCGCTTCCCCAATGCACCGGATAATCGAATTTATCGTTGTGCTTTTCCAATATTTCCACTGCCTGAGTATAAGTAACGTGTCCGAACTCGCTGTCGACAAGTTTAGACAGTCTTTCTTTCAGGCTCGGGTCAACGAAAGTGTTGAAAAATTCAATTTCCTGACCGCAATTATCCAATACGTATCTGACTACGTATTTCATCATATCCTGAGCAAGTTGCATATCGTCGTTGAGGTCGGCAAAAGCGATTTCCGGTTCTATCATCCAGAATTCTGCCGCATGGCGTTGAGTATTAGAATTTTCAGCCCTGAACGTGGGTCCGAAGGTGTAAATATTGCCGAATGCCAGCGCGTAAGCTTCACCGTTAAGTTGTCCCGAAACGGTAAGGCTGGTTGTCTTACCGAAAAAGTCTTTACTGAAATCGACTTTTCCGTCTTTAGTCTTAGGAAGGTTGTTCAAGTCCAACGTTGTAACATGGAACATCTCGCCCGCACCTTCACAGTCACTCGTGGTGATAATCGGAGTGTGAATGTAAACGAAATTGCGTTCGTTGAAAAATTTGTGAATAGCAAAGGCCGCAACGCTTCTTACTCTCATAGCAGCGCCGATAAGGTTAGTGCGCGGACGAAGGTGCGCGATTTCTCTTAAAAATTCCAGCGAATGACGCTTTTTCTGCAACGGAAAATCAGGCGTTGATTTGCCTTCTACCCGTATACTTTCGGCGACGATTTCAAACGGCTGTTTGTTTTCAGGCGTCAAAACAAGTTTGCCCGTAACTACGAGACTACTGCCTACGTTAAGTTTGGAAATTTCGTCGTAGTTTGAAATCTTACCCGCCTCGAAAACTATCTGAACGCTCTTAAAACAACTCCCGTCGTTAAGTTCGATAAAACCGAAGGATTTGCTGTCTCTTATCGTTCTCACCCAACCGCATACAACGACTTGTTGATCTGCATATTTTTCAGCGTTTTTATAAAATTCGCTCATTAAAATTCTTTTCATATTATGCCTCTTAAACTGACGTAAATTAAAAATTTTTAACGCTTTATCTTGCGCAAAAACGCAGGAATGGAACTGTCTTCGTCAAGTTTCATATTGGGTTTTTGAAGTCCCAACTCCACAGCCGCGTCGTCTTCCTTGATAGGTTCCGGCTTTTTCTCCTGCGGACGAGAAGATTCTGCAAAAATCGCTCTGTTGGCATTCGTATTTTTAGTAGAGTTTGCTTCTTCCAAAAATCCTCTGGATATGGGATTTTCCTTTTCTATCTGCTTGGCGTCAAAACCCGTGGCGATAATGGTAACCTGAACTTCGTCCTCTATGTCTTCCTGAATATGGGTACCGAAAACCACCGTGGCTTTCTTATCAACTATTTCCTGAACGAGACTGACGGCGCTCTGAACTTCTGCCAGAGTAAGAGACGGACCGCCGGTGACGTTGATAATCAGACCCGTGCTGCCTTCTATCGTCGTTTCAAGCAACGGACTGTAAACTGCTTGCCTTACAGCGTCAAGCGTTCTGCTCTCGCCCCTGCCGACGCCCAATCCCATATGGGCAAGACCTCTGTTTGCCATAACTGTCTTGATGTCTGCAAAGTCGAGATTAATGAGGGACGGAACAACGATAATATTAGTAATTCCCAAAATACCCTGACGCAAAACGTCGTCGGCATGATTGAACGCTTCGAGAATTGAAACCGATTTTGAAAAATTCTGAGTCAACTTGTCGTTGGGAATAATTACCAGAGTATCAACGTTGTCGCGTAAAGCCGCAATACCGGCTTCTGCGTTTTCCATACGGCGCTGTCCCTCAAAACTGAAAGGCTTGGTAACTACGGCTACCGTAAGTATACCCATTTCCTTTGCAATCGTTGCGATAACGGGCGCCGCACCGGTGCCTGTTCCACCGCCCATACCGGCGGTTATAAACACCATATCGGTCCCCTTTAAAACTTCCCTTATGACTTCTCTGCTCTCTTCCGCCGCCTGTCTGCCGACTTCGGGATTAGCGCCTGCACCGAGACCTTTGGTGATTTTTTCACCTATCTGGACTCTTTCCTGCGCCTGTGAGAGATACAAAGCCTGTTTATCGGTATTGACAGCGACAAAAGTCGCGCTTTGGATACCGGATTGAATCATTCTGTTAACTGCGTTGTTGCCGCCGCCGCCAACGCCGATTACTTTAATTTTTACAACGCTTGAAGCCAAAGTATTAGGATCTTCGTACAAATTCTCTTCGTACGTATTTTCATAAAAATTATCCATAAAATTCTTCTCCTTAATTATTTTGATTAAGTACCAAATCAATCACGCCGAAAGCGGAAGCGTATTGAGGCTTGTCCGTCAGCGGATTTACCGAGTGGGCAACCGAAACGGGTTTATCGAGAGCCGTAGAAAGATATTCTACGCCGCCCTTAACGTTGGACAATCCTCCGCCGGTCAGAAACACCGGCATCTTAGTATTGACCGTATTCGGACAACCCGCCATACTTTTGCGTATATAACGCGCCAGATCTTCGATACGCGCCTTAACGATTTGATTGGTTTGATCTGCGTTTGCCGTCTGACTGTTTTTAAGTTGGTATACCTCTTCGGGATCAAACTCAAGGTTGAGATTTACTTTTCCGTAAAGATCCTCAGCCATCTGGTAACTGATACCCAAAATTTCGCTCAGGTCTGCGCAAATATGTCCGCCGCCAATGGAAAAAGTCCTCATATACGAGATTCCGTCGCCGCAAATCAGCATCACGCTCGTGGAAATATAACCCACGTCTATAAGCAAAGCCGTATTGTCTCTGACTTTCTGATCCAGCAAAAACCAACTTTCGGCGTGGCAACTCGAAACGAATTCTACCTTAATAACGCCGATATTCTTCAATATCGTTTCTATTTTATTCAAAAACCTGACGTCGGCGTAGATGTAAGAGATATAGCCGGTAAGTTTTGTTCCGTCCATACCGACGGGCATGTTGGTTTTTTTATTGTCGTTTATAACGTAGTAAAGAGGCGCGCGATTGATAGGTTTGTAAGCGACGTCGTCTTTGTACAAGTTAGCTTTGGCGTAAATTTCCGCAAGGTCGTTCTTGTCGAATTTCTTCTTAAACCTGCAAGTGACCGTTGCCTGACTTGCCGCCACCGCCGTGAATGCGCCGGGAACGCCGACGTAAATCTCCTTGATTTTTTTACCCAAAGAATTTTCGGCGCGTCTGACAACGTTAGTTATCTCCTGCTGAAGTTTTTCGGGTTCCAACCACACGCCGTCGTAATAACCGCCGTAACGCGTTTCACTCTGCGCAACGATCAAAAAGCCGTCCTTGGTTTGTTTGCCTACCATAACGGTAATTTTTCCGCTACCGATATCGAGAACGGTAACGTATTGCTGGTTTTTTAATAACTTCATATTTTCTCCTAAAAGTACGTTAATCTGAAACTAATAAGGACGATTGATTTCTACTCCCGACACGGTATTGTCCTTTCCGTTGGCGTTGCTGCTGTAAATGGACACACCCGCTTTGACTTTTTCGAAAACATCGTCACCTTCGAGTTTTGGGTTTACTATCCAGATATTTGCGCCGGTCTTGGTCTGCATAACCACGTTATCGACGCCGTTGTAGGCGGAAAAACCGATTTTTTCCACAAAATTGTGCATTTCAACGTTTTCATATTTTGTGCGCCATATGGCAGAAAAGGTTTCGGATAAAATAAACGCCTTTTCGTCAGAATCCACAAAACTCGTCCGAGTACCTATCACCTGGTTTGCGGTAAGGTATTGCGAAACGTCGAGATAAACGTAATTTTCACCGTAAATTGCAGATGAGGAACGCTCCAGAACGTACATGTTGGAATCGACAAGGTAATAATAGCCGTCTTTTTCAAAATAAGCCACGGGCTCTCTCTGCGTCAGATATATGTCCATGCAATCGGGAAAAATTCTTTTTGCGGCTATAACCTGCAAATCGGGATATTCGAGACTGATAGCGTCAACGAGTTCCGACTCGGACAAAAACAATAGATTTTTGCCTTTAAACTTCTGAATTAATTTTTCCGATGAAAGTTTTGCATATTTTTCCGGCGCATCAACGTAAAGCGTCGCTTTGGTGTCGGCGTCGTAAGTCACGAAAACAACGTTGGCTTTTTGCAACGTAAAAACAGTGCTGTTCAATACTACGATAGCGACGATCAATATCAATATGCAAAAAATAATCAATAGTCGTTTTTTCGTCATAGTCACCTCGCATTTAGAGTATTATACTATTTAACACAAGAATTGTCAATTTATTTATAAACAAAAAAGGCGCAATTAAAAAAATTACGCCTTTGAAATCGACAAAATTCTTAAATTCTTTCTATTTTAGCGCCCACGCTTCTTAGTGCCATGTCGAAATTCAGATATCCTCTGTCGATATGTTTTATATCGCTTATTTCCGTCCTTCCGACTGCACAGAGTCCCGCCAGAACAAGTGCTGCACCGCCACGTAAATCATGAGCCGTAACTTCCGCGCCGTGCAGATTTTTTACGCCTCTTACCAGCGCTATTTTGTCCTTTACGACTATATTTGCACCCATTTTAGTTAGTTCGGCAACGTGTTTATACCTTGTTTCGAAAATATTTTCCACTATGATACCGCTTCCCTTGCTTACGGTTTGCAGAGCTAACGTTTGCGCCTGCAAGTCCGTCGGAAAACCGGGGTAAGGCTGAGTTTCGGTAAGCGGTACAGATATTAGATCACCGTCCGCTTTTATGTAAATATCTTTTTCAAAAACGGCTATCTTCGATACTGCGTTTTTTAATTTGTCTGTCAAAGCTTCCAGATGCTTCGGACAGCAGTTTTTTATCAAAAGCTCGCCATGCGTTATTGCGCCTGCGATTAAATAAGTACCCGCCACTATACGATCGGGTATGGGCGTAAATTCTACCGCACCCAGTTTTTTGACTCCGTCTATTTCTATCTGATCGGTGCCTGCGCCTTTGACTTTCGCGCCCATTGCGTTTAAAAAGTCTTGTAACGCAACGACTTCCGGCTCTTTGGCTGCATTCGTTATAGTAGTTTTGCCTTTTAAAAGTATCGCCGCAAGCATAATGTTTTCGGTTGCGCCTACCGAAGGAAAATCAAGATGAATTCTTCCGCCGCGAGCATGCTGTCCGTTGCATATTATATGACCGCCTTCCTCTTTTACAGTTACGTTTAAAGCCCTGAATCCTTTCAGATGCAAGTCAATAGGTCTGATACCTATATCGCACCCGCCCGGAAAAGCCGCTTTAGTCTTTTTGAATCGGGACAAAAGCGACCCCATCAAAAACAGACTGCTCCTTATCTCCTTGGCGTAATTTGACGGAATTTCAAAACGGCTGATATTACTGCTGTCAATGACGATAGTATCCCCATGCCAAATCACCACGCTGCCGAGACTCTCGAGTATTTTTATCATATTGAGGACGTCCGTTATTTTCGGGCAGTTGTGAATAACGACGTTTTTTTCCGTCAAGACAGACGCCGCCAATAGAGCCAAAACGCAGTTTTTGGCGGAATACACTTCCAACTCTCCCGATAACTTCACGCCTCCGTCAATTATTAATTTTTCCATTCTTCATCCTCTTGTTTGCTGATTATAAAAATAAACGCGTTTACTTTTACATTTTAATATATGGCAAAACACTTTTTTCTGTTAAACGCCTTTCGGTGTTTCTGCGGTATATTCCCTGCAACAAACCTACCGCCGCAAGAAAGACAACCAACGAGGTTCCTCCAAAGCTTATAAAGGGCAGCGGTAATCCGGTTGGCGGAATCAAGCCCGTCACAACGGCAAAATTCATAGCCGCTTGAACGCCTATAACAGCCGTTATCCCACCGGCAAGTACGGTATCGAACAGGTCGGAAGAATTGACGGCTATTTTCGTTCCTTGCATGATTACCACGACAAACAACGCGACGACCGCCAAACACCCCAATACTCCGGTTTCTTCACCGATTACCGAAAACACGAAATCACTCTCCGCAAAAGGTAAAAAACTGTATTTTTGCCGACTGTTGAACAAACCTATGCCGAACCATCCTCCGCTCCCCAACGCGTAAAGCGATTGAATGAGTTGATATCCTTCGTCCTTAGGACTTGCCCAAGGATCAAGAAAAGCCAGCAGTCTTTTTATTCGGTACGGTTCGGCAAAAATCAAAAGAGGAACAGCCGCCAGCACGGGTGCCACAATAAAAACGAAATGTTTGATTCTTGCACCGGAAACAAATAACAAAATCAGCATAACCGCACCGGCGCATACCGTTATCGACATGTTAGGTTCGGCAATGATAAGTAAGCAGTAAACACCGCCTACGGCGATTATCGGCAAAAGACTTTTAAATTTTTTTATATCGACTTTCTCCTTCGAAACGTACCATGCCGTAAACAATACCAACGCAAATTTAGCTATTTCCGACGGCTGAAAAGTCATACTACCCACGCCTATCCACCGTCTTGCGCCGTAATTTTCAACTCCTACGCCGGGTATCAGAACCAATCCCAATAACACCGCCGAGAGTATGGCGAGCGGCAAAGCCGCGCGTTTTAACAGTTTCTGCGGCAAAAGTCGGGCTAAAAACAGTACGATCAAACCGACAAAACAACCGAAAGACTGTTTGATGAGATAAAAATACTTGTTTCCCGTATTTTTTTCCGCAGTGTAAAAACTTGCGCTGTAAACGAAGACCAATCCTATAACGACCAACGCCAGCACCGCCGCTAAAAGTATGTAATCAAACTTACCTCTTTTCGTATCTTTAAACTCTGTCATGGTTTTTTTATTTCCTTTGCCAGACGGCAAAAATCTTTTCCGCGCTCTTCAAAGTTTTCGTACTCGTCGTAAGACGCGCATGAAGGACTGAGCAACAAAACGCCGCCGCCCGCTTTTGTTAACTCCTCAAAGCCGCAAAATACAGCGTCGGACATTTTTTCTTTTACCAAAAAGTTACTTACGCCGTATTTAAAAGCCGTTTTCGCTAACTTATCCCTGTTTGCGCCGAAAAATATGTAAAAATCAGCCTTATTTACGTCCTTTCCGCAAAAAATCAAATCAAAATTTTCCCCTTTGTCGTATCCGCCGAGCAACAGGCACAACCTCTCGTCTTTAAAACTTTTTATTGCAGACAGAGTCGCATGTACCGTCGTTGCCTTACTGTCGTTGACGAATAAAACGCCGTCGACCGTAAAAAGCCTTTCCTGACGATGAGGTATTTGTTTGAAATTTTTTAAAGCAACAGCTATATCCGTAGTTTTTGCCCCTATTCTTTTAGCCGCCAGCGCCGCAGCCAAAGCGTTCTGAATATTATGCTCGCCTTTCAGAGCCATATCTTTATCTGCAATGATTTTTTCGGTTTTTCCGTCAGCAGAAAACCACAGACACCCGTCACTGTAAAAAGCGCCGTTCGACACTTTACGGTAAAGAGAAAAACGTTGAACTTCCGCACCGGTAACGTCGGCAAGAAAAGTACAATTATCATCGTCGGCGTTTAAAATCAACAGTGCGTCTGACTTTAAAAACCGTGCGATATTGGCTTTTGCCTGACGGTAAGCCTCAAAACTCCCATGCCAATCCAGGTGATCGGTCGCAATATTCGTAACAACTGCAATCCGAGGAGAAATAACCGTGCTTTTTTCAAGCATAAAACTCGATACTTCCGCCACCACGACGTCGTTTTTCTTAATACTTGCGAGTCTTTCCGAAAAAGGAACGCCCAGATTTCCTACCGCCACGCAAGAAATACCTGCCGAACGTAATAAATCTTCGATAATCAGCGACGTCGTGGTCTTGCCGTCTGTGCCGGTGACGCAGATTTTTTCAGAATCGCAATTTAAAAAACAATATTCGAACTCGTTAAAGCAAGGTACGTTTTTTTCTTTTGCGGCTATCAATAAGGCATGATTTCGCTTAATCGACGGCGTATAAATCACCAAATCGAATTCGTCAACCGTCCGTATTGCCTCTTCGACGCCGATAGCGCGGTCTTCAAAAAATTCTTTGTCTACCAGACTATCGAAATTATCGTCGCAAACGCTTACCTGACTGCCGCTTAAACCGTTCAGGTATCCGTACAAAGCGGCTCCGCTTTTTCTACAACCGAAAATCAAAATCTTAGACATTTTTACCTCTAAAACCAGCAAACAAAGCAAATTAACGCTACTATTGCTGTAATAGTACTATAAATTACACCGATTCTCGTTTCGCTTACTCCCTTTAATTGCAGATGATGATGGTACGGCGCTTTCAACAATATCCTTTTCTTTCTTATCTTAAAACTTGCCACCTGCAATATCACGCTTACGCACGAAACGACGAACATTACCCCGAGGAAAGGAACCAGTAAGGTTAACTTGCTTAAAATCAGCACCCCACCGCACAATGCGCCGAGCGCAAGACTGCCGGTATCGCCCATAAATATTTTGGCAGGAAAACAGTTAAAAAGCAAAAACCCCATCAACGCCCCAACTGCACATGAGCACACGATAGCCAGATTTCCGTATTCTTCAAATATAATTATTCTTCCGCTTTCTTCCGCTTGTATTGCAAGTAAGCATAAAAACAAAACGCAAGTCGATAAATACACGATACAGGTCGAAGTCGCAAGACCGTCCAGTCCGTCAGTAAGGTTTACGCCGTTACTTGCCGCTAAAAATACGAAAACTATAACGGGAATTATCCATGCGCCTATGTTAATCTGCCCCTTGGAAAAAGGCAAAACGAGATTTCCGTCAAGCAAAGCGTTTTCGTAACAAAACCAGGCAAGAATCAACGCTATCCCAAGTTGCAGAATTATTTTTTGATACGCTCGCAGTCCAAGATTGCGTTTATAATGAAGTTTTATAAAATCATCTAAAAACCCCGTTGCGCCGTAAGCAAAATAAACAGCAAGCGCAAGCAAAGCCAAATTTTTACGTCCTTCGATAAACAACAACGAAACAACGATGCTACATGCCAAAAATGCGGTGCCGCCCATCGTGGGCGTACCGCGTTTTGATTCGTGCTCTTTGACGTAGCAAAGTATCTCCTGCCCCGCTTTTTTCTTTTTTAAATACGGAACGAGCAAAAACAACGCTCCACAGGTAGCGACGAATGCGATTATAAATGCTAAAAAAATACGTTTTAAATCCAAAATATCACCGTCTCACTATTGTTTCAAATATTTTTTCAGTACTTCTACGTCGTTAAAAGGATAATATCGACCGTTCATCTCCTGATAGTTTTCGGCACCTTTACCAAGAATAACCAAGGTATCGGATTTTTTTGTCAT
>SFEB01000087.1 GCA_004558105.1 Clostridiales bacterium
CTCTTTTCGTTTCCACATCGGTCCGAATGTTAATGTTTACAGCAGACATTTTGTTGTCCTCCTATCTCTTAGTAATTTAATTATATACTATTATATTCATATTGTCAACAAAAATGCGCATAATGTTTTACAAATAAATAACAATTCTTTCCGGGAGGTGGTCGAAGGAGAGCTTACAAAAGTCGCGCGGGCGCACGCGAGAGCGCGGGCGCGGTCAAAAAAAGTTAAGTTTTTTGTATAGCAAAAAACTTAAAATCGCCGTTTTTGAGCCGTTTTTACACAAACGCCGTAAAGTTTGGTATAATTTTTATATCAAACGGAAGGAGTTAAAAAAAGGTATGGACGTAACACTTAAAAATCGGCTTGATACTATTGTATCGATGGCGATGGCAATCATTGAGGACGAGCTACGGCGGGACGAGCTTAAAAGAGAAGGCAAGTTCGCCGGCACGGACGAGAAACAACCGGAGGGTGTTTGCAGAGACGTTTCTACATTCTTCACTAACAAGGAGTTATCTGCAATGCCAAAACTAAAAGACGGAAAATTCCGCCGCCGTGGTGACGGGCTTTACGAAGTACGTTACAGAAAGGACGGATACGACAAAAGTTTTACCTCAGCCATCCAGGCAGAGGCAATCAAAAAATATCGCGCGTTTATATTCAGCCTTAAAGCGGCGGAGTGCGGAGCTAAGCAAACGGTAGCTTCTCCCCCACCGCCGAAGCGCACGCCCGGGCAGAAGTATACGTTTGCAACTTTTGCGGCGAAAGTCTTCGCTCAGAAGCGACCGCTCATTAAAGCGGCAAGCTTTGAAAAGTACGAAAGCGTATATCGGCTTTACATAGAACCGGCGTTCGGGAAGAAGAAGCTCGAGGACATAACGTCATTCGACGTGCAGGAAGTGGTCAACAAACTTTACACCGCCGGCAAGGGCAGAACGATTGAAGACGTGCGCACAGTGTGCCGATTAGTCTTTCGGCAAGCGTTGGCGAACGACTATCTCGCAAAAGACCCGTCGCAATTCGTGGAGTTCCCGACGCACCGTCGCAAGAACGGCACCGCGCTCACGCTCGAAGAAGAGAAAAACTTGCTTGAACGCATTAAAGGAAGCAAGTATGAACTCATTTACAAGATTATGCTTTTCTCCGGGGCGAGAGCTGCGGAAGTCTTACGGCTTCGCCTTTCCTATATCGACTTCGAAGCAAACACTATTGCGATACCGTGCGCGAAGCTCAAAGGCAATCAAGGGGAAGTATTCCGGGTCATTCCGATATTCCCGTACTTAAAGCCCGTGCTTAAAGCTCTTCCGAAGAAAAAGGACCTCATATTCGAGGACTGCCGCGCGGTGACGGTGTCGAACCGGTTCTCCCGGTACATAGAAGGTCACCACTTGCACGAACTGCGGCACACGTTCATTTCACGCGCAAAAGAGTGCGGCGTCAACCCGGAACTCGTCACGACGTGGGCGGGTCATGACTTCGAAGGCGTGGAGAGCAAACGCGGCAAAATAACGCGCACAGTTTACACTCATTTTTCAATGAATTTTCAGCAACAACAAGCTAAAATGCTTGATTATATGCGGAAAAATTAAGCTTTTTACTGCCCCAAAAACGACCCGTTTTTTTGTGTTTTGTATCGTTTTGTGCGATAAATGAACTAAAAAAATAGCAGTTTTACAACGAAAAACACTGTTCTAATACATAGAACAGTGCCAAATCTGCTATTTTTCACAAAAAATGGAGCGGATGATGGGAGTCGGACCTTGTTTTGAGCCTAAAAACACGCAAAATCACGCATTTTTCCTACAATTTTACGTCTACAAACTCCCCTCCCGAAACGACCCGAAAAGCATTCCGAGCGACTGAACGCAAGCTCGGAATGCTTTTCTTAAAATCACGCATAAAATCAAGGTTTTTTGCGTAATTCTTCAATGGAAAACCTGATAAACTGCGCACGGTTCAAACCGTGCTTTTTTAGTACGATATTGAACCCGGCAGCTTCTTTCACTTTTATAAAACGCGTACGCGGCGCGCCTGCACACGCCCGGGCGGACGTACATGCGCGTTACATGCATGCGCGCGCACGCACACGGACATGCGCAAACTTATCTTTTGGTCGGACGGACGGTCGGTTGGCGAGAACAAAGGACAAGATTTTTTACGTTCTTCTCAAGCCTAACGGCTTGTTTCCCACGCCTTAAGGGCGTGGAGCCCCCCCTCGGATAACTTACAAAAAACTCCACTTTCCCGCCGGTCCCCGGGTGTTCCATCGTTTTTTGTCCCCGAACGGAGCTTCCTTAGCAGAAGACGTTCCCGGTCCACGTTCCGGAGCCACCCAGAACGCCCTCGCCATGACGCGTAAGGCTGACACTCCACTTTTAACGCCCCGAGCAAGGTGGCGGACTACTGACTTCACACGTCGTCTTTGACCGGAGCGGGCTGACCGCGCCCTGTTTTATTTGAAGCAAGCTACCGCAAGCCCCGAGAAAAACACACCGGTGCATTAAAAACTCAATACGATATATAGTTTTGACAGGCGACGTCGCGACCCGTCGGCAAAACGGACGGCGTGCCTTGAGAGTAAACGAGATTAAGCGACTACCGAGCTGAAGTTCCTATACTGCGCGTGCCAGAGCGTGAGAGCCGAGGGCGCGGTTCCCGGATAGACGAATACGGCGTACGCGTCCCGGATATGGTTGATTTTTGCAAGTGAGATCTGATCCTCCGTCAACTTGAACATCTCGAGCCACTCCTTGATGGGTCTGGTATCATTACCGTAGGTGATGTAGCAGAAATCCGCCGG
>SFEB01000023.1 GCA_004558105.1 Clostridiales bacterium
TTCTTTAGAAACTTTGATTCAATCTTTATCTTATCTGGAAAAAGAAGAAAAGCCAGATATTCAAAAATTAAAGATTGTGGATTATGACACTGCGATAGCTGAAAATCTTATTACAGCAAGTGATTGTACTAATAATTGGAAACCAGTTAATTCAGATTCTGATGATATGTATCAAATCGTTACAAAAGGCGGAGTATCCTATTATGTTGTTAAATTTGCGGCAAGCGATAACGGAGATACTTTCAAAATTGAATTGCAAGATGTTACCGTTCAAGTATCGGCATATGATGCAAATGGATTATTAAAAGCTGTTGCAGTAAAAAAATAATCTAATTGAGTATGAACAAAAATGTTCAAAGACAAAATAAAAAAGTCTATCGACAAATGAAAAAAACGCACCCGTGTGGGTGCGTTTTTTAACTGCTGTTTTTTTTAGTTACTGTATCGTCGTTAGTTCGCGTTCGCCTTTGTTGATTATTCTTACGCAAAGGTCTGCCATGTATTCTTTGGTTTCTTTCATTCCGTCGTTAAGCCAGTTTAAGGCGATTTTTAAAAAAGCGCCTTCGAGAGCCAACAAGGTGTAGTGGTTTTCAACACTGGAAACAGGGTGGATTTCTTCTAAAAAAGATCCTATTTTTACCGTAAAAAGCGCGACGAGGTCGGCTTTTATCAACATTTTGATTGTTGGTGCAAATTTTTCTAACCAGTAAAAACATTCAAAATATAACCGATAGGGGTCGGTTGCGTATTCCAACTTGTCTGCGGCGTCCCAAAGGCGTTCGCCGATATTGTTGGCGATTTCCTGCAAAACGTCTTCTTTGGACGTGTAGTTGCGGTAAAAAGCAGTTCTCGATACGCCCGCTTTTTTTGCCAGTTCCGTTATCGTAATTTTATCAAAAGGTTTATTTTGCGCGAGGTAAATCATTGCGCCGTGTATACATTCTCTCGTAAAGCTGTTGGAGTCGTTATTTGACAAACGGCCCCCGGACGGCGTTTTTTTATTTTTTTGAGTTGTTATCTTCATAAAAACCTCCCGTATGCTGTTTGATATTACAAGTGTAACATCTGACGGCGTTTTTGTCAATTTTTATAGAAAATCGACAGGCAAAGCGTTACAAAATCGGATAATTTGTAAGCGCATGTTTTATAAAAATTATATACTCTTTAAAAGAACGGTGGTATAATGGGTATATATGGAGGTAGGTGAAATGAAGATATCTGTTTTAAAACTGAAAGACGGCGCCCGTCATGCGCGCGGAACGACCGTGATAATCGACGTATTCAGAGCTTTTTCCGTAGAGGCGTATTTGTTTGCTATGGGAGTAGCGGAAATTGTTCCCGTGGGAGAGCAAAAAACTGCGGAGGAGTTAAAAAAAGCCGACGGTTCGGTTGTTTTGATAGGGGAGCGGAACGGAATAAAGATTGACGGATTTGACTACGGAAATTCTCCGTCGCAGATTTTAAAGGGCGATCTGGAAGGAAAGAAAGTCGTTCATACTACGAGCGCAGGGACGCAGGGCATAGTAAACGCCGTTAATGCGGACGAGATTTTAGTTTGCGGTCTTGTCAACGCACTTGCTACCGCAGAATATATAAAAGAAAAAAACCCCGAAGAAGTTTCGCTTGTGGCGATGGGGTTAAACGGCGTAACGCCTACGCAGGAGGACGACCTTTGCGCGGAATATATCAAATCGATTTTGCTCGGCGAGCCGAAAGACCTTTCGGAACAGGTTAAGGCGTTGAGATTTACCGACGGCGCCAAATTTTTCGACCCGCAACGGCAGGAAGTTTTTCCGCAAGAGGATTTTTGGCTTTGCACCGCCGTGGACAGGTTTGATTTTGCGTTAAAGTACTTTAAAACGCCGGACGGATTGGGAGTCGTTAAAAAGGTGACGGTGTCAAAATAAAAAGTCCGCAGTGGGATTAAAGCGTTTGTTTACGAGACAGTATATTGCCGCCGCAAAACATACCGTCGCAACGATGCAGTTGTACAGCGGATAAAAACTTATGATTGCCGTCAGCAGCAGTACGAGGCAGATGGCAAGGTAGTGTTTGGCTCGGGTTCTCGCAAAGGCAAAGTAAAAGAAGGTGGAGTCCCATTTTGCTTTTTTTGCGGGAAGAGACGGAATGGATTTGTCGTTTTCTTTTAAAAAACGACGGGTGGCGGAAAAGTCGAATACCGAAACCGTTATCGGCAGTTCCCGCACAGCTTGCCATACGGAAGAGTCTGCTTTGATACAAAAAATTACGATTTTGTCGGCGCCGAGTTTTTTTGCGCGTTTATAGGCGTTAAAAACGTCCTGAGAGATGATATTAGTCATTCTGAACAACCAGTCGACGAGTATCTTTTGTCGGCTTTCCAGCAGTACGCAGGACTCCGAAATTTGTGTTACCGTATAGCCTTTTTCTTTAAAGACGTCGGTGAACGGAGAATAATCCGACATTGTCGCAAGAGAATACCTGAGGGCTTTTGCCGACGCGCGGTTTTGACGGTTGGGGAGTATTTCGGCTCTTTTTTGAGAAACGGAAATAATGACTAAGAGTATAACCGAAAGCAACGCCGACACGCCGTACCTTGCCCAGAGTGGTTGAGAATAAAAGGACAGCCAGCAAAAGCTCAGAAAAAAGGTTGTAAGGGTTATCAGAATTAAATTAAAGTATTTTGCCATAATCCGATTATTGCCGTTTTTTTAAATTTACAAACAAAAATCGAAAAACACTTAACAAAACGGCTGTATTTTGTTATAATTCAGGTATGAAAATAGGATTTTTCGGGGGTACGTTTGCTCCCGCGCACAACGGACACGTTAATATGCTTTTAAGCGCGATACGGCAACTGAACCTCGACAAGGTTATCGTTATGCCTAACGGTATTCCTCCTCACAAATATTGTGCTATGGACAAAGCCGACAGGTTTAACGTCGCTAAACTAGCTTTCGACGGTATAGAAAAGGTAGAAGTCAGCGATTACGAGTTAAATAAGGACGGAGCGAGTTATTCTTATCAGACACTGGAGCATCTCAGCACGCTTTATCCCGACGACGATTTGTTTTTTATTATGGGCGGAGACAGTCTGCGGGACTTTCCGCTGTGGGTAAAACCGGAGAGGATAGCGCAACTCGCTACGCTGGTGGTCGCAACGCGGGACGGGTCGGTCGACAAGGATTCGTTGTCCGCAGTGCGTAAAGCGTTCGGCGCAAGGGTGGTGTTTCTGGACTTTCAGCCGATAGCGGTAAGCAGTACGGACGTACGCACGCGCTATCGCCTGGGAATGGACAACGGCGGAAACGTGCCCGAAAAGGTAAACGAATACGTTTTGGCGAAAGGAATTTTTAAAGACTTTGCCGATAAGGTTGAAAAACTCAGGACTTTACTGGAAGAAAAAAGGTTTGCTCATACCGTAAGCGTCGTTTACGCAGGTATCGATTTTGCCAAAAGAAACGGCGTGGCGGAAGAAGACGCCTTTTTGGGGTGTTTGTTACACGACTGCGGCAAAAATATTCCGCAGGAGGATTGGGGCAAGTACGGTTTCAGCAACAGCGAGGGATTGTTACCGCCCATCGTTCATTGTGCGCTCGGCGTAGAAGTCGCAAAGAAAGAGTTTTCCGTTACGGATCAACGTATTCTGGATGCCATACGGTTTCACACCACGGCTAAACCCGGAATGAGTCAGTTGGAAAAACTCGTGTTCGTCGCAGACAAGGCGGAAAAAAACAGAAAGTATGACGTAACGCGCTATTATAATACTGCTTTAGTCGATCTTAACAAGGCTTTTGAGTACGTTTTGTACGACATGTACCTGATAGCCGTCGGAAAGTACGGAATAGAAAGGGTTGACAAAATGACGTTGAGCGCATTAAAATATTATAAATTAATATAAATTTGCTAAAAATACTCTCGGAGGACTAATAATGGAATTGACAGCCAGACAAAAGGTGGATTTGATTTGCAAGGCACTTGCCGAAAAAAAAGCTTTTGACATCAAGGTGATAGAAGTAGCGTCGTTGACCGACGTCGCCGACTACTTTATCGTATGCAGCGGCAAGAGTATTCCGCAGGTCAGAGCTATTTTCGACAACCTCGAAGAAAAGGCGGAGGCAGCCGAACTGTTTTGTCGCCACAAAGAGGGGTATCGCGAATGCAGATGGATAGCGGTGGATTACGACAATGTAATCGTGCATATCTTCCACCAGACAAGCAGGGAGTTTTACCAACTTGACAAGCTTTGGAATAATGGGAATAACGTTATAGATTATAGCGAATAAATAAACCTAAGAGGAGGAATCCATGGGGAAGTTTATTATCAAAAAAACTCCGTCAGGCGCTTTTAACTTCAGTTTGTTGGCGTCAAACAAACAGAAGATCGCCGTTTCCAGCCAGGTCTACACCACCAAGGGCGCGTGCAAGAAAGGTATGGAAAGCGTCGGTAAAAATGCACAGCGTTGTATTGATGAAAACCGCATCGTCGACCTCACTCTCAAAACGCCCGAAGAAAAAACCTGTCCCAAATTTGAGATTTATCTCGACAAAGCCGGTATGTTCCGTTACCGTCTCATCGCGCCCAACGGCGAAAGCCTTGCCATAAGCGAGGACGGTTACAAGTCGAAGAGCAGTTGTATGAACGGAATAAAGAGCGTCGGCGTTAATGCGATGAATTCTCAGATAGAAGATATGACGCTTGCGGATAAATAACGTAATAAACTTGCTTGTCGTTTTACGAAAGAATGCCTTAACCTCCGTTTTTTGCGGTGGCGGTGGCGTTTTTTGTTTTTTTGAACGTTTTTTTATAATTATTAAATATATAAGGAGGAAAAAATGGAAAACGGTTATTATTTTGAGTCGCATGACGGTAAAAGGATTTTCGTCAGAGAATGGACTCCCGACGGGACTCCGGTCGGCGTCGTTCAGATTTTTCACGGCATGGCGGAGCACAGCGGAAGGTATGCCAAACTTGCGGAATATCTCAACGAATCGGGTTATCTGGTTTTTGCCGACGACCACCGCGCGCACGGCAATACTGACAAGGATACGTTGGGTTACTGCGACGGAGATATCTGGAACGACACGCTTGGTGACGAAGAAATTTTAAATAAAAAATACCGTGACCTTTATCCGCAATTGCCTTACGTCATACTCGGACACAGTTACGGAAGTTTCCTTCTTCAGGCGTATATCGAGCGTGTGGACAACAGTCTTTTTGACGGCGTGATTTTATCGGGAAGCGCGAAAATGCAGGGCGCGCAAGTTACTTTCGGCAAACTTGTCGCAAGTCTGAGTAAAGAGAAAAAGCCCGCGGAGTTTATTAAAAAGATGAGTTTCGACGCTTACAACAAAAAATTCAGCGAAGGTTCTTTCGTTTCCGGTCTTCAAGAAGAAACAAAACGCTATTACGCCGATGAATTTTGCGGATTCGTTTGCAGTAATAACTTTTACAAACGCTTTTTCGGCGGTTTAAAAGGAATATACAGCGCCAAAAATTTAGCAAAAATAAATAGAAGTATGCCGATTTTGCTGTTCAGCGGACAACAAGACCCCGTCGGAAATTTCGGAAAGTCGGTAAAAGCTTTATACGATACGTACGTCAAAGCCGGTCTGGCTGACGTGAGAATCAAACTTTTTCCGGACAGCAGGCATGAGGTTCTTAACGACGTTTCGGGCGAAGAAGGTCTCATCGTGTTGAAAGAGTTTATAACGGCAATAAAGAGGTAGTAATGAAGGCAGTGGTTCAACGTGTAAAAAACACATCATTGTCGGTGGAAGGGGAGTTGATTTCTTCTATTGGCTTCGGTCTGGTCGTATACTTCTGCGCCGAACAGGACGACAGCGCGGAAATCGATAAGAAAATAGATTTACTGGCTAAAAAAATTTCAAATTTACGTATTTTCGAGGACGAAAACGGTAAGATGAATTTGTCCGTACAGGACGTAAAGGGACAAATACTTGCGGTCTCTCAATTTACTCTGTGCGGCGAAGTCAGACATGGTAATCGTCCGAGTTTTATTTCGGCGATGGCACCGGACATGGCAAAAGAAGGTTATTCCGCTTTTTGCGCCGCTTTACGAAAATACGGAGTTGAAGTGAAAGAAGGTATTTTCGGCGCCGATATGCAGATAAACCAGCTTAACGACGGTCCCGTTACGATATGGTATGATATTTAGTCTTTTTACCCTCAAACCGGTTGATTTTATCTTCCTCAATAAATAAACCGCCGAAAAATAAAAAAAATCGCATGAAAACAGTTGACAATAATTAATATGTTTGCTAAGATATAACCGTAAATAATAATGATTATCGTTATCGATAGTTAAGAGGTAAGTATGAGGCAGAGCAACAGACGGGACGCAATATTAAAAGTATTACGCGAAAATCGCACTCACCCCACGGCGGATGAAGTGTATAGTCTGGTGCGTGAACAATATCCCAACGTCAGCCTCGGTACGGTTTACCGCAATCTGAAATATTTCGTGCAGCAGGGGCTAGTAAGTACGTTGGAGACTACCGACTCTTGTTTGCATTACGACGGAGATACCGCAGAGCATTGTCACTTTATTTGCGAGAGATGCGGTAAGATAATCGACGTTTTTGAGTCGGTCGAACCGCCTTGTCAGTTAAACGAGCACGGTGTTTCCGTCACTTCGTCAAAAGCGGTCTTTTACGGCGTTTGCGCCGATTGCAATAAAAAGCAAAATTAAGTAAAAAAGGAGTAATTTATTATGAAAAAATTTGTATGTTCTATCTGTGGTTACGTTCACGAAGGCGATTCCGCACCCGAGTTTTGCCCCATCTGCAAAGCGCCCGCAAGTAAGTTTATCGAACAATCCGGCGAAATGACTTGGGCTGCCGAACACGTAGTAGGCGTTGCAAAAGACGTTGCCGAAGACATCAAAGCCGACCTTCGTAAAAACTTTGAAGGCGAATGCTGTGAAGTAGGTATGTACCTCGCTATGGCGCGCGTCGCTCACAGAGAAGGTTATCCCGAAGTCGGTTTGTATTATGAAAAAGCCGCTTGGGAAGAGGCTGAACACGCCGCAAAATTTGCCGAACTTCTCGGCGAAGTAGTAACCGACAGCACCAAAACCAACCTCACCGTCCGCGTAGAGGCTGAAAACGGAGCAACCCTCGGTAAGACCATGCTTGCTAAGAAAGCAAAAGAGCAAAATCTCGACGCTATTCACGACACCGTTCACGAAATGGCGCGCGACGAAGCCAGACATGGCAAAGCGTTTAAGGGTTTGTTGGAAAGATATTTCAAATAAATTCGGTTTACGACAAAAGGCAGGGTTTGAGTCCTGCCTTTTTTTTGTACCGCATACGGCTTAAAAATTTGTCAAGTGTTTTGCCTGAAAAATTTCACACAAAGAGACGAAAAAAATTTGTTTTTTATGTTGCAAAATTTGTTGATATTTGTTACAATTAAAAAAGTATTTTGGAGGAATTATGGCGAAACATATTTTTGTTATGGGCGGAGTCGTTTCCGGTCTCGGTAAAGGCATTACGATGGCGAGCGTTGGCAGATTGCTTAAGGCTCGCGGACTTAAGGTAATTGCGCAAAAAATGGACCCTTACATCAACGTTGACCCCGGTACCATGAGCCCCTTGCAACACGGTGAAGTTTACGTCACCGACGACGGTTGCGAAACGGACTTGGATCTTGGACACTACGAGCGTTTTATCGACGAGGATCTCAACAAGTTCAGCAGCGTCACCACGGGCAAGGTATATTGGAACGTTCTTACCAAAGAGAGGGAAGGTCGCTATCTCGGACAGACCGTTCAGATTATTCCTCACATCACGAACGAAATCAAGAGTTTCGTCTACAACGTAGGTAAAATCAGTAACGCCGACGTCGTTTTGACGGAAATCGGCGGTACTATCGGCGATATCGAAAGTCAGGCTTTTTTAGAAGCCATCAGACAAATTTATCACGAAGTCGGTAAAGAAAATTGCATGTTTATTATCGTTACTCTCGTGCCGTATATAAGCGGAAGTAACGAACAAAAATCAAAACCCACTCAACACTCCGTAAAAGAGTTGATGGGACTGGGAATTTCTCCGAATATCATCGTCACGCGTTGCGATATGCCGCTTGACCCCGACGTAAAACGCAAGATAGCTTTGTTCTGCAACGTTACGGAGGATTGCGTTATCGAAAACGCAACGGTAGATTCGCTTTACGAAGTTCCTCTTATGCTCGAAGAGCAACACATGAGCGACGTCATTTGCAGGGAGTTACACCTTGACCTTCCCAAGCCCGACCTCACCGAGTGGAAAGAAATGATCGACCGTATTCACAACCGCGACAGAAAGGTAAAAATCGGTCTGGTCGGCAAATACGTCAAGTTGCATGACGCTTATTTATCGGTTATCGAAGCTTTGAACCATGCGGGCTACGAAAACTCAGCAAAGGTTGAAATCAAGTGGGTTGACAGTGAAAAATTAACCGACGCCAACGTTGAGAAACACCTTAAGGACTGTGACGGAATTATCGTTCCCGGCGGTTTCGGAGACAGGGGAATCGAAGGCATGTATTCAGCCGCAAAATATGCGAGAGAAAACAACGTTCCGTATTTCGGAATCTGTCTGGGCATGCAGGTTGCGTCTATAGAATTTGCCCGAAACGTTCTGGGCTGGGCGGACGCAAACAGTACCGAATTCAATCCCGAAACAAAGCACCCGGTTATCGATATTATGGACGATCAGGTGGGTGTCGGCAAAGGCGGTACGATGAGACTCGGCAGTTATCCGTGCGAGATAAAACGCGGCAGTTTAATGCACAGGGCGTATCAGAAGACTTCTATACGCGAAAGACACCGTCACCGCTACGAATTGAGCAATATCAAATACAAGGACGTTTTCTCTGCCGCAGGCATGGATTTCGTAGGTCTTGCTCCCGACGGAAACAGAGTAGAAGCGATAGAAATTCCTGCCAACGACTTTTTCATCGGCGTACAGTTCCATCCGGAATTCAAGAGTCGTCCCAACCGCGCTCATCCCATTTTCAGAGAGTTTGTCAGAGCGTCTTTAGAACGCAAAGAAAAATAAAACGAACAAATGCTTTCCCGTTTGGAAAGCATTTTTTGTAGACGAAAGAAAAAGGAAAGTATGAAAAAACCGATAGAAAGTTTTACCTTTAAACGCTTAGGCAAAGAATACTTGCCGGAACTTATGGATTTGCAAAACGAAGTTTTTGCAACCTTACCTGACGAAAGTTTACTCCGTAAAAATACAGTGGAGACCTTTCAACCGTGTTTCCTTCCGCCTTCGGTCGTACTCGGCGCTTTTTACGACGGCGTTCTGGTCGGAGTGGGGATTTTGTTGTATCCCGACGAAGAAGAAGACTTGTCGTTACAAGCCGTGGATTTGCCGGAAAACGCCGTATGCGCCAACCTTAAACTTACCCTCGTAAAACCTTCGTTTTTCGGGAACGGATTGCAGATTAATCTTCTTAACCGCCTTGAAGATTTTGCGAAAGAAATGGGTACGGATTTTCTTTGCGCAACCGTTTCGCCTTTGAACGTTTACAGTCTGACCAATTTATCGGCAGTCGGTTACCAAAAAAATACGACGGTGAAAAAATACGGCGGATTGGAAAGATTGCTGATGGTAAAAAAACTGTAATTTTTTTCAATTTCGATATTATTTTTTAAACGATTATTTCCAAAAGAGGAGATAAAACCGTTTAAAAATAAGGTAACGGGGCAGTCTTTTGGCGTTAACGGGAATATAAGCGAGAAAAATTGCGCACACTTGATTTAATAGCCTTTTGGAGTGTGCGACATGAAAAATAAAGTAGAAATATGCGGAATAAATACTTCGACCTTGCCTAAACTTTCCTCGGCTGATACGGAAAAAATGCTCATGGATTTAAAAAACGGCGATTTGTCAAAGCGTGAAAGTCTTATTGTGGGCAATATGCGTCTCGTGCTGTCGGTGTTGCACAGATACGTTCCGAGAGTCGGCAACCTCGACGATATTTTTCAGATCGGTTGCGTGGGGTTGGTAAAAGCCATAGACAATTTTGACGTGACGCTGGACGTTCGTTTTTCCACCTACGCAGTGCCTATGATAGTGGGCGAAATCCGCAGGTATCTGCGTGAGGCAAACGGAATAAGAGTAAGCAGGGGGATAAGGGACGTGGCTTATCTCGCTTTGACTGCAAGGGAAAGGTTAAAAGCCGAAGGCGAGGAGGACGTCGGACTGGATAAAATCGCCGAACGTCTCAATATGCCGATATCTAAAGTTGCTTTTTGTCTGGATTCGATAAACGAGCCGATTTCTCTCAACGAGCCTGCTTTTTCGGACGGAGAGGACACCACGTTGCTTATGGACCAGATAAGCGATAAGACGAATACGGAAGAAAAATGGATAGACAACGTCAGTCTTGCCGACGCGATATCCAGGCTGGAAGAAAGAGAAAGAAAAATACTTAAAAAGCGGTATTTTGAGGGCAAAACGCAAACCGAAGTCAGTGTAGAAATAGGGATATCCCAAGCGCAGGTTTCGAGACTTGAAAAAAACGCGATAGGAAGCATAAGAGCGTATTTTTCCTGAAAAAAGTCATAAAAAAGTTTTGAAATGCATAAAAGATATACAGAGGTGCGCTTATGGATATATCTTTTTGCGATTTGAGACAAAAGGAAGTCGTAAATATTTTTGACGGCAAGCGTTTGGGCAGAGTTATCGATATCGTTATCAGCCTGCATTCCTGTCGGGTTTTAGGCATAGTAGTGCCGGGAAACAGAAAACTTTTTAACACTAAGGAAGATATATTCGTTCCGTGGAAGAATATACACAAGATTGGCGACGACGTAGTGCTCGTTCAACTGACGGCAAGCGGAGGACCTTCTACCGATTATTCCAGGTCGTCTAAAAAAATATGCAAAGTCACTCCCGTAACCTACTCCGACGCCGACGAAGGGGCGTACGAATGCGAAGATTTTTCGCCGGACGACGAGTAGAAAGACAAAAATCTATTTTTTTTAGCCCAAGACGGGCTTTTTTTATTGCAAAAAAAACTTTTTTATGGTATATTAAAAAAATGCTTAAAGAAATCGTTTCGCGTAAAAACGCCAGACTGTCAGACCTTATTCGGGAGCAGACGGATTTGGGTTTTTACCAAATAAAAAAGATTATAGAAAACAAAAGCGTCAAGATAAACGGAAAACGAGTCAATACCGACGTCGTCGTAAAAGATACCGACGTTATCTATATCTATATCAAGGACAGAGAGAAGGATAAGATAGAAATCGTTTACGAAGACAAAAACGTTATGGTCGTAAACAAACCCGCAAACATAGAGGTTGAAGGACCGGACGGATTAAAAGAGAGGATAGAGGTTGCCAATGCGGAAAAAACTCTTTATCCCGTACACCGTCTTGATCGCAACACTATGGGGTTGGTTATTTTTGCTTTGACGCAACAAGCTCAGGCGGAGCTAGACAAGGCTTTTAAAGAAAAGTTGGTTGACAAGTATTACCATGCCATAGTCGTCGGACGCCCGAAGCAACAAACGGCAACGTTGAAAGCTTTTCTGTTTAAGGACGCTAAAAAGAGCCTTGCAATTATATCTAACGAGCCTAAACCGGGATATTTACCCATAGAGACGAGATACCGTCTTTTAGAATCCAAAGGCGAGTTGTCCCTGCTGGAAGTACAACTTATAACCGGGCGCACGCACCAGATACGCGCGCATCTTGCGCATGAAAAACTTGCGGTGCTGGGCGACGGCAAGTACGGCTCCAATCAGATAAATAAAAAATACAAGCAAAACAGACAGTTGCTGGCAAACGTGTTGATGAGGTTTAACTTTCCGAAAAACAGTTGCCTTGCATATCTGAACAAGCAGAATTTTAAACTCGATATCAATCTCTGGCGTTTTATCGATTGATTTAAAGAAACTTTATAAAAATACTTGATTAAATTCGGCTATTGCTATATAATAATCACTTGTAGAGGTAAAATATGAACAAACTACTTAAGAATTCATTACTCATCGTTTTAGCATTTGTTTTGACGCTTTCCTTCGTGGGTTGCGCAAACGGCAATTTTTTGAGCGAAAATCAAATCAACAAACTCGGTGAAAAATTGGGATTGGAAAAGACGGAAGACGGTTTTGTCAATCCCACCGCTTTCATTACCGTCAATTTCGTAAAAGACAGTCACGAATACACCGTCGTTTTCAGATACGAACTTTTATTCGACAAGGCTCCCGTCACGGTTAACAACTTTATTGCTCTTGCCAAAGACGGTTTCTACGATAACACGGTTGTCGATTATACCAACGAATACTATACCGTTTTCGGTCGTTATATTATTAACGGCGACGGCGAGTACGAAAAGAAGACGGTGAAGTATACCATCAAGGGCGAGTTTGAGGCTAACGGCTGGTACGTAAACGGAAAAGACGGAACGGATAACGCTACGCATCAGATAGGTTGCCTGGGTATGTACCATGATGCTCAGACGGCTACGAAAAATTATTTTGATTCCGCGAGTACCGCTTTTTATATGACGTGGTCCAATGCTTACGGATCCGATAAGGTGATAAGCAATTCCAACTATGCGGTATTCGCCTATCTGACCGGTACGAAAGTCGCTATAGACGATCAACTCGGCAATGATTTCGTTAACGGTCTCGACAGCGCTCTTGCGGCGGTCATGAGAAAAATCAACACAACCAGCGGCGTGAAGACGGCAGACGGCGAGCAACTTTATTACGCTCCCACAGACTCTGTAAAACTTGTGTCCGTTGTTATCGAAGGCATGAGCGGTAGCGCCGATACGTCTTACCGTATTAAGTAAGACAGGTAAAATAAATTGCTTGTTAACCCGCAATTCAATGCGGGTTTTTTCAAATACCGAAGGATTAAAAGATGTTAAGAGTTTTGCAAGCCGACAAAAACGGAATAGGAGAAAAGCTGGGAATAAAGAAGGGGGACGTGTTGACGGCGGTCAACGGTCAACCTCTCGTCGATATTCTGGACTACGAGTATTACGACAGTCAGGAGCGTTTCACTCTTACCGTTTTGCGCGGTGAGGAGAAAAAGGATATCGAGGTTGAGAAGGAAGACTACGAAAGTCTTGCTTTGACTTTTGAAGATTATTGCTATCTTACTCCGCGCGGTTGCGCAAATAAATGTATCTTTTGTTTCGTAGACCAACTTCCAAAAAACCAGAGAAAGACGCTTTACGTCAAAGACGACGACTGGAGATTGTCTTTTGCGTCGGGTACTTACGTCACGTTAACCAACCTGAGAGAAGGTGAAAAAGAACGTATTGCCGATAAAAAATTCAGCCCTATTTACGTAAGCGTGCATGCTACGGACCATAAGGTCAGGCGTTTTTTGTTGGGTAACGACAAGGCAGAACCGATTATGCCTCTGCTCGGGTATTTTGCCGAACACGGTATAGTTATGCACACGCAGATAGTGGTTTGCGGCGGTATCAACGACGGTGACGTTCTTGCCAAGTCGATTAGGGATTTGTATAGTCTTTATCCTTTCGTGAAATCTGTTGCGGTGGTACCTGTAGGACTGACCGGACATCGGGAAGGTCTGTATCCGCTGACGCCTATCACAAAATCTCAGGCTCGGGAAATATTGGACGTTTGCGAGTCCTTTGACGGAGAAGTTTTTAAAAAGCAAGGAGAACATTTTGTTTTTTGTTCAGACGAAATGTATCTGCGTGCCGAGGCAGCGTTACCTTCACCGGATTTTTACGGCGATTACGATCAGATTGAAAACGGTGTCGGACTGATAACCAAAATAGTTTCGGAATTCGACGCCGCATTACCATTGGCAAAAAAGCCGAAAAGCGGAAGTTTTACCGTATTGACCGGCGTATCGGCAACGCCCACAATGAACTTGCTTTGCGACAGACTTAAAGAGCGTTTTCCGAAGTTGAATATCGAAGTTAAAACTCTGGAAAACAATTTTTTGGGCAATACCGTTACGGTTGCGGGTTTGCTTACCGGCAGGGATATGGCTCGGCAACTCAAAGGGACTAAGGTCAACGGCACAGTGCTGTTACCCAGAGTCATGATGAGGGAGACTCAGGACGTTTTTCTTGACGGTATGACCTTAAAGGAATTTTCCAAGGCGATCGGATGCAAGGTCGAAGTGGTGGACTGCGACGGTTTTGCTTTCGTTTCCGCAGTATGTAAAGGAGATTTTTATGAGTAAACCGTTGGTGGCAATAGTCGGCAAACCTAACGTAGGAAAATCAACGTTTTTCAATAAAGTTTGCGGTCGTCGCATATCGATAGTTTCCAACGAACCGGGCGTAACCCGTGACAGACTTTACGGTGACGCCGAATGGTTGGGAAAAGAGTTTTGCCTCGTAGATACGGGCGGAATACAATTAAAAAGCGACGACGTCATGCAAGGACATATATACAGACAAGTGGAGATAGCGGTAGATCTTGCCAACGTTATCCTGTTTTTCGTCGACGGCAAATACGGACTGACGGCAGAGGATGAGGAAGTGGCGCATCTGCTTCGCAAAACCGACAAACCGCTTTTTTTGGTCGTCAATAAAGTTGACAATTTTTCAACTTTCGATATAAGCGATTACTATGCGTTGGGACTGGACGTTTTTCCTATTTCGGCAGAACACATGCAAGGGATAGGAGACCTGTTGGACGAAGTTGTCAAAGCGTTTCCCGACGACCATGAACAAGCCGACGGTCAGGCGTTGAAAATTGCGGTAGTCGGTAAACCGAATGCTGGTAAATCTTCGCTTGTGAATAAAATTTTAGGTTATGACCGTACGATAGTTTCAGATATTGCCGGTACAACGAGGGATTCTATCGATACTCCCTTTGAACTGGACGGCAAAAAATACGTATTGATAGACACTGCGGGGATACGTCGCAAACGCAGTATAGAGGACGAAACGTTGGAAAGATATTCGGTGATGCGCAGTTTCGACGCGGTACGGCGCGCCGACGTATGTTTCGTCGTGTTCGATGCGACCGAAAACCTGACGGAACAGGACGTAAAAATCGCCGGGTTCGTCCATGAAGAAGGTAAACCGAGTATTATCGTTGTAAATAAATGGGATTTGATAGAAAAAGATACCTTTACCGTCGAAAAGTTTAAGGAAAAGCTCAAATGCGACCTGGCTTACATGGACTATTTCAAATACGTTACCGTTTCGGCGTTAACGGGGCAACGCATCAACAAACTTCTCGAAATGGCTGATTACGTTTACGAAAAATCTTCTTTCAGGGCGACGACGGGTTTGCTCAACGAAGTCATTGCCGACGCCGTTGCGGCAGTCGAGCCTCCGAGCAAGAGCGGCAGACATTTAAAAATCAAGTTTGCAACTCAGCCGTCCACCAACCCGCCGACTTTCGTTTTGTTTGTCAACGACGAGGAACTGATGCATTTTTCTTATCGCAGATATTTGGAAAACTACTTGCGCAAGGCGTTTTGTCTTGACGGAACACCTATGAAATTGATAGTTAGAGGCGGAGGAGACGACAAGTGAAAATAGCGGACGTAATTTGGCAGTTGATAGTTGCCGGCATATTGAGTTATTTGTTTGGCAACATAAACTCTGCCGTCATCATAAGTAAGAAATTCAAACATCAGGATATAAGACAACAGGGCAGTAAAAATCCCGGCACTACCAACATGCTGCGTGTGTTCGGCATGAAAATCGGTGCAATAACGTTGATTTGCGACGTCGTAAAGGGCGTCGTGCCTGTGATAGCGGCGCATTTCATATTTAAGGCTATGGGATGTGTGATATTGACCTATCGGTTTGCCATGTATTTTTGTGCTTTTTGCGTAACGATAGGACATGTTTTTCCCGTGTTTATGAAGTTCAGAGGCGGCAAAGGTTTTGCAACTTCCGTCGGCGTATTTTTGGTTTTGCAACCCATTCCTACATTGATTATCCTTGCGATCGGACTCGTCGTTTTGCTTATCTGGGACAGAATGTCGGTTTTTGCTTTGCTTTACGTCACGTTAGAACTGTCGTATCATGCAATGTACCTGATATTGGGCTTTGACGAACACGCTTTTGTGATGCATGAAGTGTCGGTTCCTATCCTGATTATTGTTGCGCTGATATGGTGTCTCGTCGTGTACGCGCACAGAGGAAACATCTTGCGCCTTATCAAGGGCGTCGAAAATCCGTCGGGTTTGAGAAAATCTCTCTTTAAAAAGAAGAATAAACTTAATACCTCTGAAAATGGCG
>SFEB01000024.1 GCA_004558105.1 Clostridiales bacterium
CCGTATTGTAGCGGTCATAGAGAAGCTCGCTTTTCATTCTGGCCCACATGCTTTCACATCGGGCATTATCATGGCACCTGCCACCAGCACTGTTCATGCTTTGAATAATACCGTATTTTGCCAGAGCCTTACGATAGGTTTCACTGGTATATTGTGTTCCTCTGTCAGAGTGTAAAATGGCGCCTCGCAGATTAGGATATGCAAGATAGGCATTATCCAGGGTATGCTCACACAAAGTTGCTTTCATGTTGGTTTCCATCGCCAGACCAAGGACACTGGAATCAAAGCAGTCAAAGATAGCTGAAACATACAGTTTTCCATCTTTAGCCTTGATCTCTGTGATGTCAGTTACACATTTTTCAAGTGGCTTATTGGATTTGAAATCTCGCTTCAGAAGATCATCCGATTTACGCGCTTCCCGATCAGCTCTGGTAATACCATTTGGCTTACGCTTTGGCCGATGGCTAAGGCCTATTTCATCCATAACCCTGTAGACAGTTCGCTCACTGGGGATTTTGAGTCCTTCCAGATTCTTAAGGAGAAGTGCCTGATACATGCGAATACGCCCATAGGTATCATTGCATTCATCCTCAGAATTAATCGCTCTCATAGCATCAGCGAGATCCTGATATTTCCAGGGACGATCTTTAATAGCAAGATATTTGTAAAAACCCTGGCGGCTGACACCGAGCATCCGGCAGTAGAATGAGAGTTTCCCCTTAATCACGCCGTCTTCCGTTTTTATGGCAATGAACTTCATTCTTTGGTTCTTGCTGACTTCCGACGGCTGGCTGCGAAAAAAGCACTTGCTTCCTCGAGAAATTCATTTTCCTCTTTCAGACGCCGGATTTCTTTATCTTGATCCTTAACGCGTTTGCGGAGCATCGCAAGCTCCTCAGCAAGACTCATCGCACTTTCTGGAGTATGTGCACCATCGCCAATATCCAATGTGCCTGCTCTAACTGCTTTCAGCCATGTATGGATAGTTCCCTCCGGGATACCTAATTCTTTAGCAGCTTTAGCACCACCTATTTCTTTTGCTAACTTAACTGCCTGTACTTTGTATTCATGGTCATATTTACGTGCCATTTTGAGTACCTCCTTATTCTCTTGATTCTATCATGAAATCCTTGAGAATAAGATGTCAACTTTTTTTATACCACACCACTCTTCCTCGCTCATTCTTTGAATATCAGCAAATATAGTTTCGATTTTATTAAACCTATTTAAGACTTCCCACACAACAGTTCGAGAGCAATCGCAAAGCGTTGCAATTTGACTATTGTTGTTACCTTTTTGATAGTATTCGATAATTAACTTATATTTTACCATAAAAACACTCCATTTTATCGCCCTCTTTTACCTATATCCGTAGATACGGGAAAGTGTTCATTTTTATTGGCCACCCCCGATTTTGAGGTCTTTTTTTCGGTTTTTGCGAGACATGGAGGAGAAAAAAAGCAGTCGCTCTTTCTCAAGAATGACTGCTTTTGGCCTGTTTTAGTATAAAATATGAGTTTTTAAGCCGTTTTTGACCTTATTTGGTCGCCCTCGGATTACGGATATTAGCCTGTGCTGCCGCAAGACGTGCGATGGGTACACGGTACGGAGAACAAGAAACGTAATTCAAACCAATCTTGTGGCAGAATTCGATGGACGAAGGATCGCCGCCGTGTTCGCCGCAAATACCGATGTGAATGCTCGGTCTCGTTTGTTTGCCGTACTTGACCGCCATATCCATGAGTTTGCCGACGCCCGTCGTATCGAGTCTCGCAAACGGATCGGATTCGAAAATCTTGGTTGCATAGTACGAAGGCAGGAATTTGCTTGCGTCGTCACGGGAGAAACCAAAGGTCATCTGAGTCAGGTCGTTGGTGCCGAAGCAGAAGAATTCTGCCTCGCTGGCAACTTCGTCAGCCGTCAGGCAAGCACGCGGAATTTCAATCATCGTGCCGACTTCGTACTTAAGATTAATGCCCGATTGAGCAATAACTTCGTCAGCCGTCTTTACGACGATGTCTTTTACGAATTTGAATTCTTTAAGTTCGCCGACCAACGGAATCATAATTTCAGGAACAATGCTCCATTCGCTGTGTTTCTTTTGTACTGCGATAGCCGCTTTGATAACGGCTTTAGTCTGCATCACGGCAATTTCCGGATAGGTGACCGTCAGACGGCATCCGCGGTGTCCCATCATGGGGTTGAATTCGTGCAAATCGGAAATAATTTGCTTGATCTGCGCGACCGTCTTGCCTTGAGTCTTTGCCAAAGCTTTGATGTCTTCTTCTTCGGTCGGAACGAATTCATGGAGCGGTGGATCCAGGAAACGAATGGTAACGGGGTAACCTTGAAGGGCTTCGAACAAACCTTCGAAATCTGCCTGTTGCATCGGTTCGATCTTGGCGAGAGCAACTTCTCTCTCTTCTTTGGTGTCGGAGCAAATCATCTCTCTGAACGCACCGATTCTGTCCGGTTCGAAGAACATGTGTTCCGTACGGCAGAGACCGATACCCTGAGCGCCGAAAGCAACCGCCTGTCTGGCGTCTTTGGGCGTATCGGCGTTAGTACGAACTTTCAACGCCTTGTATTTATCTGCCAGATCCATGATTCTGCCGAAATATCCGCTGTTGGGATCGGCGGGAACCGTCTTAACGATTCTGTCGTAAATCTTACCGGTAGAACCGTCGAGAGAAATTTCGCTGCCTTCTTTATAAACTTTACCTGCGAGGGTAAATTGCTTGTTTTCTTCATCCATCTTTATCTCGCCGCAACCGGAAACACAGCAAGTGCCCATTCCGCGGGCAACAACCGCCGCGTGAGACGTCTGACCGCCGCGAACGGTAAGGATACCTTGGGCAAATTTCATGCCTTCGATATCTTCGGGGGACGTTTCCAGACGAACGAGAACGACTTTCTTGCCTTTCTTGCCTTCTTTTACTGCGTCCTCAGCCGTAAATACGACGGTACCTGCCGCCGCACCCGGAGAAGCCGCTATACCTTTGCCGACAACGTTGTTTTTGTCTGCGTCTTTAAGGTCGGCTACGTCAAACTGCGGGTGCAGTAACATGTCCAGAGACTTGGCGTCGATTTGCATCAACGCTTCCTGCTCGGTAATCATACCTTCGTCGATAAGGTCGCAAGCAATCTTGATAGCGGCAGCCGCCGTGCGTTTGCCGTTACGGGTCTGAAGCATAAAGAGTTTGCCTTTTTCGATGGTAAATTCCATATCCTGCATATCGCGGTAGTGATTTTCCAAAGTTTTGCAAACCTCTAAAAATTGGTTATAAACGTCGGGAAGAACTTCTGCCATCTTGGAAATGGGCATCGGCGTACGTACGCCTGCGACGACGTCTTCGCCCTGGGCGTTCATCAAAAATTCACCCATAAGACCTTTCTCGCCGGTGGCGGGGTTGCGGGTAAAAGCAACGCCCGTGCCGCAATCGTCGCCCATGTTGCCGAACGCCATCATCTGAACGTTGACTGCCGTACCCCATGAATACGGAATATCGTGATCCATACGGTAAATATTTGCGCGGGGGTTGTCCCAAGAACGGAAAACAGCCTTTACCGCTTCGAAAAGTTGTTCTTTGGGATCGGAGGGGAAATCTTTACCGAGTTGCTTTTTGTACTCTGCCTTAAATTGGTTAGCAAGAGTTTTAAGATCTTCGGCAGTGAGGTCTACGTCGTAGGTCACGCCCTTTTCTTCCTTCATCTTATCGATGAGTTTTTCAAAATATTTTTTACCGACTTCCATAACGACGTCGGAAAACATCTGAATAAATCTGCGATAACAGTCGTAAGCCCAGCGGGGGTTGCCGGATTTGGTTGCAAGAGTTTCTACGACTTCTTCGTTAAGACCGAGGTTGAGGATTGTGTCCATCATGCCGGGCATAGACGCACGGGCGCCGGAACGAACGGAAACCAACAAGGGGTTTTCTTTATCGCCGAACTTTTTGCCTGTTTGTGCTTCCAACTTGTCGATATACTCCATTATCTGTGCCTGTATATCGTCGTTGATGCGTCTGCCGTCTTCGTAATATTGCGTGCAGGCCTCGGTAGAAATGGTGAAACCGTAAGGTACCGGCAAGCCGAGATTGTACATCTCCGCAAGGTTGGCTCCTTTGCCGCCCAACAATTCTCTCATTTTGCCGTTGCCTTCACTAAACATGTAAACGTACTTTTTCACTGTATCTTCCTCCTAAAAGAATACATTAATTATTAACTGAATTATTCTACCAAATTTTTTCGATTTTGCCAACAAAATAAACACACTATTACAAAAAAATAGTGTGTTTTTTTCGTTAATATCCTCTTATTCCGCCTTTTTTCGCCGTTTTCAGGTCAAAATAAGAAATTCAAACTGTTAATCCGCTTAATAAGATGTTCCACGTACGCCGAAAGCGCCGCGAGCATTCCGTTATAGCGGTTTTCGAACTTAAGAACGTTCAGCCGTTCGTACGGCGTCTGATCTATCATGTTAAGGCAACTCACTTCCGCCGCCGTAAGCTGATAAACCGCACCCGTGCCTATACAGTCGTTGCACGCCACGCCGCCGTCGGTAAGGTTTAAACTCAACGACGAAAAGGTTTCGCTGCCGCATGAATCGCATTTGTCGAAGGTCAATCCGAACCCCGACGACTTAAGCCCTTCTAACAAAAACTTGATGAGAACGAGTTTGGGCTGTTTTTCCGTAAGGTATTTAAGAGCAAGGGCAAGCTGAATAAAAAGTTCCACGTTAGGCTGGTTTTCCTGCAATACGGCGGAACAGAATTCCGTCATGGCGCATGCCGAATAATAGGCGTCGACGTCGCGGGAAACGGAAGAAAAACTTTCTATCTCGGTACAGTTTGTAACTATGTATCTGCCGCCCTTTTCCGTCACTTCGTATTCGCCGAAACAAAAGGGTTGGGCGCAAAATTTAAGTTTCGCCTCCGCTTTTCTCACTCCTCTTATACGGGCGGAAAACTTCCCGTTTTCCGCACCGAAAAGCAAAAGCATTTTATCGTTGTCCAAGTAATCGACGGCTTTTAAACAAATGGCCTTAACGCATTGCGTCATCGTTTCCCTCCGAAAGCCTTTTAAATAAACTGTAGTACGACGGGTTGCCCGTTTTGATAAACATCTGCCACACTAACTTCTTTTCGTCCATCTTGCCGCCTCCAAGGTTATTTTTAACAATAAGCCCCGTTAATATACCGCAAAAAAGGCGACCGGAACGACCAAAAACTAATCTAAATCTTTTTTATTGTACCCTATCTCGTTGAGCATGCGCTCGCTGTTTCGCCAGTCTTCTTTGACTCTCACCCAGAGGTCGAGACGTACGCGGGCTTCGAGCATTTTTTGAATACTCTCGCGCGCCGCCATGCCGATGGATTTTATCATCCGGCCTTTTTTGCCGAGGACGATGGACTTGTGCGACGCCTTTTCAACGATGATATCGGCGTCTATTTCCCAACGGTCTTCCTCCTCGTTGAAAGTCATTTTGTTAAGGCTGATGCCTATGCCATGCGGAACTTCTTCGTTTAAGCACAGCAAAGTTTTTTCCCTTATCTCCTCGCAGACCAAAAAACGTTGCGGTCTGTCGGTGACGTAATCCTCGTCAAAGTAAACTCTGTCGTCGTTGAGGTAATTTTTAAGATGCGTTTTTAATTCTTCCACGCCTCTGTTGCGGCGCGCCGAAACGGCGAAAATCTCTCTGATACAATCGTATTTATTGAGTTTTGCAAGTTCAGCCATCATCTTTTCGGGTTGAGAAATGTCCGTCTTGGTGACGGCAACCACCAACGGCGCGTCCGCCTTGCCGTACTTGTCGATAAGGTCGAAGTCGGCTTGTTTAATCCCGTCATGCCCGTCGATAACCAACAAAATACAGTCCACGTCCACTACCGCTTGTTCTATACTTCTCACCATAAAGTCGCCCAGAAGCGTTTTCGGATTTAACGCTCCCGGCGTATCGACGAAAATCATCTGGCAGGTTTCGTCCGTCCAGATTCCGAGAATATTTTCACGCGTAGTCTGCGGTTTGGGACTGACTATGCTTATTTTTTGACCGACAAAAGCGTTGACCAACGTCGATTTACCTGCGTTGGCTCTGCCTACTACGGCTATAAAACCCGATTTAAAACTTTCACTCATTTTCACCTCTTGACTGAAAGCGAATCCAGTATGGTCTCCGCTATCGTCATCATTTGTTTTTCCTGTTGTTCGTCAACGTGGTCGTAGCCGAGTAAATGCAAAAAGCCATGAAGAACGAGAAAAGCCGTTTCTCTCTTTAATCCGTGACCGTATCGCTCGGCTTGCTCCGCCGCTCTCTCCGGGCATACGATAATATCTCCCAGCATATAATTTCCCGTTACGGGATTAATATCAGCCGCGTACCCGTCCCCTATCTTCTCACCTGCCGACAAGGTAAGATAAGGAAAACTCAACACGTCGGTTACGCTGTCGGTATTGCGCTGCTCGGCGTTGAGCGAACGTATCTCTTCCGACGTCACGAAACTCACGTTGACCTCGACGTTATCGGGTTGGGAAAGATAACCGTTGGCTTTTTTCAAAACTTTTTTTATCGTAAACCGTGTAAAAAAATTCACGTTATTGAAATTAATTCGCATTGTTTTTATCTCCGCCCGTGCCGCCGTTGTCGGCAGAAATCTTTAACTCGGGATACTTGACGCGTTCGTGTTTTGTGCCGAGGTAAGTAGAAATAATCGTCTGTTTAATTATGTCTATTTCTTTCATCGACAACTCGCTGTTGTCAAATTGACCGAAACTCATACGCTCCGACACGATACCGTCCACTACCTTTTCCGCCGCGTTTTTATCCGAAACCGACAAGGCGCGTAAAGTCGCTTCGCAGGAGTCGGCTATCATCAATATACTGTTTATCTTGGATACCGGCGCAGGTCCGTCGTAGCAGTAATTAGCGACGGAAAGTTCGCCCTCGGTGTATTTTTTTGCTTTAAGATAAAAGAATTTCATTACGAAAGTGCCGTGATGTTCTACTATCGCGCTTTCAATTTCCGGCGGCAAACGGTAAGCCTTTGCAAGGCTGACGCCGTAGCTGACGTGGTTTTTTAAGAAAGAAACGCTTATCTCGGGTGCAATTTCGTTGTGAGGATTGTAGCCGTCGGCTTGATTTTCGCTGAAATATGCGGGGTTCTGAAGTTTGCCTATGTCATGGTAACAGCCCGCCGCACGGGCAAGATACGTGTTTTCGCCTATCGCCATTGCGCATGCTTCGGCGTAGTTAGCAACCGTAAGGCTGTGACTGAACGTACCCGGCGCTTCTTTAAGCAGTCTTACCAGCAACGGGTGATTTGTGTTGGCAAGTTCCGCAAGACGGAAGTTGGTGGTAATATTAAATATTCTTTCCAGCAGCGGAACCAGCAAAAACATTGCCATTATATCGAAAATTCCGCCCAGACACGACATACATGCGTCGCGGGTATAAGTCAACCAACTGAATTCTGCGGTTATACCGTCGAAAATAAAGTAGAACAGCGTTACGACCAAAATACTCGTTACCGCTATCTTCAACGCCGTTACCAGGTAACTCAGTCTGTCTTTGTGGCTTTTTTCGCTGAACATCACAACCGTTATCGTCGCAAGTCCCAAAAACAAGCAGACCAACGCTTCCAACTGAGTTATCGACGTTTCGAAAACGTAGTGCGAGATAAAAAATATCAACAGTTGCGATATATTGACGTAAGCGGCGATTTTAATGCCCACCAACTGCGTCAGAATAAGTATGCACATTGCCAGAGGCGCAAAACAGTAATTGATTTTTATCGTAAAATGCATAACCACGTAACTGATGACGAACACCGTGTATATCGCACCCACTTTTCTTACGCAGTTTTTCTTTTTGCCTTCCGCCTTAAAAAAGAATATGACGAAAAAAACGAAAAACACGGCGATAAGAGCGCAGTACGCCGTTATCGGTATCCACTGCCCATTCTTATACGCGTTTTTCAGCACTGTAAACAGCAAAAAAACCAGCATGACGATATAAGTCACTACCGTCAGCAGGGCAATTTGCAGTTTTTGTTTAGAATTTACTTCTGTTTTCATCTTTACTCCTTTGTTTTTTTAGTTTCTATCCGTTTTTTCGCTCCTCTCGTAAGCCTTTACTATTGCCTGAACGAGCGGATGACGAACGACGTCTTTTTCAGTCAGCGCGGTAACCGATATTCCCTCGATATTCTTAAGAATACCGACAGCCTCGCGTAAACCGCTCTTTTTCCCTTCCGGCAGGTCGGTCTGCGTGAGGTCGCCCGTCACCACCATGCGGCTGTTTTCGCCCAGACGCGTCAAAAACATTTTCATTTGCTCGCGCGTGGTGTTTTGCGCTTCGTCAAGAATGATAAAAGCGTTGGACAACGTGCGTCCGCGCATATACGCAAGCGGCGCAACCTCTATCGCTCCGCGTTCTATCAGTTTTTGATAACTCTCAAGCCCGAACATCTCCTGAAGTCCGTCGTAAAGCGGACGAAGATACGGATTGACTTTTTCCTGCAGATCGCCCGGCAAAAAACCGAGTTTTTCTCCCGCCTCGACGGCAGGCCGCGTCAAAATGATTTTATCAATCTGTTTTGCCTTGTAAGCAGAAGCGGCAAGCGCTACGGCAAGATAGGTTTTACCCGTACCCGCAGGACCTACGGCGATGGTGACGATACTCTTTTTTATCGCCTCCACGTACTTCTTCTGCCCGACCGTTTTAGACTTGATAAGCTTTCCGCGGGTAGTGACCGCCACGACGTCGTTGAGCAGTTGATCGACTTCGTCAAGTCTTCCGTCACGGGCGCAATCGCACAAATACGTCACCCGTCCTATATCTATTGCGTCTTCTTTGTTGATAAACTCGATAATTTTTCTTACTACTTGTCCGGCAAGTTCCACGTCCTTTTCGTCGCCGGAAAAACAAAGTTCTCCCTTGACGTTGAGTACGTCCACGTTCAGTTTTCTTTTAATCTCGTTGACGTTTTCGTCGTACGGACCGAACAGTTTGATAAGAACGTCAAAGTCCGGCGTTTCTATTTTTTTTACAACGTTTGCCAAATTAACCTCCGATTGCTACGTTTTTAATTATCTTCGCTTTTGCCGTTACGAACGTATCATTCCCCACCGTATCGGTAGAATAAACGATTTCTTGTAATTCGTTGCTACCCGTTGCCGCTTTCAGCCCTTCGTAGGCTTGCAGTTTTAGTCTCTCGTAACAACTTTCCAAAGTGTTTTCGCGCACGACGGTTTTAGTCTCGAAAACCGTCTGATACTCCACCGTAATACCGAGCGGAAAGAGTTTTTTTACCGTGGTTTGCGTGCTGTACTCCTTAAAGTCTATTTCCCTGTCGTATCGGGTGAAATAGTTGAAAATTTTCAACCTTTTTCGTCTTAATACGTTACCCGTGGGGGTACTTTCTATCGTAGTGGGCATAAATCTGACGGAATGAGAGCAGGTCGTTTCCGCCCATACTTCGCCCATTGCCGTTGCCGTTTCTTCGGTGCCGTCGGCGAAAGTATTTTGTCCCCGTATCAGCACTTGTCCCTTTTTAACCGCGTCGCCGACCGAGACCAGCGGCGTTCCGTTAAGAACGAGTATTCTCGTCACGACTCCGTCGCAGGAAGCAACTATATCTCTCGGCGTCGTTAAGTCGTCAGGCTGCGGGGCGGTGGATAGCGTTTCTACGGTAATAAAAAGTTTGCTTCCCTTCTTTTCCGCAAAAGCGTACTTGACGTCCGGCAAAGAGACGCAGAGAGCGTTTTCCGTTTCGTCCAAGTCAACGGAACGCATATTGCAGCCCTTTTTTACCCCGATTTTTTCCAGCGCCGCAACGATATCCGACGTCAGGACTTCGGGAGCGTTTATTTCGATTTCCAGGCATGTACTACTCAGAATAACCGCCGCCAGAATAGCGACCGCTATAAGCGAAAAAGCGATTGCCCGCCGTTTAAAGGCTTTAAAAATTTTGGACAAACCCACTTCACCTATTATCTCAGTATTATACCACTTTTTTTTCAGATAGGCAACTACCTTGGCACATTCTTTGCTTTTTACGCAAAAAGTTATGCGTTTTTTATCCAAAAACCGTATGTCGGACAGTTCGAAACCGAGGTTCTCCAATTCGCACACGGCGCGACAGAGATTTAATCCTTCGACCTGTATTTGAGTTTTAAACGACAGACTCATATCCCACCTCCGCTATTATGCCGACCACGAGGGCGTACCCGCGTGAAAAACGGTTGAGAATAAGATTTTTTCCGCTTACGAAAAACAAGCGGTTTGCCGTCGCTTTAAATACTATTTTCTCCGAAGAAAAAGATTTTAGACCTTTGTGACCTTCGATAACGACGGCGTCGTCGCCGTATAAAACACAACGGAGTTTGACGAGAGCGTTAAAAGACAAATCCTGCTCGGTATATTCTTTGTTACCCCTTTGCATATTTCACCTCGCTAAGTATATGCGGGCGAAATAAAAAGTATTTTTGCAAAAAAAACCGCCGCTGTACGCGACGGAATAAATACGCAATTTTAATTGTTTTTAACTAATTGTTTTTAACGGCGTTGTCCAACAATTGTTGAATTTCGTCAATGAGCAAACTCTCGGAATCTTCGGAACCGTCCGTTTCCGCCCCCCTCTTGTCGGCAGGAAGAATCATATCGCCTACCATGTTTTTACCGGCAGACTTTCTCTGGGGTTTGATAACGTCCACAAGCCCGATATCGATAACGTCGTCGATAAACTCTCTCGATTCCTCGTCGGCGTTGTCCAGAGCGATGACCGAAATACCCTTGCGGTGAAGTTTAGAATACAGATAAACCATATCCGCAGGCGCGGCTATGACGCACACGGCGTCAATATTCTGAGTATAAACGACGTCCATTACGTCGACAAAAATACGAGTATCAAAGACTTTGGAACCGCGTTTTTTTACGCGCATCGGCGTTGTCGTGTCAAAGCCGTAACTGTTTGCGCGGGAGATAATGGCGACGTGCTTGCGATCGGAAACGCCGTAAACCTTGCCGTAAACTATATTGCCCCTTGTTTTAAGTTCTTCGATGGCGTTATCAAAATACATAGTATTGATATTGCAGTTATCAAGGTCAATAAACAGCGCAATGTTTTTGTCGTTTTCCATAAATACCTCCAAAAAACAATGGTATTATACACCAAAAAAACCTATTTGTCTATAATTCTAAAAAAATAAAATAAATATTGTTGCGCAATACCCGCATTTTTCCCGAACAAATCGACGAAGTAGTCTGAAATTTTGTTATCCGCAAGCCCGGTCTCGAATTCCGCATGGTACACCTTTTTTATCCATGTATCCACGGGGAAAACGTCGCCGCGGTGCATTCCGAACAGCAAAATACAATCGGCAACCTTCGGTCCTATACCCTTCAACGACAACAGAATTTTTCTTGCCGTCGCAGTGTCGGAGTTTTTCAACTCGTCAAAATCAAAATCGTCGTACAGTTTTTTAGCCGTCTCGGCAAGGTACGCCGCTCTGTAGCCCGCGCCTATACTCGCGAAAAACCCTTCGTCTTTGCCTGCCATAACTTTCGGTTCGGGAAAAGCAAAACCGTATTCCGTTTTTTTGCCGAGCGCGGCACAAAGTCTTTCGATAATGAGCTGAATACGCTTAATATTGTTGTTTGCGGAAATTATAAACGAAATTATCGTTTCGTACAAATCCTGTCTTAATATACGGATACCGCTGCCAAAAGCGGTCGCGCGTTTCATTACCTCTTTTTTACACGACAGTTCTTCGATAATTTTGCCGTAGTCGGCGGTTAAATCGAAAAAGTTTTTAAAATACTCTTCGTCGTCCGTATTAACAGAATAGCCGCATTCCGATTTTTTCACGACTGCAAACTTGTCGCGGCTGGCTACCGTGTAGTCCCCTTCCGCCGACTTTTTATAACGAAAAATCTGACCGCATTCGAAAGTGTCGGTGGGATTGAAAAATTTACCGTCGATAAAAAAAGTTGACATGCCTTTTCGCCTCTTTTCATTCGTTTTGCCGTTTTTACGTAATAAAAAACGAGCAGTCGTCCGACGACCGCTCGCAATAAAGTCCTTTTAAGCTTCGGGGTAAACGCTGACTTGTTTATCCTTCTTGCCTTTGCGTTCAAACTTGACGATGCCGTCAATCAGAGCGTACAACGTATCGTCTTTGCCGATACCTACGTTGTTGCCCGGATGCATGGCAGTGCCGCGTTGACGAACTAAAATATTGCCTGCCAAAACGAATTGACCGTCCGCACGCTTGGCTCCGAGTCTTTGGCTTGCACTATCTCTACCGTTCTTAGAACTACCCATACCTTTTTTATGGGCGAACAATTGAATATTAATAAACATCTTTGACCTCCAAACTAATGAAATCGGAAAAACTCTCTCTCAGGTCGCTCACTCCGCACAACATAGTGTTGAGAATAACGTCGCAATCGTGGCGCTCGTCCCGCGACAACTCTTGTTCGAAAGAAATTTCCAGATACCCTCTCGCCTCGTCAACTTTATACCTTACGTTGACTCCGACAACGGTCAGCAGTCCGAGTAAAGCGGTTTGTACGATGCTGGACAGCGCCGCGCAAACGATATCTTCTCCCTCTACGCCATACCCCGTATGCCCGTCGCACACGACGCTGACGATACTGCCGTCTTTTTTAGTGATTTTAACGTCCGTCATGACAGTCCTATTTTATCTCAACTATTTTAAGTTTCGTATAGGGTTGTCTGTGACCTTGTCTTTTGCGGATGTTTTTCTTGGCTTTGTAGGTGAAAATGTTAAGTTTTGCACCCTTACCATGTTCAACAACTTCCACCGTGACGGAAACAGCCTTAGCTTGGTCTCCCGTCTTGACCGTATTTTCATCGGCAACCAGAATAGCGTCCAAAGCGACCTTCTCGCCTACTTGCGCATTGAGTTTTTCTACCGACAAAATCTGATCCTTGGTGACTTTATACTGTTTGCCACCCGTGACAACGATTGCGTACATACGTTACCTCCTCTAACCAGTCTCGCTGAAGCAAGGTGGCGTAAAGCTCTTTAACCTTCTTCAAGCGGCTCGCAGAGTACTTTACCACAATTCGTACATTTTGTCAAATATTTTTCAACAACCTTTTGTATTTTTACGAATTTTTTGCAGATACTAAGCTAAAACCATCAAAAAAGGAGACTTTACTATGAATAACGACAAAAATCAAAACATCAGAGGCGAAAAAAACGATAAGTACGCTCAACAGCTCAATTCACGAGAAATAGATCACGCGTACTACGCCCATCCCGAGACGTGCAGAAACCAATGGTTTAATTATTCCGATCCATACACGTCCGACGACCAACAAGTAGAAAACTACCAAAAGCAGACGGCGCAGAACGAAAAAATCAATTCAAATAACGTTTTCAATCCGTCTCAAAACAACGGCAGTACTACCGACTACTCTCGTACCGACTCGATGCACGGTAAACTCGACGTTAATCGTGACGCGTTTGAAAACACCGCTCCCGTCGAACCTTTCGTGGATACGGAATCCCACGTCAACTACAACACCGCTCCTCGTTTTGCCGGCGATCATCAATACACGGCGGGAAACACAGATAAAGATTACGTCAATTCCGATATATGCGACTGCGGTAACGACTGCGAATGCGGAAGCGATTGCGTTTGCGACGAAACCAACGCTTGCAGCGACGAGTGCGACTGTGGCGAAACCAAAAAGCAAAACAAACGGAATCAAAAAAGCTCCTGCGGCTGTCAAGACAATTCGGAGGATAAACATGACTATACGAGATAATCAAAGCGACGTCTCTTCAAACGAAACCAATAAAGAAAACGAAAAGGCGACCGAACAAAGTTGTTGGTGCAATCACCAGAAAGAGTGTACAGACTTCGTAAACACCGTCAAGGTGCTTGAAAGCATTAAAAACAATGCCGAAATGTCCAGGCGCGCAACCGAAACGGTCATAGAATACGTCGACAACAAGAAATTTGCCGATATCTTAAAAGAACAAGTCGTCAAATACGGCGATTTTGTCAACCGTGCGGACGAACTTGCCAATTCCGTGGATATCATTCTCGACAGCCACGACGGATTTGGTCAGTTTTTTGCCAAAGCCAACATCAAAATGAAACTCATGTCCGACAACAGCATCGGTAAAATCGCAGAACTCATGATACTCGGCAGTACGATGGGAATGATAGACCTGGGCAAAACGCTTCGCCATACGCCGGACGTCAACCCCGACACTCTCGCACTCGCAAGAGAACTTCTCATGTACGAAGAAGACAAAATCGAAGCAATGAAATACCACTTGTAAAATTACGAAAAACGCACCCTTACGGGTGCTTTTTTTGTAATGCAAAGACACCCTTTCGGGTGTCTTTTTAAGGAGAGAAACACAAACCGATTATCGTTTTTTCCATCGCGGATGAAGGAAGGGTTTACCGTTAAATCGATGGAAATTGATCAACCGATGGTTGTGCAAATAAGGATCGCGTGGCTTTCTCGCCGACGCATACGGTAAAAAGCATTTTGTATCTTTTCTACGCTCCGATTATATTTCAGGAACATTGAAAATTTATTAAAATTATTATAATTTTCAATTTTTTTTATTTTACCGACGGCAAAGTAACGGTGAAACACACTTTCCCGTCAAAGCAATCCACGCCTATCTTTCCGTCGTGTGCGGTAACTATCGCTTTGGCAATGGCAAGTCCCAGACCGTAATGCCCGTCGCTGTTGTCATGAGAGTCGTCGACACGGTAAAACCGCTCGAAAATATTACGTTTGTGGCCGGGTTCCAGCGCTTTACCGTCGTTTATTACCGTTAGTCTCACGGAACGCCGTTCCTTGCTTACCGTCAGCGAAACTTCGTTGCCGGTAGAATACTGCACGGCGTTATCCAGAAGAATGGAAACGAGTTGTTTCAATTGTGCCGAGTTGCCGTAGACAAATAGCGCCTCTTCTATCTCGGTTTTTATCGTTATATTCTTTTCGTACGCGACGCTTTCGAGGGGCAGGACTTCTCCCGCCGTCAGACGGCTGAAATCAAGTTTTTCTTTGGGCATACTGATTTTTTCCATACGCGCAAGGATAAGAAGTTGCTGAACGAGTTCGTTCATACGAGCGTTTTCGTACTGTATGTTGGACAGCCATTTGTTGTCGCCTATTTCTCGCGCCAGCATGTCGGCGTTGACGTTGATGGCGGAAAGCGGAGTCTTTAACTCATGCCCGGCGTCCGAAACGAACTGCTTCTGTTTTTTATAACTGTCTTCCAGCGGCTTGACGATGGAACGGGCAACAAAGAAGGAAACGACGCAAAGAACGAGCAACGTCGCGCAACCGAATGTGACGGCAATTTTTACGAAAATCTTTATTACGTCGTTAAAGACGGTAACGTCTTTAAAGGCTACGAGGGTATAACTTCCCTTGTCCGATACGACGTAAACGAGTCCTCCGTCTTTTCCTTCCGTCTTACGATTTTCTTCCGCTAAAATTTCTTTGGCTTTTAAAGACAACTCGGAATCGTTGTACAACTCACCGCTGTTTTCAATCTTAAGAACGTTGCCGTTGTCGTCTAAAGCAACCGAATAAAAGGTGGAAAGTCTGAATACCGGCGTTTCGTTGGGCTTTTCGGACGAATCTCCGTCCTCACCCCCGGGATTTTCGTCCCCGGTAAAGTCGGACGGTGTGAGTTGGTAGTTTTCGGTATAATCGTTGAGCAACTCGAAACTTCTCTTATTTGCGGCGGAATAACCTACTCCGCATATAGCCGTTATCGACCCTGCAAAGATGCAAACCAACAGTGCTATTATCGCGATGACGATTTTTAACCGCGTCTGTTTAAACATTCTCGTACCTCAGTTCGTATCCCACGCCGCGCACCGATTTTATCGTCGTTTTAGAACCGACGAAGGTCAGTTTTTTTCGCGTAA
>SFEB01000088.1 GCA_004558105.1 Clostridiales bacterium
GACGACAAATGAAAAGGAGCACCATTCAAAGAAAGTTAACGCTCGAAGCGGTCAACAGCCTTCATTGCCACGCCACGGTTGAAGAAGTATATGAAGAAGTGTCTAAAGAGCATCCGAGCGTCAGCCGCACTACGGTTTACAGAAATCTCAAAGACCTTTCGGATAGCGGAGAGATAAGAAAGATAAACAACTCCGGCGGGGCGGACAGGTTCGACCATATAGTGGAAAAGCATTATCACGTCCGCTGCGACAAGTGCGGCAAACTGTTCGACGTGGATATGCCGTATATGGGCGAAATTCAGGAAAACGTACGCAATACGCACGGATTTATAATTAACGGATATGACCTTATGTTCCGCGGGGTATGCCCCGATTGTCAGGAAAAAGGGGCGGAAAAAGCGGACGAAAAATAAAAAATTTTATGGAGAATAAAAAATGGCTGATTGCAACTGCAAAGTAAACGAAAACGAATGCGCACCTAAGAAAAACAGATACGAAGGCACCAGGACCGAGAAAAATCTCGAAGCGGCGTTCGCCGGGGAGAGTCAGGCGAGAAACAAGTACACCTATTTTGCTTCGGTAGCGAAGAAAGAAGGTTACGAACAGATTTCGTCGCTTTTCCTTAAGACCGCCGAAAACGAGAAAGAGCACGCCAAAATGTGGTTCAAAGAATTAAACGGAATAGGCGACACCGCCGAAAATCTCTGCGCCGCCGCAGCGGGCGAAAATTACGAATGGACGGATATGTACGACGGATTTGCCAAAACCGCCGAAGAAGAAGGCTTCCACGACCTTGCCGCAAAATTCCGTCTCGTAGCGGCTATCGAAAAATCGCACGAAGAAAGATACCGCGCGCTGCTTAAAAACGTAAAAACGGCGGAAGTATTCGCAAAGAGCGAAGTTAAAGTGTGGGAATGCAGAAACTGCGGACATATAGTCGTCGGCAAGAAAGCGCCCGAAGTATGCCCAACCTGCAATCATCCTCAGAGTTACTTCGAAGTCCGCGCCGAAAATTATTGATGGGTACCGATATGAATAACGATAACGTAAAATCCGTCGGCGTAGACGCAAGCGCGCTTTTCAATATAAGTTACGGCTTATACGTCGTTACCACCAACGACGGGGAAAAGGATAACGGCTGCATAGTCAATACGGTGGTTCAGATTACGGCGTCTCCGCTTAAAGTGGCGGTAACCGTAAACAAACAGAATTATACGTGCGAAACGATTGTTAAAACGGGCGTTCTGAACGTCAACTGTCTTACGGAAAGCGCACCCTTTTCCACTTTTGAAAGATTCGGTTTTAAAAGCGGCAGAACCGCCGACAAATTCGGCGGAGAAAATCTTAAACGCAGCGCGAACGGTTTAGTCGTGCTTTCGGAAAACGTCAATTCGTTTTTCTCTCTCGCGGTGGAAGAGAAAATCGATTCAGGCACGCATATCACGTTTATATGTTCGGTAGAAGAAGCGGCTAATCTTTCAAAAGGCGAAACAATGACCTATTCTTATTACCATAAAAACGTCAAACCCAAACCCGCACCCAAGGCGGCGAAGGGGTTTATATGCAAGATATGCGGATACGTTTACGAAGGCGAAACGCTGCCGCCTGACTTCGTATGCCCGTGGTGTAAACACGGCGCGGCGGATTTTGAACCGGTTACCTGAAACAATTGCGGAGCATATCCGCAGAAAAAATATTAAAGGAGTATATATATGAGAAGTATTACCAAACTCGATTTACAGTATGCACACCGTTTTTACGGATTTAAGGGTGAAGCGCAGTATCTTCACGGACACACGGGGACTCTTACCATAGAAGTGGAAGACTCCGTCAACGCGGGCGTCAATATGGTTTTCCCCTGCAACGAAATACAGAAGACCGCCTGGGACGTCCTTAAAAACTTCGACCACGCGCTCGTTCTTCGCAAAGACGACCCGCTTCTTCCCGCGATTTTAGCGGTATACGAAAAACAGGGAATAAAGGACGGTGCGCCCACAAACGTTATGAAAGGACCTGCGTTCAGCACCGAACTCGCCACAGCGTATCCCGATTGCCGTCTCGTCGTTACCAAAGAAACGATGACGGTGGAAGGTATGATAAAAATCGTTTACGACCTTTTGAAAGACAAACTCAATATCGTAAAACTTACCTTTACCAGCGGCGTCAACGCGGCTTCGGAAGAATTTCCTTCGCGCCTGAGTTTAAGCCGTTGCCCGCTCTGCGGAATCACGCTCGACGAAAACGGCGTTTGCCCCAAATGCGGTTACAAAAAACCGTAAGTCGTGTGAAAACGGTTTAATATGACCTGTAAAAAGGTGGCGGTGAACAGACCTTGAAATATGAACTTTAATTGTTCGGTTTCAAGGTCTTTTTATATGCGAAAACGCAGGTTATTTCTGATAAAAAGCCCTGTTTAAGGATGTGTTTCAAACTGAACGTTTAATTGCAAAAAATACCGGAATTACTGTAAGAACGCTCGGACATTATTTTTTTGAACCGTTAATGTTCGGTTTCAAAATTCGTTTTTTTATGATTGTTATTGAAGTATTTGGCTTCGAATTTATCCGGTGTCCGGTTCATAAAAACAGAGTGCGGTCTTTTGTTGTTATAAAAGTGTATATATGTTGCGACACCTTCAAAAAAATCTTTTTCCGTTTTGAAACGGTAGCGATATAATGCTTCTCGCTTAAAACTGCCGAAGAAAGACTCC
>SFEB01000025.1 GCA_004558105.1 Clostridiales bacterium
TTCCTTTACAGTTGACTTTTCTCAACCGCTGGCAAAAATCTAAAAATTGACTTGTGTGTTTTTTCTTGCTTGTTTGTCTATTCTCTTTTCAAGCTTCAACGCTGTCTCAACCGACAGCCTACATATCTTAACACACACTACTTTTCTTGTCAACCGTTTTTTTGAATTTTTTTTCTTTTTTTTTGATTTTTTTTCTATAAAACGATTTTTTACGACTTTAAGAGTCTGATACGTCGCGCCAAAGTAACCTCTGCCGAAAAAACTATCCGTTTGCTCTTCCGCCTTTTTCTTTTTACCTTATTTTATTGACAACTTTCGCGTGTTTTGGTAGAATTTATAGGCACGGAGGAACGATATGTTCGGCGAACTGACTATTAACGATTTTTTACACCTTTTAAACTCTTCCGCACCCACTCCCGGCGGCGGTGCGGTTGTTGCAATCAACGCGGCTCAGGCGGCGGGATTACTTTCGATGGTATCAAATATAACTACTAAAAAAAATCTTTCAGATAAATCAAATTCGGTCAATCGCGACCTTGTCAAGTGCATGCTCGTTGCGGTAATGCACCAGGAAAAACTTATGAAAGCCGCCGATGCGGACGCGGTTGCGTTTAACGCACTGATGGAATGTTATAAAATGCCCAAAACTACCGACGAAGAAAAACAGGCGCGTTCGGTAGCAATCGTTAACGCCACCAAAAACGCTTGCGAACCGCCGAAACAAACCCTCCTCTCATGCATGGCTCTTGTCGACTTTGCAAAAATTGCGGTAGAACAAGGAGACAGGTCGGTTGTTTCCGACGCATTTATTGCCTGCCGTATGTTAGCGACGGCAATGCGTTGCAGTATCTACAATCTGCAAATCAATCTTAAAACTTTAATCGGTAAAGACGACGAATTTGTGAAAAAGACGAACGAATTTATCGCCAGAACCGACGCAGTTATAACAGAGCTTGAAAAATTTATCGATGAAAAATGCCGTTTTTAACGGCGCTTTTGCTTTTCAATATTATATATATCCGTTACATACGTCAGTACTTTTTGAATACGCCCGAAAAAAACGGGCGTTTTCAACTGCAAATATTTAAATATATAATAAAATTCAGCAAATTTCGGTAATTATTCAATCTTCTTTTCAAAGAAGTCGTGCTATAATGAAGATTATGAAAAATTGGGTTAAAAAACGGCATAACCGTATTTTTAAAATGGTGAAAAAGCCGATAGGCAATTATTTAAAAAAACACTATGGATTGACTTTCACGCCCTTCGACACGGAGGGCAAACCTTATCTCATTTTAGCCAACCATCAGACGGCGTTGGATCACTTCGTCATCCTTCTCCCGCTGAAAGAATACGCCTACCCTATCGCCAGCGAAGATATTTTTTCCATTCGCCTCGGTAAACTCCTCAGTTGGGCTGTTGCTCCCGTTCCTTTGGTGAAAGGGCAAAAAAACGTTACTACCATACTTACCTGCCGTCGCATAGCGGCGCAAAACAAGTCTATCATACTGTGCCCGGAGGGAAACCGTACTTTCAGCGGAAAAACCGAGTACATTGCACCGTCGGTCGCAAAAATGGCAAAATTGCTCAAACTCCCCATTGCCTTCATGATAATACGCGGAGGATACGGAGTCCGACCGCGCTGGGCGGAAGAAAATCGACCGGCTAAAATGCATGTGTCCGTGGAAAGCGTACTTACTCCGGAAGAATATTCGGGAATGACCGACGACCAACTGTACGCGGAAATCTGCAAGCGCCTGTACGTGGACGAAAGCCACGACGACGGAACTGTCTACGACTGCGCTCACCGCGCCGAGTACCTCGAACGGGTTTTGTATTACTGTCCCCATTGCGGCATGACTCACTTTGAGTCGCACGGGCACGAACTGAAATGTACGAAATGCGGTATGACCGTCATTTATCAGACCAACAAACAGTTTACGACGGCGGACGGCACGCCCCCTCCCTTTAACAACGTCAACGAGTGGTACGAAGCGCAGAGAAAGTTCGTCGTAGAATATCAACCGACGGATAACGACGCTGCGTTAACCGAAGACGCCTGCAACGTATACGACGTAAGACTCATGAAGGGCAAAAAGTTATTGCACAAAAACGCAAAACTGACCTTGTATCCCGACAAAATAGTGTTTACGCTCAAAAAAGGGCAGACGATAAAGAAAGAGTTTTTGACCGACGTCTCTTCGATGGCGGTGCTGGGCAAAAATAAACTGGAAATTTTCGTCGACGACAAAGTATGGCAAGTCGTAGGCGACAAACGTTTCAACGCCGTAAAATACGCGAATTTCTTTTTCAAATATAAAAACAATAAGGAGGGTATTTATGACCTCGGGCAATTTTTGGGACTCTGACGTCTGGAGTTTTATACTCATACTGGGCACTATCGGTTTGACCGTACTTGTGGCGGAGGCGTTAAGAAACAACATTAAGTGGCTCAAACGCTCGCTTATTCCTTCGTCGGTACTCGGCGGCATGATTCTGCTTATTATTTCCACTATCGTTTTTTACGCGACCGGCGGAAAAGACGGAGGAAAATACCTCTTTGAACTGCCTTGCTTTAACGGCGGAACAATGTCGGGAATGACCATATTGGAAATTCTCACTTATCACTGTCTGGGACTCGGCTTCGTCGCCACCGCCCTGCGCCCCGGCAGTAAAAAACTCACCAAACAACGCGCGGGCGAAGTTTTTGACAGCGGCGTTACTACCGTAAGCGGTTATTTGCTTCAAGGTATTCTCGGCTTGGTCATTACTATCGTTGCAGTGCTTATCGGCACTCAAATCTGGGAGGGCGCGGGCGTTCTGCTCCCCTTCGGTTACGGTCAGGGCACGGGACAGGCGATGAATTACGGCAGTATGTACGGCAACTCCGAAATGCCGTGGGGATTTGAAAGCATCGAAAGCGGCCGCAGTTTTGGTCTTGCGGTTGCCGCTATGGGATTTTTGTCGGCATGCATAGGCGGCGTTATCTATATGAATATAATGCGCCGCAAAGGAAAAATCGTAATTAAGGACGAACAGAAAGAAAATATAACTTTCGACCAGATTATCGGACCCAACGACACTCCGATGAGCGGTTCGGTAGATAAACTGACCATTCAGATAGGTATCGTCGTCGCGGTATACGCCGTCAGTTACTGTTTGATGGAGGGAATTTGCAGTCTCTTAAATCTCGGCGAAAGTATGCGCGCCACGATTTTCGGCTTCAATTTTTTAATCGGCACCTTCCTTGCAATTGCATTAAAGAGCATAATTACGGGACTGAATAGAAAGGGACGTATTAAACGTCAGTTCCTCAACGGCTTTATGATGAACCGTATAAGCGGTTTCGTATTCGATTTTATGGTGGTCGCCGGTATCGCCGCAATAAGAATAGACGCTATCAGCGAATATATCGGCACCCTGTTAATAATGGGCGTTATCGGCGCGTTGGCAACGTATTTTTACGTCAAATTTATCTGCGAAAAACTCTTTAAGGACTATGCTCCGCAACAGTTTTTGGCTTTTTACGGAATGTTGACGGGTACGGCAAGTACGGGTATCATTCTTCTGCGCGAAATAGACGATCAGTTTGAAACCCCTGCGGCCGACAACCTGGTTTATCAAAATTTACCTGCCATCGTTTTCGGCTTCCCTCTCATGTTATTGGGAACGTTCATTTACACCGGTGGCGAAAAGATTACCTCGCCGCTTTCGGTTTATATTACGCTGGGACTCATGGTTGTGTTTTTCGTAATACTGCAAATCATTCTTTTCAGACGAAAATTTTTCAGGAAAAAGTCCGTAGAAAATGCGGAAACCGCCACGAAGGCTCAGACGCCGTCGGAATAAAAAAGAAAACCAAAAACGGGTTTACGGTTTGTAAACCCGTTTTTTTCTGCGTAAAATTCCTCATCTTCCCCTTGAAAACCCGTTTGATTTTTTCGTTACTTAATTTTCCGATTTCGGTCACACAGGCAAAACGTCTTTTACTTGACTTTTATCTTCCCACGCTATACAATTAAGCTATGAACGAAACGGAAGAAATAACGGAGCAACAAACGACGGACAGGAATAAAACCACCGCCGACCTTACCAAAGGCAATTTGTTGACTAATATTATAAAGTTTACCATACCCATCATATTGACGGGTATTCTTCAACTGTTATTTAACGCAGCCGACATAGCCGTAGTGGGCAATTTCGCGAGCGATACCGCCCTCGCGGCAGTAGGGGCGACGGGAGCGTTGAACAACCTTATCGTCAATCTCATACTCGGTCTTTCGGTAGGCGCAGGCGTATGCGTTGCAAGATGTTTCGGCGCAAAAGACGACAAAGGTATGTTCGAAGTCGTGCATACCTCGATGCTGACCGCCATTATCGGCGGAATAATATTCGGGGCTATCGGCGTGATTTTCGGCAGAGTTTTTCTCGAATGGATGGCTACTCCCGACAACGTTATCGACCAGTCGACGACCTATATGCGAATAATCTTTTGCGGCGTGCCTTTTATGATCGTTTACAACTTCGGCGCGTCAATACTAAGGTCGGTAGGCAACACCAAACAACCTCTCTACTACCTCGTAACCGCAGGCGTGATAAACGTTTTGCTCAACCTGTTTTTCGTACTCGTACTCAAACGCGACGTAGACGGCGTTGCGCTTGCGACCATTATTTCTCAATTCGTCGCATGCGTGTTGGTGGTAAGATACCTTGTCAAAGTAAACGGTCCTCACAAACTGTACTTTAAAAAACTTAAAATTTACGGAAAACGGTTGCGCGATATAATAATCATCGGCTTGCCGGCGGGATTGCAGGGCTCGGTTTTTTCCATCTCCAATATTCTCATTCAGTCAAGCATCAACAGTTTCGGCGATATAGTGATGTCTGCAAATACGGCGGCGGGAAACATCGAAGGTTTCGTTTACACCGCTATGAACTCCTTTCACCAGACCGCTCTCACCTTCGTCGGACAACACATCGGCGCAAAAAAAGAATACAGAATCAAAAATATCTGCCTTATTTGCGTCGCATGCGTTTCGGTAGTCGGCTTGGTATTCGGACTCGGCGTGTACCTTCTCGGACCGCAACTGCTGTCTCTGTACGCAAAACCCGAAATCCGCGACGACGTCATCAGGTACGGTCTCATTCGTATGTCCTGGATAGCCGCGCCGTATTTCCTTTGCGGAATAATGGATACGTTAAGCGGAATACTGAGAGGCATCAACAAATCGGTAGAATCGATGGTTCTCACCTTGTTTTTTGCCTGCGGATTCAGAATATTCTGGATTTACACCGTATTTGCGGCAAACCGAACCTTATCCGTTTTATATATGTCCTACCCGATTTCCTGGACGCTGTGTATCATTTTTGAAGCGTTGTTGTTCATAATTTCTTACGGAAAAATGATGAAAAAAGTAAGGTTGCAACAGCAAATGGAAACCTTGCAACCTTTAAACTAAAATAAAAACCAAACAAAAAAAACTCTCACTTATCGTGAGAGCTTTTTTGTTTATTTTAAATTAATCCTTGTGAAGTTCTGCCTTGATACGTCTTACGCCGCTGCTGCTGGATTGCTCTTTCGTGATAACAAACTTTCCGAGGTCGCCCGTGTTAGCGGCATGCGGACCGCCGCACATTTCCATCGAAACGTCGCCGATTGTATAAACTTTTACAACTTCGCCGTACTTATCGCCGAATAAACCTATCGCACCTCTGTTGCGAGCTTCTTCTATAGGCAATTCTTCACAAACTACGGGAATTTTACGGTCGATAGCCTCGTTTACGAGTTTTTCAACCTCTTTAACTTCTTCGGGAGTCATAGGACGGTGGAAAGAAAAGTCAAAACGGAGTCTCTCGGGAGTGATGTTACTGCCCTTTTGAGCAACTTCGTCGCCCAAAACCTTGCGGAGACTTGCCTGCAACAAGTGAGTTGCGGTATGAAGGTTGGTAGTCGCCTCGCTACTGTCGGCAAGACCGCCCTTAAAACGTTGACCGCTGGCGTCGTGGCTGAGTTTCTGGTGTTCTGCAAAACAATCCGCAAACCCTTTTTCGTCCACTTTCAGTCCTCTTTCTTTTGCAAATTCTACCGTCATTTCGAGAGGAAAACCGTAGGTGTCGTAAAGTTTAAAAGCGGTTGCGCCGTCGATAACGTCGCCGTCAAGCCTGTCCACTACTCTGTTAAACTCTTTTTCGCCGCCTACCAACGTGTGCAAAAACTTTTCTTCTTCTTTGTTGAGTTCTTCTATTATTTTGGCGTGGTTGCGTACGAGTTCACGATACACGTCTTTGTAAATATCTACGTAAACTTCCGCAATTTTCGTCAGGTCACCCTTGTTGAGTCCTATCTGATTTCCGAAACGAACGGCACGGCGGATAAGACGACGGAGAACGTACCCCTGGTCGACGTTACTCGGAACGATACCCATGTCGTCGCCGATGAGGAACACCGCGCTGCGAACGTGGTCTGCAACGATACGCATGGCTCGCGTAGTCTTTTCGTCCTCTCCGTATTTTTTACCGCTGAGTTCTTCTATCTTTTCTATCGCCGGTTTAAAGACGTCGGTTTCGTAAACCGATTCAAAACCGTTAAGGACGCAGACCGTGCGTTCCAGCCCCATACCCGTATCGACGTTCTTTTGAGCCAAAGGCAGATAAGTGCCGTCGGGTTGTTTGTTGAATTGCATGAAAACGTTATTCCAGATTTCGATGTATTTACCGCAATCGCAGGCGGGACTGCAATCGTCACAGCATTTTTCTTTGCCCGTATCCCAAAAAATTTCGGTATCTGCGCCGCAAGGTCCCGTCGCGCCGGCTATCCACCAGTTGTTCTTTTTGGGAAGGTAAAAAATACGGTCTTTCGCAATTCCGCATTCCTGCCAGACGCGAGCGCTCTCTTCGTCTCTGGCGCAGTCCTCGTCCCCTGCAAATACCGAAACGGCGAGACGGTTTTTGTCCAGACCGAGGTATTCGGGACTGGTCAAAAATTCGTAACTCCATCTGATAGACTGTTCTTTAAAATAATCGCCCAAAGACCAGTTGCCGAGCATTTCAAAAAAAGTACAGTGACTGTTGTCGCCTACTTCGTCGATGTCGCCCGTGCGGATACACTTCTGGACGTCGGTGAGGCGTTTGCCGTTGGGGTGAGTCTGTCCCATAAGGTACGGAATAAGCGGATGCATGCCCGCCGTGGTAAACAAAACCGACGGGTCGTTTTCGGGAATAAGGCTTGCGCTCTTTATAACGGCATGCCCTCTCTCCTCAAAGAACCTTAAAAACGTCTGACGCAAATTCTTGCTGTTGATTTCTTTCATATTCTTCCTCTTTATTCTCTCTTGAGTAAATTTTAAAATTATTTATTATTGAAACTGTCCTTCAATTCGACGATTTCGTTAAACACCACGTTGTCGGGAGTCGTGTTTTTGTCCACTACAAAGTATCCGGAACGCATGAATTGGAAACGTGCGCCCACGGGTGCCGATTTAAGACTGCTTTCCGCAACGGCGGTAACTACTTTCATGCTGTCGGGATTAAGCCGCTGAGTAAAATCGGTAACGCCGTCAACCGCCGGAAGCAACAGGTTTGAAATTTTTCTCACCGTAACGCGCGCATTGTCGTTTGCGTCCACCCATTGGACGACGCCCTTGACCTTAACGCCCGATTCGTCGTGACCGCTCTTGCTCTCGGGTAAATAACTGCATCTGACGAGAGTAACCTTTCCGTTTTCGTCCGTTTCGTAACCGTCGCACTTTACGATGTAAGCGCCTTTGAGCCTCACGTACCCGTCCGGTTTAAGTCTGTGATACTTGGGCGGAGGAACGATTTCAAAGTCTCCCCTCTCTATATAAATTTCGTTGCTGAAACGCACTTGTCTGTAAGTCATTTCCTCGGCGTTGGGATTGTTTTCGACAGACAGAATTTCACTGCCCTCGTAGTTGGTGATAACGACTTTGATTGGGTCGAAAACCACCATCGCTCTGTCGGCGGTCTTATTGAGATTGTCTCTCACGCACGCTTCGAGATAACTCTGTTCTATCTCGCTGTTGGCTTTTGCAACGCCTACTCTTTCGCAAAAATCGCGAACCGCTTCGGCAGGATAACCCCTGCGGCGGATACCGCACAAAGTGGGCATGCGAGGATCGTCCCAGCCTTCGACAAATTTATCCTCTACCAACTTTTTCAAAAAACGTTTGCTCATGACCGTATCGGTTATGTTGAGCCGTGCAAATTCTATCTGTCTCGGCTTTGCCTCAAAATCGCAGTTGTCTACCACCCAGTCGTACAGAGGACGGTGATCTTCAAATTCCAGAGTACAAAGACTGTGAGTGATACCTTCTATCGCGTCTTCGATGGGGTGAGCAAAGTCGTACATCGGGTAAATGCACCATTTGTCGCCCGTGTTGTGATGCGAAGCGTGGACGATACGGTATATGACGGGGTCGCGCATATTCAGGTTGGGACTCGCCATATCGATTTTAGCGCGCAAAACTTTTTCTCCGTCGGCGTACTTACCCTCTTTCATTTCGGTAAAAAGTTTAAGATTTTCTTCTACGCTGCGGTCGCGGTACGGACTGTTTTTGCCGGGTTCTACCAACGTGCCGCGGGTGTCCCTTATCTCGTCCGCAGTCAAATCGCAGACGTACGCAAGACCTTTTTTAATAAGGCCGACCGCGCAGTCGTACATTTTGTCAAAATAATCGCTGGCGTACAGCATTTCGTCCCATTTAAACCCCAGCCACTCGATGTCCTCTTTGATACTCTCGACGTATTCTTCGTCCTCTTTTACGGGATTGGTATCGTCGAAACGCAGGTTGCATCTGCCGTGATACTTTTCTTTTACGCCAAAGTTGATGCACAGGCTCTTTGCGTGCCCGATATGCAAATATCCGTTGGGTTCGGGCGGAAAACGGGTAACAGTAGTCGTAATTTTCCCTTCCGCAATGTCGTTATCTATGATTTCTTCTATAAAATTTTTGGAAACTTCTACGTTTCCGTCGGTCGTTTTATTCTCTTCCATTTTTACCTCTTTATATCTGCCGCTTATCAGGCGTCAATACCTTCTTCCGTATTAAAATCGTTTTCGCTGTCCGTTGGCGGAGCGGTTGGCAACGGCGCATCGTCCGCCATCTCCTGAACGGCTGCCTGAGCGTCTGCCGTAGGATCTTTGGGCGCCCGTTCGGAAGAATCCGACTCGGGAACGGACGTTTTTGCATCAAAAAAGTGTACTAGTCTGCCTACCCACAAGAGCGGAATATCCGCCGTTTCGCCGTTACGGTTTTTGGCAACGATGAGTTCGAGCGGCATTGCGTCCTGATCCTCGGCGTCTGCGGATTTGTTGATAAACAAAACCATATCTGCGTCCTGCTCGATTGCGCCCGACTCACGTAAGTCGCTCAGCATCGGTTTGCGGTCTTTGTCGCGTTCGAAAAGACGGTTCATCTGACTGAGCGCAATAACGGGAACTCCGAGTTCTTTTGCCATTATCTTAAGATTTCTCGTAATATTGCTGACGTCCTGCTGTCGGTTTTCGCTCTTTTCGTCTCCCTGCATCAACTGCAGATAGTCCACTACAACGAGGTCCAGACCTTGCCTTGCTTTAAGGTTACGGCACTTTGACATGATTTTTGCAGGCGTGTTCAGACTGCTGTCGTCGATAAATATGTTCAATCCCGATACTGCGTCGGAAGCGTCGATAAGTTTTTTAAGGTCGTCGGCAACCAATCTTTCGCTACCGGTGACCTTTCCCATGCTGACGTTTGCGATACCGCACATAAGTCTTTGTATTATCTGAATCCTCGGCATTTCAAGCGAAAAAATCGCGCAGGTATGCCCTCTTTGAGCGGCGTATTCGACAATATTAAGAGCAAAACTGCTCTTTCCGCAACCAGGACGAGCCGCAAGAATAAGTAAGTCGCCGGGATGCAGACCGTTCGTGATTTTGTCGAACCGCTTAAACCCCGTTTTGATTCCGCTGAAAGAATTAGGATCTTTGTACAACATATCGCAGCGTTCGATAAATTCCCGGATAGTGTCTGAAATATGCGCAAGGTCGCCGCCCTTGTTATTCTGCCCGACGTCGAATATGGCTTTTTCCGCCGCAGAAATCATTTTCACCCTGTCATCGGCTTGTTTGAGACCGCCGAGAATACCGGTACACGCCCTTGCTATTCTCCGTTTGGCGCTCTCGCGGGTAACGATATCGAGATAACTCGCAAAGTTTGCCGCCGTAGGTACGCTGGTTGCCAGGGTGGCAAGATAATCCATGCCCCCAACCGACTCAATTTCTGCATTGCGTTCCAACTCGTCGGTAAGCACGACGAAATCAAGTCTTTTGTTTTGCCTCGAAACGCTTTGCATCGCCCTGAAAACGGTCTTGTGGGCAGGTGAATAAAAATCGTCTTCCGTCAGATCCAACACGATATCGTTTGCAACGTTATCGTCCAGAAGGGCGCAGGCAAGCAAAGACTGCTCGGCGTCCAGATTAAAATAGGACATCGTCAGCGCGGCAGAGGGGTTAACGTTGGTTTTGCTGTTATTTGGTTTGTTTGCCATAAAAAAACTCTCCGAAAATAAACGAACTTCGCCTTATATACTTTTAATTAGTACATTATATCTTAAAAAGCGTTTTTTTTCAAGTACTTTACGGCAAGTTAACCGACCTTTTTAAAAAAATATTTCTTTACTCCCTTTCCTTACTGCCCGTTACCAACAATCTGTCCATCGGACCGTAAGTGTTAACGCGAATGAGTCTGCTGTTGACCTTTTTTCCGTCCTTGTAATAATCCAGCCACCCCTGACTTTTTATCCCGTCTTTACCCTCCGAAACGGTAACGGTCTGGTCGGTAAAGGTAACCAGATGCGAATAACTTCCGTCGTCCACCACCTTTTTCGTTTCAAAAGGTATGGTGCCGACGATTTCACTGCGACGAACGATTTCATACTCCTTCTTTAACCCGTAAATTTCTACCCGAGCAACGCCGTTCGTCATTTTTGCCGCAATATAAAGGTCGCTACCCGTGTCGTTTAAAAAGACGAGATCTGCGCCTGCGTCGCTTACCATGGCGTCAAAACTCGGCAAAACGTAACTGCTTTGCAACGAATGTTGACAAACCCCCTTTACCGTCACTCCGCTGAGCAACAACGCATTGTACAACGTAGTACTTGCCTGACATACTCCGCCTCCCACTCCGTCGACGTATTTTCCTTTCAACAGCACTTTTGCCACGTCGAAACCCCTGTCCCGGGTTCGTGCGCCGACCGTTTCGTTAAAACTTACCCGTTCCCCGTCTTTTATTATTTTTCCGTTAAAAAAACTCAACGCCAAAGCAATATTGTGCTTTCTTCCTTTAGTACTGTTAGAACAGTCGGTAGTAAACTCTCCTCGTTTTTTCGTTGCGTTTAAGGCCGCCGAAAGGGGTAAATCCGGCGAAATTTTTTCTACGGGTAAATCGTTGACAAGACAAGTTTCGCCATCTTTCAACCCCTTTAAAACAGCCTCGTAAAGTTGTTTATCGTTCACCCGTCTGCCCTCTTTATCCTTGGTATAGGAGAATTTTTCCTTTGCGTTCGGTTTGAAAATTATCGTTGCGTCAATCGGCTCGTAATCGAGAGAGGAGCATACCTTTTCGACAAAATCCTTAAAACGCGGCAGAATAAAGCAGATACTTTGTTCCGCATCTATTCCCTTATCCGCCATATCCGCAACCCATTCCCCTTTAACCGCAGGCGAACGGAAAATAAGCCGACTTTCGATTTGTTCGGGCGTAAAATCGGCGATATTGTCCGACAGGCGGTACGCAAACTCTTTGTCCGTGTATTTTAAAGTGACGGTAACGTCCCATGGCTTAACAACCGACCCGGTTCCTTCCGTCTTTTTAGTAGGTTCGACGGCAAAAAAACCCTTCTGCCCGTCCGCAAAAACCACGTCGGAAGGAAATACTGCAAAAAGCAACAAAAAAACGCTCGCCACAAAAACGAGCGTAAAAAAATATTTTATTTTATCCATAAACACCCCTGTTATTTTTCGGTCAACGAAAGGATAAGGTCGGCGGTCTCAGACGGCGGACAGTAAAAAGTACCCAGCGGAATACCGTATTTTTCGCTATGGAAGTCGCTTCCGCCAAATACGCCGAGTTTATACCTTTCGGCAAGATAGAGATAAAAATCACGCTCTATCATAGTATGCGAAAAATAACACGCCTCTATTCCGTCAAGGCCGAAATCTATAAGTTGTCTGACGAAAGCTTCGGTTTTCGCGGTGTTTTTACGTAACTTTGACGGGTGCGCCAATACGGCGATTCCACCGAAATCCTTGACGAGGTTTATCGCCTGTTTTACCGTCAGTCTGCGAGCGGTAACGTACGCCTGCCCGTCCGGACCGAGAAATCTGGCAAACGCGTCGGGTATGGACGAACAAATTCCCTGTCGTACGAGTTCTTGCGCCATGTGGCTACGTCCGACCACCTCTCCGCTGTTTTCGCGTTTTATACGTTCGTAATCGATATCGATACCGAGTTCTTTAAAACGGCTGATAAAAATCAGGTTTCTGCTCTCCCGCATTTCTTTGACTTTTTTCAGTTCCTCGTTAAGCCGCGGATTGTTAAAATCCAGACCGTAACCCAATATATGCACCTCGGTGTCGCCCTCGAAAGCCGACAACTCTATGCCTCCCAGCACCTTCAATTGCGTTTTTTCCGCCGCACTGCGCGCTTCCGCTATACCGTCGGCGTTGTCGTGGTCGGTAACGGCAATGACGTCCAATCCGCTTTCACTGCATTTCTTTACGATTTCCGTCGGGCTCAGCACTCCGTCGGAAAAGATACTGTGTATGTGTAAATCGCATTTCATGTTTTTATTATACTACAAATCAACGAAAACAACGTATTTTTTTTCGCATAATACGAATAATTTTAAAAAAAAGTAAGAACGTTTCTCGTATTACAAAATTTCCTTTTTTGTTGCTGAAAATCGTTTGTGTTTTTGACTGAATAGTGCTAAAATCAGTATTGGTTAAAGTTACATAAAAAAAGGAGTTAAATTGATTTTATGGAATACTCTAAAGAAGTAAAAGAAATGTGTTGCGTAAAAAAAGGCTGTGACCACGGCCCCGCACCTATACCCGAAGAAGGTAAATGGATATGCGCGAAAGAAATCAAAGACATCAGCGGTCTTTCTCACGGCGTTGGCGCATGCGCACCTCAGCAAGGCGCGTGCAAACTTACGCTCAACATCAAAGACGGTATTATTAAAGAAGCTTTGGTAGAAACTATCGGTTGCAGCGGTATGACTCACTCTGCCGCAATGGCTGCCGAAATTCTTCCCGGCAAAACGATTCTGGAAGCGTTAAACACCGACCTCGTCTGCGACGCCATTAACGTTGCGATGAGAGAATTGTTTTTGCAAATCGTGTACGGCCGCACCCAATCCGCTTTTTCTGACGCCGGACTTCCCGTCGGAAGCGGTCTCGAAGACCTCGGCAAAGGTTTGCGCAGTCAGATAGGCACGATGTATTCAACCCAGGAAAAAGGCGCTCGCTACCTCGAAATGGCTGAGGGCTACGTCACTAAACTGGCTCTCGAACAAGGCGAAATCATCGGTTACGAATTTGTCCATCTCGGAAAATTGATGCAATACGTCACCGACGGTATGGACGGCAACGAAGCTTTGAAAAAAGCAACAGGTCGCTACGGCAGATTTGACGAGGCGGAAGAATATATAGTGCCCCGCAAGCAATAAGGAGGACAATATGGCAGTAAAATTTGAAGGAATGGAACGTAGAATAGATAAAATCAACGGCGAGTTGCCCTCTTACGGCATCAAAGATCTCGAAGACGCTCAAAAAATATGTGCGGATAACGGCATCAACGTTAACGATATCGTCAAGGGAATTCAACCCATCGCCTTTGACAACGCAGTATGGGCATATACAGTCGGCACTGCTATCGCCGTCAAAAAGCAGGCAAAAACTGCTTCTCAGGCGGCAGAATACATCGGACTCGGTTTGCAGATGTTTTGCGTTCCCGGTAGCGTAGCAGATCAACGCAAAGTCGGTATCGGTCACGGCAATCTCGCCGCAATGCTTCTCGACGACAACACCAAGTGCTTTGCTTTCGTCGCAGGTCACGAAAGTTTTGCGGCGGCGGAAGGCGCAATCGGTCTTTGCAAAACGGCGAATAAAGTCCGCAAAACCCCGTTACGCGTTATCCTTAACGGTCTGGGCAAAGACGCCGCCTATATTATCAGCCGTATCAACGGCTTTACCTACGTAAAAACCGACTACGACTATGCGACGGGAGAGTTGAAAGTCGTGGAAGAACGTGCTTTCAGTAAGGGCGAACGCGCAAAAGTCAGATGCTACGGCGCAAACGACGTAAACGAAGGCGTTGCTATCATGATAAAAGAGGAAGTCGACGCAGGTATAACGGGCAACAGCACCAATCCCACGAGATTCCAGCACCCCGTCTCCGGCACTTATAAGAAATGGTGCATCGAAAACGGAAGAAAATACTTTTCCGTTGCTTCCGGCGGTGGCACGGGTCGTACCCTCCACCCCGACAACGTTGCGGCAGGTCCTGCTTCTTACGGCATGACAGACACGATGGGACGTATGCACAGCGACGCACAGTTTGCCGGCAGCAGTTCCGTTCCCGCTCACGTCGATATGATGGGATTTATCGGAATGGGCAACAACCCGATGGTCGGCGCAACCGTTACCTGCGCGGTTGCCGTTTCTCAGGCTTTAAGCAACAACTAAATCGTTAAAACGATAAAACAAAAAGGGTATTTGCATAAGCAAATATCCTTTTTTTGTTTTGTTTTTTAATTATCAACTAATCAGTTTTCTTCGTCAGATACCCAAACGGTGGGCTTTCCGTCCACATAGCGCCAATAATTTCCGCTTTCCGCCGGTTTGCTTTCACTGTAATAATACCACTTCGCATCTGTAAGATAAGTATTGTTACTATTTATGCTGATTTTTCCCCAATCTGCCGCAGTACCTTTGTAATATACTGTCTTCAATGACGTGCAATTGTGGAACGCATCCTCACCTATACTCTTCACGCCTTTCCCTATAGTTACGCTTGTTAATGACGTGCAACGATAGAACGCACAACCACTTATACTCGTTACGTTGTCGGGTATAGTCATGCTTGTTAATGACCTGCAACTATAGAACGCACCCTCACCGATACTCGTGACACTGTCGGGTATCGTTGCACTTGTTAATGACTCACAACCGGAAAACGCATACTCACCTATACTCGTGACGCCGTTGCCTATCGTTACGCTTGTTAATGACGTGCAAACACAGAACGCACACTCACCTATACTCGTTACGCTGTCGGGTATCGTTACACTTGTTAATGACGTGCAATAATAGAACGCACAACCACCTATACTCGTTACATT
>SFEB01000089.1 GCA_004558105.1 Clostridiales bacterium
GAAAGCGGAAAGCTTATTACCACTAATGAAGAATACGCCTTTGTTGAAGCGAAGGAAAGCGTAAAAACCTTTTACGCACGGTTTTCCAACACCATTACTCAGACCTATATTCGTCAGGTAAAGGACGGCGACGGATGGAAGGACACCACCGATGATACTATAGGAACGCTCGACAGATACACTTATATCGACGCGGTCGGATCTCCGATCAGCTCCACCGCCGCCGCAGGAGCAAAATATATATTTGTGGGCTGGTATGACTCTGAGGGCAATAAGGTTGCCGACAGTATGCTTATAAACAACGGCGCGACAATAAGCTACACCACTACGGGTGACGCAACCTATTACGCAAGATTTGTGCCCACGGTTACGCAGAAATTTATTCGTCAGGTACAAAACGGAGACCGGTGGGAAAATACAAACGACAATGACGTGGCAATACTCAGCACATATACACATACCGACGTAGCGGGAGTATCGGTAAGCTCTACCGCAACAGTGGGAAATAGATATATTTTTGTGGGCTGGTATGACTCTGATGGTAATAAGGTCTCGGAGGGTATGCTTATAAACGGCGGAGTAACAATAAGCTATACAACCGCCGTTGACGCAACCTATTACGCGCGTTTTGAAAAAAAGTTCACTCTTAATGTCTCTAAAATCGACGGCGACCAATCAACGTCGGAAAACAAGGTGCCCCTCGCCGGTGCAGAATTCACCCTATACCAAGGGAATGACGGCGGCGATAAAACCGTCGTATATCAGGGAAAAAGTATTAAATGCACCGAGATTGCCTCCTGTATTACGGTTTTAAGCGAGGACGGTAAAACCGCAACCGCGGTTTTCGACGGTATGCTGATACCGAATACCGACTACTTCCTGATTGAGGGCGCCTGCAGGCTATCGCTTGCTAAGCGAGGCGAAAAAAATCACCATTGACGATTCGGGCAATAACGCTTTAATCGATGGAACATCTAAAGAAATTACAGAAAAGAAAGTGAATGTTGAACTTGCGAACTATTTGACGCTGCATATACCCACTTCCGGAATAGATTTTACCGGCGGTTGGTTTGCTGCGGCGGGACTCACGCTGCTGGCTGCAGCGACAATCGGTTTGTTTGGGTTTAAAATAAGCCGAATTAGAAGTAAAAATCAATAACGAAAGGGAAATGAAAATGAAAAGCAAAAAATTAGCAACCCTTTTATTCACCATTATTTTAGTGCTTGGTCTACTCCCGATGAGCGTGTTTGCGGCGCAGAGACCCGTCGCCGCAGGTTCAACGGCTTCGATCACGGTTGGAAACGCATTGGAAAACGATACGCTTGCAGCTTATAAAGTGGTCGATCTTACCTATGACGCCGCAACAAACACTTTGAATTATGTGTGGAACGGTGCTTTTGCCGATTATTTTGCCGGCACTACTACTTTTAATTCCATAGCGAAAACAGTAGAACAGTTTGATGCGCTTAATGATGATTCCGATGAGCTGAAAACACTGCTGGCAGGGCTTCCGAGCTATATTTCTGCAAAAAACATTTATCCTGTTGACACTCAGACTGTTGCTGCCGACGGCACCGCAACCTTTGCAGACCTTGCAATGGGCGAGTACTTTATCCGTCCGACCTCTACAACCTCGGTTTATCAATTAATGCTTCAAAAGGTTGAGCCTACCGTTGTTGACGGCACATATGTTATCGACGATATTACCTTTAATGCTAAGCATCAAGAGGTTTCTGTCACAAAAACTGCTGATAAAACCAGCGTTACCAAGGGCGAAAAGGTAACCTATACGATCACGGTTGAAATTCCCACCTATGCGACAGGGGCGGTAGACAAGTCTTTCTATGTTTCCGACCTTCTCCCCGACGGACTTACTCTTGATGCCGGTTCAATAAAGGTTCAAATTGATGGAGCAGATGTTGACACTGTGGCTTATACGCTGGATACAACAGCAGTTGCCGAATATACCTTCAAATTAAGCGTTTCTGCGGCTCAGTATACCGCCAGCTGGTCTGCTAACGGCGGAAAACGGCTTGTGATTACATACACCGCAACCCTTAACAATAACGACACAACCGCAGTCAATGTTAAGGAAACCAACACAGTCACCTTTGACTATTCCTTCTATCCTTATGTTGAAAATTCTCATAAGCAGAAAATGGATACTGTTGATGTAACAACCTTTGCCATTAAGATTGACAAGTATGTCAAAAATGACGAAGACGCTAAGCTTGCCAACGCAAAATTTGATTTATACAGAACCGCGACACAGGCTGAGGTTAACGCAGGATTAGCAGTAACCATCCCGCATACAACTGAAAATGGTATCAAGCTGGAGGGCGATCTTGTCACCGATGCTAACGGTACCGCCACCTTTGCAAAGTATGAGGCAAACGGAACAAATTACGACTACTATCTTGTCGAGACGCGTGCCCCCTCGGATTACAACATTCTCGACAATGCCGTAAAGGTGAACTTTACCGATACACAGGTTGAAGCTACCGCCGGTGTTTATACCGTTAAAGTGCCTAACAGCAGTGGCATCAAGCTCCCGATCACGGGCGGTACCGGTACTGTAATCTTTACCATAATCGGTATTGCGCTCATGGTTGGCGCAGTTGTGTTGTTTGTTGTTTCTCGCAAAAAAGCAAAAGAAAGCAAGTAATTCCAAGTTTCTTTAAAAGGGGCGGCGAGCAGTTTCCGCCACCTTTTTTAACGATATAAAAAGGAGGAAAACAGTGTGAAAAAAGTATTGCTGACCATATTGATTGTACTTGTATTTCTTGCCGGAATCGCTGTTTTCCTATATCCGACCGTTTCCAACTATCTTTATGAGAAAAACAGCAGCAAAGCTATTACCGAGCATTCGGAAAACGTCAATAAATTAAGTCCTGAAATTATCGCGGAGGAAAAAGAGGCTATAATGCGCTATAACAAAAGCCTATTTGAAAACGCCGTGGTACTGACTGACCCTTTTGACCCGGACGCTTACCCCCTAACCGACGGCGAGTATAGTGAGCTTTTGGCTTTTGATGATGAAATGGCATATATTGAGATTCCCGCGATTAATGTGTATCTGCCAATTTATCACGGAACAACGGAAGAAACATTGTTGATCGGTGTAGGGCATTTGGAAAACACATCGCTGCCTGCAGGGGGATTAACTACACATGCCGTTTTAGCGGCGCACTGCGGTTTGCCGTCTGCACGTCTTTTCACAGATCTGCATTTGCTAAAACAAGACAGTATTTTTCGTATTCACGTTCTAGACGAGACGTTAACCTATCAGGTTTACGATATCGAGACAGTCGAACCTGACGACAGTTCCTCTCTTTTTATACAGGAGGGCGAGGATCTTGTGACTCTG
>SFEB01000090.1 GCA_004558105.1 Clostridiales bacterium
CTTTCTCTACCACTTCGTTCGGTCCGACTACTTGCAATTTATCTCCGAACGATAAACACCACCCGTAGAATGTCGGACTCAACTGCACCGCCGCTTTGAAACGGAGTTTCCCGTTCTCATCCGGGGTGATCTCTACCTTATCTCCGAAGATGTCGAAGATAGGGTCTAAAATACTCGCATCGGCTTGAAACTCTACCAACTGCTCTTCGCCTTGGAACATTCCAAACAATGTCTTTTTGTGCCTTTTCAAATCAATCGGCTCGCCTTTATATACGTCTATAGGTTGATTAAGAACCATTTCGACGCGGTCCATTCGGTCTATGCGATAATGCACCACGCCCTCAAATCTTCCGTAGTAGCATATCAGGTAGTAGTTGTCATCGTCATAAATCGTGGCAAGCGGATTGACGAAATACCGTTTCCCGTTTCGTCTGTAAACCCGCTCGTGCTTTGAATTGAAGTCAAAGTATTCAAACGAAACTTTCTTTTTGTTCTCTATCGCCAAGTTGATTTCACTTATCGAATAGAAGATGCTTTCGTTCGCACTCTTGGTTGTGTTGAACTTTACGAGGTTGCTCCGCAAGAGTTCCGCACGGTGGCTACCGCCAAGGTCGGCTATTTTATCTAATAGGACTTCGGTTTTGCTCGGTGTAATAAAACTCGATGCCTGCACTGCGTCCATAAGAATGCGAAGTTCTGGGACGTCAAAGCTGCGGTCCACCACACAATACTTATTCGGCTTGCCGGGGTTCTTTTCGCACAATACTTCGTACCCGAAATCATTGAGAACGTCGATATCTCCGTACAGCGTTCGCCTGTCGCACTCTATACCCATAGCAGCGAGTTTGGACAATATTTCCGTGGACTCTATGTAATGGTCTTCGTCCGAATCTTGGCGCAGTATCTCAAGGATTTTTATGAGTTTTATTTTGTACGCTTTCTCTTGCTTCATCGACCGACTCCTATACCTCTCCCATTTTAGTTAACCATATTATAGCATAAATCTATACGAATGTAAAGAGTAAGGTGTACAAGTTAAGCGACACCATAATTTTGAGCGTTTCTCATGGTTTTTGTTAATAGCGAAAAAGACCACCACCCGTTTTATCGAGTGATGGTCTTGTCTTATTTAGTTCATCTTATTTCTTTTTGGTAAATAGCGCTTTGATTGCTGCGATTAAATCCGCAAAAGTCTTTTTCTTGACAGCGAACCAGAAAATCGCAAATCCGCCGATTCCCGCGACCGCTACCGAGCCGATTACGATACCCGCAATCTGTCCGCCCGAAAGTCCGTCCTTTTTAGCAGGCGGGGTGATTTCGCCACCGCCCGAAGACTTATCTTCATATACAGCCGTAAGGGTTTTTTCGCCGTTTACGGTAAAGGTATAACTCTTTTCGGTGCTTACGATATTTCCGCTTTCGTCCTGCCAGCCATTGAATACTTTACCTTCTTTATCTTCTGCCGTTACGGTTACGCTTTCGCCGTCCTTATAGAATTTGCTTTCGCCGTTTATTATTACGTTATGCGTGCCGATTTTGGCAATTTTAAGTTCGGTGATTTCGTTGCCGTCTTTATCAAAGTGCTTTCCGCAAACCTTACAATCTTTGTGTTCTTTCACGCCAAATTCTGTGGTTGTTGCAGGCACTTCGGGTATCAACTCATCGTAGGTATGCGGTGCAGTATCGCCATACGTTGTTCTGCAAACTTCACAAACCGCTTTTGTTGTGCAAGTTGCCTTTCCGCCCGAGCAAGTGCCGTTTTCTTTATGACCGCTATCTCTCTTGCAAGTGCGGGTATGTGTTCCGTCACCGTTGCTTGCCCAAGCGTTCCAGTCGTGGTTGTCGTTTTTCGGCTTGACAATATCCGTCATTTCGGTTACGCCATCGCTGTAAAAATTCTTATTACATAAAGAACAATGTTCGTGTGGATAAATTCCTGTTACCGAACAATTTGCTTCACTTCCGTCCTTGTGGGTAGTGTTGTGTGCATTAGGATCAATATCGATTTCAAGGCTTTCTGCTGAAACTTCGGCATATGAACCTAATTCAAAATACTTATCGCAGTTGTGACATCTAAAATGTGCCCTCATACCTTTTGAAGAGCAAGTAGGTGATACCAAACCAACCATTTGGGTATATTCGTGTCCCGCAGGGATTTTTACTTGTTCTTCGGTAAGCGATTTGACCGCTCCTGCGTCTTCAAACAAATCTCCGCAAACGTTACATTTGTAATGTTCGATATTTCCGTCCGTCGTGCAGGTTTTCGGCTTTTCAGGGACAAGCGTTGTTGTGTGCGTATGGTTTATTATAGTTACTGGTATTTCTTTAAGTATATTAGTGTCGCCTTTGCTTCTTGCTTCAACCCTTATTGTTGTTGCCGTTTCATCAATTCCGACAGTCAAGACGCCGTCTTGAGATATTGTTGTACCTGCAGAATAGTCATATATATCCCATGTAACCGACTTGTCAAAATCGCCGTATCCAATTACGGTTGCGGTAAATTGTCTTTGCCCACCCTTTGGAACGGAAGTGTTTTCA
>SFEB01000026.1 GCA_004558105.1 Clostridiales bacterium
TTAACGAGAGCAATGAGTGTTGAACTTATTGAACGAGTTATAATCGGGGCAACTCCAAAAGATAAGAATACGCCAAGAAAAATACAAATCGTTTATAAAGTCGATTTAGTGTAAATTAAATAGAAAATAAAAAAGGCACGGTAGTTTATCATTTGTCCATAATGATAGACTACCGTGCTACACTTTTGAAAATTTTTTCACAAAGATTAACAACTCGATAAATTGGAGTTTGTAATGCTGTTAAGCGCAGTTATCTACCTAATAGTTGTTCGAGTGTGGGAGTTATCGTATTTGTAAGCACCTCGTATCCTGCGGATGTTAAGTGACCGCCATCGGTCGTATATTCTGCATATATTTCACCTGTTTCAAGATTCAAAAGTGGAGAATACAGATCGACAAATTCGTATCCGTATTTTTCTGACAGGAGCTTTATTTTAACGTTGTTATAAGCTGCTTTTTGATTGTTTTTGCCCCATTCCTGACTCATAGATGTAAGAGATAGCAATACTATTTTGGTATTTGGCAGATTTTCCTTAAATCCCTTCAAAATATTTTCATAGTTATCAAACATTGTATCAAAGTTGTTTGCCCCTATGAGCATGACTGCCACTTTGGGCTTTAAATCATAAACCGATACCTTAAGACGTTTTTCAAGACCAAAGGTCGTTTCACCACCAATTCCGCGATTAAGAACAAGATATTGCGGAAAGTATTTTTCAAGATCGTATCCGTCGGTAAGGCTGTCGCCAAGGAATGCAACGTCCACCTCATAGTCATCATATTTCTCGTTTTCCGCTGTATACATAGCAAGCTTTGCGTCATAATACTCCTGCACCGCTTTTAATAATTGCTCCTTCTCTCGCTTTTGCGGCAACGCCACAGCAAAAATATATGTAAGACTTACCCCTATAGCCAATAAAATAGAGAACGCTACCGTTGCAAGAATAATCTTCCTCTTTTTAGTCATAAAGATCCCCTCCTAATTTGTTAATCATCTTAAAAGTGGCCGTCAAATTCTTATTTATCGGTAAGTTTATTATAGCATAAAAGCAAGAAAACTTCAAGTTGTTTTGTGTGAGTAAAAGAGAACTCGGTTTAAAAGAGTTGAGCTTCATAAGTTTTTCAATTTTTATTTCTATTGTGACGCGCCCACTGTTGTGTTTTTTTATTTTTTTGAACGAATGGTTTATAAATGGATTTTGCTCTTAAAATGCATAACCTTTTTTATTTTAGACACACTAACCGAAAAAGGAGAAATAGTAATGTCCAAAATTGACGAAAATCAAAATCTTTCCAATGATTTACAAGACCGGACGTCGGTAAAAACCAAAAAGAAAAACGACGGTGACGCTGCGGTATGGATTTTTACACTTATTATTCTTGCCGCATTCGTTTTGCTTATTGTCTGGGCGACAAAAAGCAGTAAAGTTACCGTTTACGGCGATTTGTCAGCCGAAGAAAGCTATCGTTACGGCAGTGACTCTAAGGCGCAACTGACCTTAACCAACGGTTATGCGGCTCAGGGCAAAGAAATAATATGGCTCGTCGATGACCGCGAGGTCGGCAGAGTCGCGTATTCCGCCGACGCCGACTTGTCTCTTGACGTGGGTAAGCTTTCGGTCGGAAGTCATAAGATTACAGCCAGACTCGACGAAGAGATACTGTCTGAAACAACGGTCAATGTGTCCAGACCGCTCCTTACGGTTAACGTTCCCAAAAGGACGATAACCTACGGCGAAAGCATGGATGAACTTACGGCAACGGCAGAAGGTTGGGTGGACGACGATACCGCCGAAAGCGTCGGGTTTAACGGCAACATTTATTTTGAATCTTCTTCGCAGGCTGCGGTCGGAGTATATCCGTTGTTGGTAAACTTTACTTCCGACAAGTACGAAGTGGTGATTAACGAAGGTGACCTTACCGTTTTGCCTAAAGAGTTGACTTTTGCGCCCTGTCAATTTGCCAAGGTTTACGACGGGACCACAAAAATAAACTCAAGCGGACTCGTTCTCGAAGGACTTATTAATAATGATTTGGTGACGGCAAACGTGACTTTGGAGTTTTTAGATAAAACTGTCGGCGCGAATAAGGAGATTACCGTCGTTAACTGCCAACTTGAGGGCGCGAACTCTGGAAATTATGTCGTAAATTGTCAGAATGCTTCGTTTTGCGGCACGATAACTCCGTTAAATATCGCGTTAGAAGGAGTTGAAGCTATGGATAAGGTATTTGACGGCACGACAAGCGTAACTTTTGCCAACGGCGGCAGTTTGAAGGGGATTTTGCCTTCCGATAAGGTCAGTATAGGTTCTATCAATGCGCATTTTGTCGACGCAAAACGCGGTACGGATAAAACAGTCGTTATCGAAAACGTAACGCTGGTAGGTGAGGACGGCGAAAACTACGTCGTAACTCCCTCGACCACGACTGCCGATATACTCGGTAAAAGTTCACAATCGGTTACTAGCGGGTAACTTGTCGAACGACTAAAAGATAAAAAGAAATACAAAAAACGCACCCATAAAGGTGCGTTTTTCATATTATAAGGTTTTATTCTTGTTTTTATTATTTCGTGCCGAAAATTCTGTCGCCTGCGTCTCCGAGGCCGGGGAGTATATATCCGTTTTCGTTGAGGCAGCGATCCTTTTGGGCAACGTAAATCTGAACGTCGGGATGAGCCTTTTGGACGGCTTCGATACCGACGGGAGCCGCGATTATATTCATCAGCTTGATTTTTTTCGCGCCGTGTTTTTTAAGCAGGTCGATTGCCGCTACCGCACTGCCGCCCGTTGCAAGCATCGGGTCGATAATGATGCAGATTTTTTCATTGATTTTTTCGGGGAGTTTGCAATAATACTCTTTGGGTTGGAGTGTGTCATGGTCGCGATACATACCGATGTGTCCGACTTTTGCAGTGGGAAGAAGGGTGTGAATACCGTTTACCATGCCGAGTCCGGCTCTCAAAATCGGGATAATGGCAACGCTGTTTTCAACAACTACGGTCTGGGTTGTCGTTTCCAGCGGAGTGGCAACGCTGACTTCTTTGGTTGGTATGTCGTTAAGGGCTTCGAAAGCCATTAAAGTCGTGATTTCTTCGATAAGTTCTCTGAATTGATTGGTGTGCGTGTGCTTGTCGCGGAGTAACGCAACTTTATGCTTGATAAGTGGATGATCAAAAATAACAACGCTCATTGTTTTTTCCTCCAGGATAGATTTCTTACGTATACTTTAAAACAATTTTTACGATTTTGCAAGTATTTTGAGGTTCGTTGCAATTATTTTCAGCAAATTTTTTTATTTGTCGGGAAAAACCGTTTTAACGGTTGAATTTTTTTGATTAAAACTATATAATAATCGTAGCGAGGTAATTATGTTAAAGACAAATAAAGAAAAAATCGTTATTCAATCGGTAAGCGGTAAAGTTCACAATCCGACCGTCCGTAAAACCGTTCAGCGCTTTACTGCGGAGAGCGAAGTCGTGGCGTATCCTACCGTCGGAGCAATCTGCTACAACGTGACGTTGGGCGACAGCGTTTACGGTTGGGCAGGCGACCATGTCGAACCCGACGTATCCTGTACCAACGATTCGGAAATGGAAAACGGGGCGTTGAACTTTTTGTCTTGCGTGGGCAACGAAGTTAAGGTCGTGAGCGGCGACGCGCGCGGAAAGACAGGTATCGTAACGGGTAAACACGGAGGTATCGAACATCTTATCGTCTGGTTTGACAAAGAGACCAAAGAGCTGCTTTGTCCCAACGACAAAATTTTAGTCAAAGCGGCGGGGCAAGGGCTTGCTCTTTGTGATTATCCCGACGTACGGGTGTTGAATATCGATCCGGAATTACTTGAAAAATTACCTATTAAAGAGGAAAACGGCAAATTGAAGGTAGGCGTCAGAGGTATCGTTCCCGCTTACTTTATGGGTAGCGGAATAGGCAGTAACGACGCCGCTACGGGCGATTACGATATAATGACTCAGGACCGCGCCGCAATAGACAAATGCGGATTGAACGACCTTCGTTTCGGCGACCTTGTTTACCTTAAAGACTGTGACAACACCATCGGTCGCGGTTATTACGACGGGAGCGGAACGGTAGGCGTCGTCGTACACAGCGACTGTCTTATCGTCGGGCACGGTCCCGGCGTAACGGCGTTACTCACCAGCAGAAAAAGAATTTTCGAGCCGTATATCGACGAAAACGCCAATATCGGTAAAATTTTAGGAATCAACAAGGACTGAGAAAATGAAATGTTACGACTGTCCCGTGCGTTGCGGGGCGGACAGAGAAAAAGGCGTCGGTGCATGCAAAGCGCCTGAAGAATTTAAAATCGCGCATGCGGACTTACATTTTTGGGAAGAGCCGTGTATAAGCGGTAAACGAGGTACGGGCGCAGTCTTTTTCAGCGGCTGTAATCTCAACTGCGTGTTTTGCCAGAACTTTAAAATAAGCGGCACGGGTAGCGGCAAAGTGGTTTCGGAAGAAGAGTTGACGGATATAATCTTTGCCTTAGTCGAACGCGGTGCTCAGACCGTTAGTTTCGTTACTCCGAGTCACTATATTACGCCTTTGGCTGAGTTTCTCGCGGTTTTAAAGCCAAAACTTAACGGTATTCCAATCGTGTACAACAGCGGCGGCTACGACAGCGTCGAAGGATTGAAAAAGCTTGACGGTCTGGTGGACGTTTATTTGCCCGACTACAAATACGGCGACTCTGAGTTGGCAAAAAAATACGGCGCACGCGCCGATTATCCCTCGGTTGCGTTCGCCGCCGTAAAAGAGATGATTTCACAGCAACCGAATACCGTTTTCGACGAGGACGGGGTGATACGAAAGGGTGTTATTGTCCGTCATCTGGTACTACCCGGGTGCATTGAAAACACCAAACTTGCTTTGGACGTTATCCGCGATTTCGGCAGGGACGTGTACGTAAGTCTGATGGCGCAATATTTCCCCGTTAACAAACCGATTGAGTTCGACAACCTTAGACGTCGGCTGACGCAAGAGGAGTACGATCAGGCGATCGATTATTTTTTCGATATCGGCTTAAAAAACGGTTTTTCGCAGGAGTTGACGGCGGCAGACGAAGGATTCGTTCCCGACTTTAATTTTTTTAAGTGAAGCGCCGTTATTCTATGCGGGCGCAGTTTAAACGAGAATACGTAATTATACGAAGTCAACCGTAAAAGGTTGACTTTTTTTTCTCGCTGTGTTACATTACATTTCTCGGAGGAACTAAATGTCGGAAAACTGTTGTCACGGTGGTTGTTGCTGCCACAAACACGGCTTTAACAGTATGAAATGCAGGCTGTGGGTACTTATCGTCGCCGCAGAATTGTGTATCGTCTCGTATTTTTGGGACGATATTCTTGGCGATGCGTACGAAACCGGAAAGTACTTCAATCCTGCATGGTTGGTAGTGCTAATTTGCGGCGGTCCGCTTATTGTCGACGGATTCAAAGAACTTTTCAAGGAGAAAAGGGTAGGTACGAGTCTTCTCATCTCCGTTGCGATATTCGCTTGTATCGCGTTGGAAATTCTTTGCTGGTGCGGAGTAGCGTTGGACGGACATTCGGGCGGTCACGATCACAGTAATCTGTTTTCGGCGGCGGAAGTGGCGTTTATCATGTGGTTCGGCGAGCTTCTGGAAGATTTTGCCGTTGCAAAACTGACTAAAAAACAAGCGACGAACAACCATGACCACGGTCATTCTCACGCAGGAGAAGGCAAAAAGACCAGGATAGAACGCACGGTTGACAAGTGGGCGGGCATAATCGTACCCTCTGCCGTCGTTATTGCCGTCGTCGTATTCGTCCTCGTGCTTACCGTCTTTAAAGAAGATTGGCACGTCGCTCTTACTCGTGCAATGACCGTGCTGGTGGTGTTCTGTCCGTGCAGCCTCGTGCTGTCCACTCCAACTGCTATCGTCGCGGGATTGCGTAACGCAAGCAGTAAAAATATCGTTATAAAAAACGGCAGTGCGCTGGAGCGTGTGGCAAAAACCGACGTCGTCGTACTCGATACGGATACGGACGGGTGTGATTTGAAAGAAATTTTAGCCAGACGTAATACGGAAGTCGTTTCTTTTTCTACCGACGCAGACTCCGGACAAAAGGTAGAAGAAATCGGCAGATTAAAGCGTGACGGCAGGGTTGTGTGTTACGTCGGAGACAGCGACAAAGAATCCGCCGCTTTTTCGGCTGCGGACGTAAGTATGCTGACGGGTAGCGGCGAAAGCTGTGATTTTGCCGATATCAATCTTGGCGGCGGAACGGAAAAAGTGGACGGTATACTGCGTTTCGGCAAACGGGTACTGGCTACCATTACCGCCAATATCATATTGGCTGTTTCCGTAAATCTGGTGTCGGTTGTGCTGAGTCTGTTCGGTTATCTCGACCCCGTTATAGGCGCTCTCGTTCACAATGGCGGCACTATTCTGGTGGTAATCAACTCCGCTTTTTTGCTTGCCGTAAAAAAACCTTTTCAATCGGGTAATTCTCGACAAAGCGACCTGACTTGTGGAAAGTAAAATACAATAATAAGGTGTTTATGAAAAAATATAAAACGGTATTATTCGACCTTGACGGTACAATAAGCAACACGTCGGAAGGAATTTTATTTTGTTTAAAAAAAGTGTTTGTAAAGTACGGTATAAATCCGGACGATTATAATCTTTATCAGTTTATCGGTCCGCCGTTGTTGTGGACGTTTAATTACGTTTTAGGGGACGGCATGGATCAATTCAGGGCTTTGGAAGATTTCAGAAAAGAGTACGCCGACCACATGTACGACAATACTCTTTACGACGGCGTAGAGGATTTGCTTATTTACCTGAAGGATAAAGGTTATACGGTGGGCGTTGCTACCAGCAAATACGAGCCGATGGCTTATAAGGTTCTTGAAAAACTCGGCGTTCTCGGTTACTTTGATTTCGTTTACGGCGCATTGGAGAACAGAGGCGAGAAGGACGAAATTCTGCATGCGATTTTTACCGACGGAAAGGCGGAAAAGTCTACGACGGTCTTAATCGGCGATACTTTTTACGATTTGCGGGGCGCTCAACGCGAAAGAATCGACGCCATAGCGGTTACATACGGTTTCGGCAAGCGTGAAGACTTTGATTGTTACTCTCCCGTCGCCGTTTGCGACACCGCCCGACAGATAAAAGAACTTTTTTAGCGTTTCGGTCATAAATTAATCCCGTATGAAGACGGAAAAGGCGTAAAAAGCGTTAATTATAAGGTTATTTTTGTAAAAAAAGTAAATAATATATTTATACATGCACCGAAAGCGTCGCCGTTTTTGGTTCAACCGCGACTGTGAAAAATATTTTTAAAAAAAAGTTAAAAATTATGCTCAAAACAGTTGACACTTGACAAAAACGGTGATATTTTATACTTGAAGTTTAGCACTCCACAAATATGAGTGCTAGCACTCAAGAAAGGGCAGTTGCAGGATACGAGGAGGGCGGCAGATGAACTTATCCGAAAGAAAAAGAAAAATACTCTGGGCGTTGGTAGAAGAATACATTGTTACCGCTCAGCCTATTTGCAGTAAAGATTTGCAAGCCAAGTATCTTACGGAATGTTCTTCGGCAACGATACGAAACGAGTTGTCGGCGTTGGAAAGCATGGGTTATCTTACGCAGCCGCATATTTCTGCGGGGCGGATTCCGACGGAAAAAGCTTTCAGGCTTTACGTCGACGAGTTGATGGAAACTCAGCCGTTGACCGAAAGCGAAACGGCGCTTATCGAAAGCAAATTCAACGACGTTTTCGCGCAAGGTTTTGCAAATATCGAAGAGATTGTCGCAAGCGTCGCAAAAGTCGTGTCGGAAATAACCAATTATACTGCGGTGGCGGTCAGGGGAGACTTTGAGACGGAAAAAATCAAATCGGTTTCGGTGCTTTCTCTGGGGGACAACAAGGCGTTGGTGGTGCTCGTTACCGACCTCAACGTTCTTAAAGACAACATTATAGACGCTCCCGACCTTGCCCCCGACGCTTACGCCGCGGCAAACAAGTTACTCAACAAAATGTTCGTCGGTAAGACGATTAAAGAACTTGCAACGAAAGCCGGACCGATGGAGCTGGCGGCCAAGGAAATCGTAGGGATACGTCAACTTTATCAAAAGATTCTTGAGTTGGTCGTCAAGGTTGCAAAGAGCCGCGAAGGGGATATAGTGACGGAAGGTACAACCAGAATTTTCGATTATCCCGAGTACAGTTCGGATCTTGACAAAACGAGGAATTTTTTAACGGCAATTGAACGCAAACAAAGTCTGGCGGAGATGTTTAACGGTAGCGACGGATTGGATTTTTCGGTAAAAATCGGCGCGGAGAGCGAAGGTTTGCCGGACGGATGCAGTTTCGTTTCCGCAAAAATATCGCTTAACGAAAAAACGTTGGGCAGTGCGGGCGTTATAGGTCCCGTCAGAATGGACTATAAAAAAGTCATTTCCGTTCTCGACCAGATCAATAAACTGGTGGAAAAAGTGCTCGGCAACGACGAGACGCGTGAGGACGAAAATTGACGAAGAGAGGATTGACAATGGCAGATAATAAGGAAAAAAAAGTTAACGAAAATCAAGAAAAAACAGAACAACCGATAAAGCCTCAATGGACGATAGATTCCGTGCCCGACGAAGAACTCAGGGAATTTGCCAAGTCGGTTATCGATTCGCTTAAAGAAGAAAACGAACAGTTGATGGCAGAGCAGGAAGAACTGAAAAAACAGATAAAAAAGAGCGACGAGTATTTAAATCAATTGGTAGTGTTAAAAAGCGATTTTGAAAATTACCGTCGTCGTACTTCCGCCAGCGCGGAAGCAAGCAAGTCTGACGGACGGCTCGAAGTGGTGGAAAAAGTATTTCCCATTCTGGACACCTTCGACAAAGCCCGACAGATGTTGTCCGAAAAAGAGATGGAGCCTTTCGAACTCATAGCCAAACAGTTCGATACCATTCTCAGACAAATCGGCGTTGAAAAGATGGAAGTTTTAGGCACCGAGTTTGATCCCAAGACGTCCAACGCAGTGCATAAACTTTCGGTAGACGACGAGACTAAGGACAACGTGGTTTTAGAGGAATACGCGGCAGGCTACGTGTACGGCGAAAAAGTATTGAGATACGCTACCGTTGCCGTCGGCAAATTTGAAAAAGCGGAATAAAGAAGGTAAACTAAACAAATCACGAAAAATTGCGGTAAACGACCGCAAAAATCAAATAAAAGAATAAAAATAACAGTAAGTTAAAGGAGATAGTATTATGGGAAAAATTATTGGTATTGATTTAGGAACGACAAACAGTTGCGTTGCAGTATTGGAAGGCGGCGAACCCGTCGTTATAGCCAACGCGGAAGGCAACCGTACAACCCCCAGCGTCGTCGGCTTTACGAAAGACGGCGAGAGACTCGTAGGTCAGGTTGCAAAACGTCAGGCGGTCGTCAACGGCGACAGAACGGTTATGTCCATCAAACGCAAGATGGGTCAGGATTACAAAGTAGATATAGACGGCAAAAAATATACTCCGCAGGAAATTTCGGCGATGATTTTGTCGAAACTGAAGAACGATGCGGAAGCGTATCTGGGCAGTAAGGTAACTCAAGCCGTTATCACGGTTCCCGCATATTTCAACGACAGTCAACGTCAGGCAACCAAAGACGCAGGCAAAATCGCAGGGTTGGAAGTATTGCGTATCATCAACGAACCGACGGCGGCTGCGCTTGCATACGGTCTGGATAAAGGCGAAAACAAAAACCAGAAGGTTTTGATTTACGACCTCGGCGGCGGTACTTTCGACGTTTCCATCCTCGAAATCGGTGACGGCGTATTTGAAGTTTTGTCCACCAACGGTGACACGCATCTCGGCGGCGACGACTTCGATAACGTTATCATAGATTACCTCGTCGAACAATTCAAGACCACCAACGGCATCGATTTACGCAACGACAAACAGGCGATGCAAAGACTTAAAGACGCAGCGGAAAAAGCAAAAATCGAACTTTCTTCCACCACCAAGACCAACATCAATCTGCCCTTTATCACGGCGGACGCAACCGGTCCCAAACACCTCGACGTCGACCTTACGCGCGCTAAATTCGACAGCCTGACCGAAGGTCTCGTAAAGAAGACTTTGCAACCCATGAAACAAGCTTTGAGCGACGCCGGACTTACGGTCAACGACCTCAAACGCGTTATTCTGGTGGGTGGTTCTACCCGTATTCCCGCCGTTGTGGAAGCCGTTAAAAACTTCGTCGGAAAAGAACCCTACAAGGGCATCAACCCCGACGAATGCGTGGCTATCGGTGCGGCGATTCAGGCAGGTGTTCTCGGTGGCGAAGTCAAAGACGTTCTTTTGCTCGACGTTACGCCGTTGTCACTCGGTATCGAAACGTTGGGCGGCGTAACCACTCGCCTTATCGAGAGAAACACTACTATTCCTACCAGCAAATCTCAGGTTTTCTCCACTGCGGCAGACAATCAGACGACGGTAGATATTCACGTTTTACAGGGCGAACGTCAGATGGCGGCAGACAACAAGACTCTGGGCAGATTCCAACTTACGGGTATTGCTCCCGCTCCCCGCGGAATACCGCAAATCGAAGTCAAGTTTGACATTGACGCAAACGGTATCGTTCACGTAACGGCAAAGGACCTCGGTACCCAAAAAGAACAGTCGGTAACCATCAGTTCTACCACCAATCTGTCCGAAGCCGACATCGACAAGGCAGTTAAAGACGCAGAAAAGTATGCGGAAGAGGACAAGAAACGTAAAGAAGGTATCGACGCCAAAAACGGTCTCGACCAGATGGTATTCTCTCTCGAAAGTTTCGTAAAAGAAAGCGGCGACAAACTTGACGCGGCAGATAAAGAAAAGATCGAACAACTTATCAAAGAGGGTAAGGAAGTTTCCGACAAGAACCAGGACTACGCAAATCTCAACGTAGACGACCTCAAAGCCGCGACGGACAAGATTGCACAGGAAAGCGCTACGATATTCCAGAAATTCTATCAGCAGCATGCTCCGCAGGGCGGCGCCAATAACGGCGGAGAGAGCGGAACGACGACGGACAGCAACGGTTCTAACGTCGACTACGACATCAAAGACGCCGACTGATTTTAACAAAAATTTAACACGGTAACGAAAAACAATTATGCCAAAAAAAGATTATTATGCAATACTCGGCGTGGATAAAAACGCGACGGAGGATCAGATAAAATCGGCTTATCGTCAAAAAGCCAAACAGTATCACCCCGACCTGCATCCCAACGACGCCGAATGTGCGGAAAAGTTTAAAGAATGCAACGAAGCGTACGAGATACTCGGTAATGCGGAAAACCGTCGCAAATACGACAGCGGTGAGATGGACTTTGACGGTTTTCAGTTTTCGCAAGGCATGCCGCACGGTTTCGAAGATATTTTCGACAGCATTTTCAGCGGTTTCGGTTTTGGCGGCGGGCGTTCTGCCCGCCAGCAGAACCCCGTTGGCAGTGATATAACGCAAACTATTGACCTGACCTTTATGGAGGCGGCAAAGGGCGTTGCTAAAGAAATAAACTTCGTTCGCCAGGAAAGATGCCCTTCATGCGGCGGTTCGGGCGCAGCCAGCGCCGCCGACGTAAAGACTTGTGACAAATGCAACGGCAGCGGTCGCGTTCAATATACCACCAACAGTATTTTCGGTCGTCAGGTTACGATAGGTGCTTGCGACAGGTGCGGAGGCACCGGCAAAATTGTCACAAAACCATGTAAAGAGTGCGGCGGCAGGGGAGTGGTCAATAAGCGTAAAAAACTCAACATCAACATTCCCTCGGGCATAGAAAACGGTTCGATACTTTCGGTCAACGGCCAAGGCAACGCGTCGAAATCGGCAGGCGGAACAAACGGTAATTTATTATTGGTGATGAACGTCGCCAACAGCAAGATTTTTAAACGCGACGACCTTAATCTTTACGTAGAAGCTCCCGTTTCGCTTTCTACTGCCGTTAACGGCGGTGATATCGAAATTCCCACCCTTAGCGGTATCGAAGTTCAACATATTGCCGAAGGCACTAAAAACGGCGAAACTTTCCGTTTGCGCGGCAAGGGTATTTCTGCCGGACGAAAGGTTGGCGACCTGTACGTCAGAGTTGTCGTAGAAGTTCCCGTTTCGGTAAATAAAACCGAGAAAAAGACGTTGGAGCAGTTTGAGAAATCTCTTAATCTTAAAAACTATCCTAAACGCAAAGAATATCTGGACAATATCAGCAAGCTGTATTAAAAATTAAAAACGACCGTACGGTCGTTTTTTTTGACATAGTGTTTTTTTTGTGGTTAAGCTTAATTAGAATTGACTAAAATAAACCGAAGTGATATGATATATAGCGAAAGGAAACACCGGGATGAGGTAAGCTAAATGAAAAAGATGATAGCATGTGACTACGACAATACTTTTTTCGTGGACGCGCAGGATATTGAACGCAATAAAGAAGCAGTTGCACGTTTTGTTAAAGCAGGCGGAATATTCGTCATTGCTACGGGGCGGAGTTATTATGATTTGCACACCATGATGGACAGATTCGGGTTTACTTACGACTATGCGGTAATCAATCACGGTGCGACGGCAATCGACAAAGACGATAACGTTATCGCCAACTTTACCATAGACGACAAAGCGAAAAACGATCTGTTAAACGACTATGATTTGCCGCATATCGTAAAGTGTTACGCCTGCGACGTCGAGCACAGTCGTGCGTGCTTTACGGATAACGACCTGACTAAACTCAACGCGACTTACGACACGGTCGAGAAGGCAAAAGAGCGTAACGCTTTTTTTAACGAAAAATACGGTAAATTCGTCAATTCTTACATCGTTGACGGAGCAATGATAGAAATAATTTCTTCTGCTACGGATAAAGCCAACGGAGTACGTGCAGTTGCAAAAAAGGTAGGAATGGAAGAAAAAGATATTTACGCTATCGGCGACAGTTACAGTGACGTTGAGATGGTATCTGCTTTTAACGGCTATTGTATGACGAATTCGGTCGAGCCGTTAAAAGAAGTTGCGAAAGGCGAGTACGTTTCGGTTTCGGACTTTATCGACGATATAATGAACGGAAGAATTTAAATTTAGCCTACTAAAGAAAAGGAGAACAGAATATGTTCCCCTTTTTTGTGTTTTTTCTGTTTTAATCGGAAAACTTAATACTGCGTTAATGAGATATACTGAAAACCGCCTTGCGGACGATAGCAATCAGGGCAGACGGGGGCTGTCTTTCGGATTGCAACCGCAAGGACTACCCGATAGAGTGACCTTCCGATGCGGTTACTCGGATGAATTTGTTGAACTGTGCATTTTTTTCCGTATTCAACATTTTGTTTAGCAATTCAACGAATAGTTGATTTACAAAAATCAACAAAGTGTTTATCATATAATCGTAAACAAAATGTTTATCATAAAAATCACAAATGAATTTAGGAGGTTAATTAGATGATTGGTGAAAACATTAGACGCTTGCGAGTTGAAAAAGGGATGACTCAAAAAGAATTGGCGGACAAACTTTTTGTGACAGCGCAGGCGGTATCAAGGTGGGAGAACGGAGAAGTCGAACCGTCCGTATCGACGATTTCGGCTATTGCAAAAATATTTGAAGTATCCGGTGACGAGATTTTAGGTATAGATGGTTTCAGTCCAAAACCCGAAGTCAAGGTGGAAAAAGAATATGTTGTAAAGGAATCAAAACCTGTTCTCGCTCTTTGTGAGGATTGTAATCAACCCATCTACGATTCTAATGATATCGTAAGAATAACCGGTGCCAGATCCGGTTCGCACGTGCGTTGCAAAAAATGCGAAAAAGCAAGGCAGGATAAAAATAAAAAGTTAAAAGTAAAAAAATCGCGCTCAAGAAGGATACTTTCCTTTTGGCTTGGCGGATTGGCTTTTGCAATAATGCTCGCGATCGGAATAGTGTTGTTCACCAAGGATAAAGTAGGATGGGGAATTTTTTGTATCGGTGTCGGCGTCGGATTGTTTGCTTTTATATCATGTTGTTTGTTTGAAAACAATTTCATCGGCGAAATGACCGTAGGTATATTTGAATGGGGATTTGTAAAAATGCCCGGAGTGATTTTTTCGTTGGATTTGGACGGAATTATATGGTTTTTGACCGTAAAGTTACTGTTTTGGATATTGGAAATCACACTTGCGTGTTGCGCAGGGGTTTTGGCTATTTTTTTAACCGGGTGTCCTCTTAGATCCATAGTCCTATT
>SFEB01000091.1 GCA_004558105.1 Clostridiales bacterium
CTGGCAGGCCAATCTAAAACGCATTTAATGCGTTGCCAGTAATGTTTAGGGCTTTGCCCGAAACTGAAATACCCCCCGTTTCACGGGGGGATATTTATTGTTTTAAAGGGTTTAAAACGCTTGCAAAAATGAAAGATTAAGGTTATAATATACAACATGGTAATTTACAACGCTATAGAAATTGCTGATTATTATTCTTCAATAGTAGGGTCTGAGATAGGTACGCTCCTGGCTCTTATTTTCGTCGTTGCTTTTTGCGCCGCTTTAGTCGTAGCCTTGTCGCTTCACGAGTTAGCGCACGGTCTTGCGGCTTTAAAGAACGGCGACATGACGGCGAAATACGAGGGGAGACTCACTGCAAACCCGTTTAAACACTTTGATCCATACGGGTTGCTTATGATGTTTCTGGTTGGCTTCGGTTGGGCAAAACCGGTACCGATAAATCCCTATAATTTCAAAAACTATAAAAAAGGTATGATCGAGACTTCGATAGCGGGCGTAGTTACAAACGCTATTCTGGCTATCGTATTCAGTCTGCTGGGCGCTTTAGTTAATCTTGTACCACTGGTTGAAATTAACTTTGGGTTTTATCTGCTGTTTGCGCTGAAATGGTTTTTAGATCTGTCGGTTTTATTCAACGTTAACTTTATGCTTTTCAATTTGTTACCGCTCTTTCCGCTTGACGGTTTCAGATTGCTGGAAGCGTTGTTGCCTGACGGAAACAGGGTTGTTGCGTTTTTACGTAAATACGGTAATACCATTCTGTTGGCGCTGATTCTTTTTGGTTTCGTAACCGACATGATCGGCGTAAACTTGTCGCCTTTAAACCTTTATATTGAGTACGTCGGCGGTTGGATTATCAAAGGTTTGAACGCACTGTGGCGATTGATCGGGCTACCGGTATAGTTCTTGTCGTAGGAGAAAATATGGTAGATTTATTTATTTCTGAAATAACAGACGATACCGAAAAGGTTAACGATGCCGAGGAAACGGTCGTTGACGGCGCGTTTACCGAAGAAGAATTTGACGAGTACTACGACGAAAACGGCTTGTCTATAAATATCGAAAACTTTTCAGGTCCGCTGGATTTGTTACTTCAACTGGTTAACGCCGCAAAAATCGAAATTAAAGATATTTTCATCTCTGATATTACCGACCAGTTTTTAAAGTATATAGAACAGATAGACGTGCTTGACGTCGATAAGGCGAGCGAATACATGTACATAGCGGCGACGCTCACCGAAATTAAATCTCACGATATGTTACCGCCGCCCGAAGAATATTTTGACGACTATTACGATGACGACAATTCGCCAAAACGTCTGTTGATCAGACAATTGGAAGAGTATAAGTTACTTAAAGAGGCGGCGGAAGAACTGAAAACGATAGAAAATCCCGACCGTTTGTTTAAGGAACCGAGTAAACAGTCGGAACAGGTAAGGTACAGCCTTAAAGATTTCTCGTTGGAAAACCTTCTCGACGCTTTTGCCGCCATTCTCAATAAAGTAGAGATGAGAGAACTGGATAAAAGTGTCGTCAGGGAGATTAAAAAAGAGAACTTTTCGGTTAAAGACAGAATTGCTTTTTTAATGGACTTGCTTAAAGAGCATAATGAACTGAGTTTTTTCGAACTGTTCAGCGAAACTGCGTCGAAGACCGAAATCGTCGTTACTTTTTCGGCTTTGTTGGAACTGTCGAAACATCAATTGATATACACCGTGCAGGACGCGGAATTCGGTGATATAAAAATTGTTAAAAATTTAGAAAACAAAGGAGAAGGTATAGATTTTGAATACAGCGAAGTTGGCTAATATTGTTGAGTCCATACTGTTCGTCTCCGGTAACGAAGTAGGGGAAAAGGACATAACGGAAAAACTTTCCGTTACGCAATTGGAACTCAACAAAGCTATCAGTATTTTAAAAGAAAAGTATTCAGGGGCTTGCGGTATAACCTTGCTGGAATTTAACGGTAAACTTCAGTTTTCGTCAAATTCCGACTACGTCAACGAGGTTTCTTTGGTGTTAAACCCGATACGCGAAAAAGAGTTGACCAAAGCGATGCTCGAAACTTTGGCTATTATTGCGTACAAACAGCCGTTAACGCGTCTCGAAGTAGAAGAAATGCGCGGCGTCGACTGCACGTACGCCATCGGCAATTTGTCAAAACTCAATATGATAGAGATTGTCGGACGTAAAGACACCATCGGTAAGCCTTTGCTCTTCGGTACTACCGACGAGTTTTTAAAGCGTTTCGATCTGGAAGGATTGGAGCAACTTCCTAACTACAACGAGTTGTTGGAGCGTATCAAAGAAATTTCCGTTATCGGACAGACCGAAACGTTACAAGGCGATTTTTATAACAGTAACCGCGATAAAAACTTTAACGTCGAAGAAGGAGATTTACCCGACTTTTTAAAGGACGAGTCGGAC
>SFEB01000001.1 GCA_004558105.1 Clostridiales bacterium
TCGTAAACATCGACGACAGTTTTTTACCGGGCGTAAATATGGTCTGGATTTGGCTGGTAGTTTTTGCCGTAACGCTTTTTTGCGTGTGTCTTGCGACTTCTTTCGTCGAGAGGCATATCAGGTTTGGTACCCGAAAATATCTGAGAGTGTTGAGAAGCGTTAACGAAGTAGTGATGTATATAATGCCTTTCGTTGTACTCATGGTAGTGGTTTTCGAAGTGCTGATGCTTATTCTTTGCGGCCTTATCGTGTTGCTGTCTCAAATCAACGGTATTGCATTTTACGTTATTTCCGTGTTTTTAGCCGTTATTTTTTACGAAGGATACTTTGTAGTGGCGGCTTTGACGTTGTTGACGCCGCCTTGCATGTTTTTTGACGGTTATAAATTCAGTTCAGCTATCGGGTATTCGATGCATCTGAGCGCGGAACACTTCAGAGAAATGTTTCTCGGTATTCTTTTGCCGATCATCGTTTCGCAGGTTTTGCTTGCCGTTTTAAAATTCCTTGTAGGGCTTTTGCCTTCAGAATCACTCAGTTATGCGTTGACGGTTGCGTTGAAGTTTTTGTTCTATCTTTGGTGGCTTGTATATTTGCCATGCCTGTCTTGTTGTAAATATGCGGATTTTACCGAGATGAAACGAGCCGACCTGAAATTGAAAATATTTGGATAGGAGGAAAAATAAATGTATTTTAAAAGAACCTTAAATCTTGCTTTTCATACCTATCCCATACATCTTAAGTCGCTTTTGTTGCAATTGGCGGTCGTCGCTCTCGTTGTCGCCATAGTGGCGTTATTCTTTTTTAATACCGGCGGGCAAATCGTCGATGAAATCAAAGCGGAGAAGGTAATAGAACAAGCAACGGGAATTATTGAAGATATCGTCGAAGGTAAAACGTCGGAAGAGGACGGTTTTAACGATAAAATCGTTGATTTTGTAGACAGTTTAAAAAACGTTTTTACGGCGATACCCAATCTGGCACAAAAAGTATCCCTTGCGGTCTGGTTGTTTATTATTCTCGGATACATGCTGTATTTCTTTTTCGGTATGACTTTGTACGTTAATATATACGCAATAAACAGATTTATGTCGACCAACGTATCTGGGTTTTATTTGTGGACGTATATCAAAGAATTTAAGAATAACTTAAAAATCAATTTGTCTGCTGCATTGATTTGTATGATTTTTGACGCAGGTGTGGCTATGGCGGTCGTAGGCGCGTACGTAATGGCGTTTTCCGGTTGGGGAACGGTTGGCATCGTAGTGTCGGTACTGTTGTTTATATTTTTACTCAGTATCCGTCGTACCGTACTTTCTTATTGGATTCCTACCTTCATTGTCGAAGAATGCGGAGTCAAAGAAGCGTTTAAAAAAAGCGTGGGAATGATGTTGGACGATTTCGGAAAATTGTTGTTGAAAACTTTTATCGTCATATTCGTTGCGGTGGCACTGGCGTTGTTATCAATGTGGCTGTTTGAGGTCGTTTGGGCGGGGGTAATTATTATTCTGCTCTGTTTAATTGCCGGTCATTATCTGACATGTTCTTATCTCGTGGACTATTACGAACACAATCACAAAACTTATTTTACGAAAAAGGTAAAACTGTCTTCTTTGACGGGCGACGGTGAAAATACGTCAGAAAACTAACTTTTTCAATTACATCCGGAGAATGGAATGATTAACTTAAACCCTCAACAACTTAACGCCGCAAACGCATTGGAAGGCGCAGTAATGGTACTTGCCGGCGCTGGGAGCGGAAAAACCCGCGTTCTTACCGAGCGTATAGGCAATCTTGTCAACAGCGGCGTTTTACCGTATAATATTTTAGCGATAACCTTCACCAATAAAGCTGCTGCGGAAATGAAAGAACGTCTTATAGATACCTGCTCAACCAGGGGAATGACGATTTGTACCATTCACAGCATGTGTGCGAGGATATTGCGCGAAGACGCAGATAAACTCGGTTATACCAAAAATTTTACCATATACGACGCAACCGACTCGAAGCGCGTAATCAAAAAGCTTTTTAAGCGGTTTTTCCCCAATGAAGAGACTAAATCGGCAGAAAAATATGCGACGGAAGCGTTGAGTGTTTTATCCGACGTAAAAAACGACGGATTGACTTTGCCTGAGGGTATAGACGACGGGTTTTTAGAGTATTGCAGCAGTGTGGAAATAGTGGAAAAACTCGTGACGGAGTATCAAAAACAGTTGAAATTATCCGACAGTATGGATTTTGACGACTTGTTGCTTAACGTTTACTTATTGCTCAGGGATAACGTAGAAATTCTGGCTAAATATCGGCAACGCTACCGTTATATCAGCATTGACGAGTTTCAGGATACGAACACCGTACAGTATAAAATTTTCCGTTTGCTTGCAGGCGACGACGGCAACATTTTCGTTGTGGGCGACGACGACCAATCCATATACGGCTGGCGCGGAGCCAACGCCGACAATATGCAAAAGTTCAAAAATGATTATCCTTCCGCTCAGGTTTTTTATCTTGAACAGAATTATCGCAGCACTAAAAAAATACTTGAAGTCGCCAACAACCTTATCAAGAAAAACGACGGGCGTTTCGATAAAACTCTCTGGACGGAAAACGCCGACGGCGTGAGGGTGGAAAATTATTCCGCGCGCGACGAATCCGACGAGGCAAGGTTTTGTATTCAACAAGTTTCCGCCCTGGTCGGACGTGGTTACAAATACAGTGATTTTGCCATACTCATGCGTATAAACGCTTTGTCGCGTTCGTTTGAACAGGAGTGCATGAGTTACGGCATACCTTTTAAGGTATTCGGCGGTTTTAAGTTTTTTGAACGCAAAGAAATCAAAGACGTTACCGCTTACTTGCGCCTTATCGTAAATCCCAGCGACGACGAAGCGTTTTTGCGCGCCATCGGTACCCGTAAAGGTATAGGCGACGCTACGATTAACAAACTTGTAGATTACGCCGCAAAAAAAAGAGTAAGTCTGACGGAGAGTCTTTTAACCATAGAAGAGGACGGGATTTTCAATAAAGGAACGGCAGGAAAACTGAGTGCTTTCGGCGACTCCGTAAGGTGTTTGCGGGACAGAACCGACGGCGATACGGTGGGACAAATTGTAACCGCCGCCGTAAAAATCAGCGGTCTGACAGATGAAGTAAAGACAGAAGAAGACCGTTCCAGAGCGGAAAACCTTAACGAACTTTGTTTGTCTGCTTCGGAATTTTCCGAAGCCAACCCCGAAGCCGATTTGACAGATTATCTCGAAAGTATAAGCTTAAAAAGCGATATCGACGAGATGAACTCCGACGATTATTTATCTATTGCCACCATTCATGCCGCAAAAGGTCTGGAATGGAAGGTGGTTTTCGTTGTCGGTATGGACGAGGGAATTTTTCCCGGCAACAGGGCGATAACGGACTTGTCGCAAATGAGGGAAGAACGTCGTCTCGCTTACGTCGCGGTCACAAGGGCGCGAGAAAGACTTTTCGTCACGCGCGCACAAAGCAGATTTTTGTACGGTGAACGGAAGTATATGGTTGTCAGCCGTTTTTACAAAGATATTGTCGGCGAACCTCAGCATGAACAACGTTACGACAGCGACGGGGTGCCGACGTTTGACTTTACTTCAACCGTTTCAGACGTAAAGACCAATTCCACCATGACTTTCAATCCGTCCAATTTCGGCATCGCGCAAAAGGTTTCGCAAACGGTTAAGCCTTCTTCCGACGCGGTGACTTCGGTAAAAATAGGGCAAAAGGTATTGCACAAACTTTACGGCGAAGGTATTGTGCTTAACCTGAACAACGGCAATGCGGATATTCTGTTTAATTCTGTCGGCAAAAAGACCTTAAATCTCAAGTTCGCGCCGTTAAAAATTCTCGATTAAGGAGACAAAATGAAGGACGTTCAACTCGACGCCATGCGAGCCCTCGTAGACCAACTTAACGTCTGGGCAAAAGAATACTATACGTTAGACGCTCCGTCGGTTTCGGACGAAAAGTACGACGCCGCTTACGACCGTCTTCTTTTGTTGGAAAAACAAACGGGAATAGTGTTACCCGACAGTCCGACGCACCGAGTCGGCGGTCAGACTCTCGATAAGTTTGAAGAGCATAAACATCTGACGCGTTTGTACAGTCTTGACAAGGCGCAAAGTTTCGGCGAACTCAAGAGTTGGTACGAAAAGATAGTAAAAGACGCTCCCGACGCTGAGTTTACCGTCGAGTTAAAGTATGACGGTCTGACGTTAAACCTGACTTATGACAAAGGAAAACTGGTGACGGGCGCAACACGAGGGAAAGGCGTAGTGGGCGAGAACGTTACGGGACAGGCAAAAACCATTAAATCCGCTCCGCTTTCCATAGGATTCGATAAACTTATTGAAATTCAGGGCGAAGCGATAATGCATCTTTCCGCTTTGGAAAAATACAATAAAAATCATCCCGACGATACCATTAAAAATGCCCGCAACGGCGCGGCAGGCGCGATAAGAAACCTTAATCCTGCCGTGACGGCGAGTCGCAACCTCGACGTCGTTTGTTATTCCGTAGGTTACGACGGCGGTAGCGGCGTTCGTTCGCAAGAAGAGTTGGTGCGCTTTTTACGCGACAACGGTTTTCGGACGAGCGATTATTTTAAGAAGGTCAGGACTTTTGAAGAAATCAAACAATGTATAGAGGAAATAGGCGCGGCTCGCGACAGTCTGGACTTTTTGATTGACGGTGCGGTTGTTAAGGTGAATGATTTTTCGATAAGAGAAAACCTTGGATTTACCGATAAGTTTCCGCGTTGGGCGATTGCTTTTAAATTTAAGGCGGAAGAAGTAACGACGGTTTTAAAATCGGTAGAGTGGCAGGTCGGACGAACAGGCAAACTTACGCCTCTCGGTCATCTTGAACCGATAGAACTTTGCGGCGCTACCATTTCGCGCGCAACTTTAAATAATTACGACGACATTTTAAGAAAAAACCTCAGCGTGAACAGTCTTGTTTTTGTCCGCAGAAGCAACGACGTTATTCCCGAAGTGCTTGGTCTTGCGGAAAAAACGGCTAAAAGCAGACCTATCTTGCCTCCGGAAGTTTGTCCCGTATGCGATTCGCCGCTTGTCAATAAGGGCGCAAATTTGTACTGTCCTAATACTTACGGTTGCGAAAAGCAGATAGAAGCGCGCATTACTCACTTTTGTTCGAAAAACGCTTTCGATATAGAGGGAATAAGCAATAAAATGGTGTTGCAACTCATGCAAATCGGCGTCACTACACCTCTTGATTTGTATTCACTGACGAAAGAGCAGTTGATTACTCTCGACGCGTTTTCGGACAAAAAACAAAAATACAAAAAAGCGCAAAACCTGATCAACGCTATTGAAAAAAGCAAATCCGTTCTTTTACCCAACTTTATTTACGGCTTGGGAATAGACAACGTAGGTGTTGTTACCGCAAAAGAATTGGCGAGGATATTTAAAAACGTCGACGGTCTTTCTGCCGCAACGCAGGAACAACTGGTTGCCATTGACGACGTGGGCGAGATTGTTGCGCAGAGTATAATCGACTTTTTCAACGGCGATTACGGCAGAAATCTGGTAGTCGGATTAAAATCGAAAGGTATCGACCCGCAGTTTGCTTCCGCTCGGTCGGAAGGGGTTTTCAGCGGCAAAAAGGTGGTATTGACGGGCACTTTATCGTCTTTCACTCGTAGTGCCGCGGCTTTGGAGATAGAAAAACGCGGCGGAACTGTGGCGAGTTCGGTTACAAACGACACCAATCTTGTAGTCGCGGGCACGGACGCGGGGAGTAAGTTGCTAAAAGCCAAAGAAAAAGGAATCGAGATTTGGGACGAAGATACGTTCGTTGCCGCATTAAAAAAATAATAAAAATCAAAAAACGCTTTCAATATGGCAAACGTTGTGCTATAATAATTATTTGTAGAAATGCAAAAGAAGGACACTTAAGGAAAAAACGTACATGGATATCGGCAATATGTCATTAGCGCAAATTTCGCGCGCCATTTTCGATAAAAAACTGTCGGCGGTTGAGTTAAACCGTCATTGTCTGGATATTTATAATGCAACCAAACGACTCAACGCATTTACCGAAGTGGACGAGGAGTACGTTTTGGCTCAGGCTCGGGCGGTAGACGAAAAAATCGCCGCCAATGAAAAAATAGGCATTCTCGCAGGTATCCCTGTCGGCGTAAAAGACAATATGACGACGGAACACTACTCGACGACGTGTGCAAGCGACTGTTTTAAGGACAAGGACGTTCTTCCTCGCGTTGACAGTGAGGTAGTTAAAAAACTTCGAAACAGTGACGCCGTTATTTTCGGCAAAACCAATATGGACGAGTTTGCCATGGGATTTTCCAGCACCAATTCCGCATACGGTGAAGTTTTAAATCCGTACGGAGACGAGTATAGTGCAGGAGGGAGCAGTGGCGGAAGTGCCGTTGCAGTGGCTGTCGGCAGTGTGTTAGGTGCGCTTGGCAGCGACACGGGTGGCAGTATCAGACAGCCTGCGGCAAATTGCGGAGTGGTGGGTTTTAAACCCACTTTCGACTCCGTTTCGCGTGAGGGGATATTTCCGTTGAGCGATTCTTTAGACCACGCCGGATGCCTGACCAAAACTGTGGAAGATTGCGCCAGGCTTTTCGGAGTAATCAAAAAAAATCCGACGGATTACGGTAGCGTGTTCGTACCTGCCAAGCCCGGTCTCAAAGTGGCTTATCTTGCCGATTTCAGCAAAGCGTTCGTCGACGAGGATATTCTGAACAGCTTTTTAAAGTCTGTAGACGCACTAAAACGGAGCGGTTACATAGTAGACGGCATAGAATTCGATTTATCCAAACAGATAGCGGAAACTTATAAGATTCTTTGCTGTACCGAGGGCGTACGCAGTTTCGAATGGTTCAACTCTCTGTTTCCCGACGCGATAGCTCTCGGCAAATGCAGGCAGGAAGTGGTAAAACGCGTGACTTTCGGTAAAAAGGTATTGACGGAAAATTCCGACGCCATAGAATCCGCAAAGGCTGTCAGGGAAAAGACGAAAGCGAAAATTGCGGATATTTTATCCGAATTCGACGTCATCGTAAGTCCTACTACTTTGCTTTGCGCCTCAAAACGAAACGAAGAAATTCCGGACGAGAAGGGATTTACTTCGGACTTGTTTTCCATCGTATGCAACCTGACCGGTATTCCTGCGATAAGCGTGCCAATGGGCAAGGATAAAAACGGCATACCGATGGGTTTTCAGATAATGTCGGCAAGAAACCGCGAGGCGGATTTGTTTAAAGTTGCTTTCGACTTTGAACGTACAAAATAACCAAAACACGAAAAACGAGGAATAAAAACATGAAAAGTATGACGGGTTATGGCAAAGGCTCGGCAAATTACGAAGGACGCACTTTGACGGTTGAGTTAAAGAGCGTCAATCATAGGTATCTTGATCTTTCGATAAGACTTCCGCGCGCCTTTTTAGCGTACGAAGATTTGTTCAGACAACAACTTTCGCTAGGTCTCAATCGCGGTCATGTGGACGTATACGTCAATTACGAGGATTGTTCCAACCGTCCCAAAAAACTCAATATCGACCAAGGTCTTGCAAAAAGTCTCGTGGAAACGTCCAGACAACTGCAGGAACAGTTCGATATAAAAAACGATTTTAACGTTAACAGCCTTCTTAAAAGTCAGGACGTTCTTACCGTCATGCAAGAAGAAGACGATCCCGCAATAATCAAGAATTTAGTAACGGAAAGCGTTTCGGCGGCGGTTACCAATCTCAATAAGATGCGCGAGGCGGAAGGAGAAAAACTTTCAGTCACGTTAAACGGTTTTGTGGATAATATCGAAAAGCTTGTCGACGAAATTTCAGCATACGCTCCGAGCGTGGTGGAGGAGTATCGTAACAAACTGAAAGCCCGTATTTCAGAAGCGCTTGCCGACGTCGCTCTGGACGAAAGCAAACTTGCCAACGAGGTATGTTTCTTTGCGGACAAGAGTAATATTGACGAAGAATTGGCGCGTTTAAAGAGTCATATCGCCCAGATTCGTCAGATTTTCAAGGAAAAAGATCAAATCGGTCGCAAACTTGACTTTTTGGTTCAGGAATTCAACCGCGAGGCAAATACTATTTGCAGTAAATCCAACAATATCGCCCTTACCAACCTTGCTCTGTCGCTTAAAAACGAGATAGAAAAGGTGAGAGAGCAAATTCAGAACGTGGAGTAAACTTACGATGAGTAAAGGAAGGTTATTTGCAGTCAGTGGACCGAGCGGAGTAGGAAAGGGTACAATCGTAGAAAAATTGTTGCCCCTTTGTCCCGGGCTGGAATTGTCGGTTTCCGCCACTACCCGACAACCGAGAGTGGGCGAAAAAAACGGCGTACATTACTTTTTCATCACTTGCGAAGAGTTCAACAAGATGATAGAAGAGGACGGTTTTTTAGAGTACGACGTACATTTCAAGAATTTTTACGGCACTCCCAAAAAGTTTGTTTTCGACCGTCTTAACGAGGGGAAAGACATCTTGTTGGAGATAGACGTTAACGGCGCGTTGAAGGTAAAAGAAAATTGTCCGCAGGCTGTTTTGATTTTTATCATGCCGCCCAGCGTAGAGGAATTGCGTTACCGCCTGTTGCACCGCAACACCGAGGCGCTTGAAAAGATTGAAGAGCGCATAGCGCGCCTTGATAAGGAAGTTTTATTAAAAGACAAATACGACTATACCGTCGTCAACGACGATCTCGATACCGCCGTTGCCGCCGTCTTAAAAATAGTAAAAGGAGAATAACTATGGCAAAATATGCAACAGACGATCTTGCAGACAAAGTAGGTAACAAATATTTATTGGCATGCGCCGTTTCTAAACGCGCAAAGGTTCTTAATCTTATGCAAGAAAAAGACGAGCTTGCCAGCAACATAAAAACCATTAATTACGCCGCCAACGAATTGATGGAAGACAAAATAAAAATCGTAAACGAATAATGTTAAAGAATAAAACCGTTGTAGTAGGTGTATGCGGCGGAATTGCCGCATACAAAACGTGCGATTTGGTCAGCAGATTAAAAAAGAGCGGCGCGGACGTCCATGTAATTATGACGAACAACGCCACTCAGTTTGTTGCGCCCTTGACTTTTGAAACTTTATCCGCCAACCGTGTGTCGGTGGATACTTTTTCACCTAAAAAAGAGTGGGAAGTTGCCCATGTCGCACTTGCCAAACGCGCGGACTTATTTGTTATTGCCCCCGCAACGGCAAATTTTATCGGTAAATACGCCAACGGCATCGCCGACGACATGTTGACCACTACCGTTATGGCTACGCATGCTCCCGTTCTGATTGCTCCGGCTATGAACACAGGTATGCTGGAGAGCGATTCTTGTCAATCGAATTTAAAGATTTTGCGCGACAGAGGCGTTATTACGATAGACGGAGACAGCGGGCGTCTGGCTTGCGGAGACGTAGGTAAAGGTCGCATGGCGGAACCTGCCGCAATTTTTGAAGAAGTAAAAAATATTCTGCTCCCGGCGCATGATCTGATTGGTAAAAAAATAGTGGTAACGGCAGGCGCAACGATAGAAAAACTCGATCCCGCCCGCTTTATTACAAACTTCAGTAGCGGTAAAATGGGTTGCGAAATTGCCAAAAACGCACGTGACCGCGGCGCAGAAGTCGTATTGATTCTTGGCAGGCACACCGCTTTGGTGCCTGACGGCGTCAACACCGTAACCGTAGAAACCACTGCGCAAATGTTCGACGCGGTTATGAAGGAGTTGCCGACGGCGTTTGCGGTTGTCAAAGCGGGTGCGCCTTGCGATTACGCTCCCGAATGTTTTTCCGAAACAAAACTGAAGACTGACAGTCTGACGATTAAATTCAAAAAGAATCCGGATATCGCGGCAGAAGTCGGAAAGAGAAAAGGCGATACGGTTCTCGTTGCTTTTTCTGCCGAAACCAACGATCTCGTCAAACATGCAACGGAAAAAATGTTGGCAAAAAACGCTGATTTTATAGTTGCAAACGACGTAACTAAAGAGGGTGCAGGGTTTAACGTCGACACAAATATAGTGACGATAATCGACAGAAACTCAGTTACCGAATATCCGAAACAAACCAAGGCGCAAGTCGCAAGGTTGATTGTCGATAAGATACTTTCATTAAGACCAAACCAATGATATATCAAGTCATCGTAGACATATCCAATAGTCAGGTTGACAGGGTTTTCGACTACACGGGTGAGGGTATTTCCGTTGGCAGTCGAGTATGCGTACCGTTCGGCAACCGCCTTATAGAGGGTTTTGTCGTCGGTCAGAAAGAAACCACAGACGTTCCGATAAGCAAGCTTAAGGCAATAGAACGTCCGCTTGACGACTTTGTCGCTTTGTCCGAGCAGATACTCGGACTTTGTTCTTTTGTCTGCAAAAAATACCATTTACGCCTCGTAGACGCTTTGCGCCTAGCCATTCCCAGCGAGATGAGGGCTAATCGTATTGCGCCGCTCGTAAAACGCAAAGCCAGACTGTCCGATTTGTTGACGAAAGAAGAAATTTTCAGTCGGATAAAACAAAATGCCAAAACGCAAAGAGCGTTGGCGGAGTTTTTACTTAAAGAAGGCGATACTAATACCGAAGTGCTTTCAAAACGTTTCGGTTACGCCGCTTTAAAAAGTTTGAGGGAAAAAGGTATAGTGGAAACTTACGACGTCACCGTCAAGCGTAAGCCGTACAAGGCGGTTTCCGATACCTTAACCAACCATATTCTGACCGACGAACAAACCGCCGCCGTTAACGCTATTCTCGACCCCGTCCCCGCTGAATTTCTTCTTTGGGGCGTGACGGGTAGCGGTAAAACGGAAGTATATATGTCGGTTATACGGAGGGTTGTTGAGAGCGGCAAAACGGCGATAATGCTTGTTCCCGAAATATCTCTTACTCCAAACGTACTTAAACTCTTTCGCGGGCGTTTCGGCGATACGGTTGCAATACTTCACAGCGGACTTTCGGCTGGAGAACGCTACGACGAATGGTTGCGGTTAAAGCGCGGCGAAGCAAAAATAGCGATAGGCGCCCGCAGCGCCGTGTTTGCTCCGCTGGAAAATATAGGGGTTATTATCATCGATGAGGAACATGATTCAAGTTATCAGAGCGATAACAATCCTCGCTACGATACCCGTGACGTTGCGCAATACAGATGCAGGCAAAACGGATGCAGTCTCGTTCTCGGTAGTGCAACGCCGTCGTTAGAGAGTTTTTATAAGGCTCAGAACAAAGAATACAAGTTATTGACGCTTAGTCAGCGTATCAATAAAATGCCTTTACCCGACGTTTCGATAGTTGACATGACGGAAGAAACGCGCGCAGGTAATAACGATATTTTCAGCCGTGAACTTGTAGAAGAACTGACTCGTGTAATAAACGAGGGGAACCAGGCAATACTGTTTTTAAACAGACGCGGTTACAGCAGTTTCGTTATGTGCAATAAATGCGGATACGTTGCAAAATGCCCCGACTGCGACGTCAGTCTGACCTATCACAAGGAGGACAACCTTTTAAAATGTCATTATTGCGGACGACAGTTTCGCGTTTTCGACAATTGTCCCAAATGCAAGAGTCCGTACATCCGTCAGGGCAGAGTGGGCGACCAACAAGTAGAGGCGCGGTTAAAGCAACTTTTTCCCGACGTAAAGGTGTTGCGAATGGACGCGGACACCACCCAGACGAAGGACGGTCTGTTGAAAATACTTGACGCCTTCGGAAAGCGCGAAGCGCAGATACTCGTAGGCACTCAGATGCTGGCAAAAGGACATGACTTTCCTTACGTCACCTTGGTCGGTATTTTAAACGGCGATCAGAGTTTGCACTACGACAACTACCTCGCGGCGGAAAAAAACTTCCAACTTCTTACTCAGGTAGCGGGGCGAAGCGGCAGGGACAAACGGCAAGGCAAGGTTATTTTACAGACTTATACGCCCAGACACTATTGTTTGCAGTATGCGGCTCGTCAGGACTATTTGGGTTTTTACAAAAGAGAAATCAATCTTAGAGAAGCGTCGGAGTTTCCGCCTTTTTCCGTCGTTGCGCGAGTTATGTACACGGGAGAAGAAAGTCAACGTTGTATCGACCTTCTCAACCGTCACTACGCAGATATCGAAAAACTGCAAAATACCTATCCCGACGGTTTTTTGTTTTTGCAAAAGATGCGTTGTCCGTTGCGGAGGTTGCAGGGCAAACACAGATTTGAAATTTTAATGCGACTTTCTAACGCTTGTGCGGAAGAAATTTTGGAAACAATATACAAAATAGTAGATAAAGACACGGAGGATAAGGTTTTGGTCTTTACGGAAGTCAATCCCCAGAACCTGACTTGATTATGGCAGTAAGAAAGATTATTACTTTAGGCGAGGAGGGTAGTGAAGCTCTTCGCAAGATTTGTAAACCGGTAGACAAATTCGACGACAGGCTGGCGACGCTTATAGACGACATGAAAGAAACGTTGGCACATGCCGACGGGCTCGGTCTTGCCGCACCTCAGGTCGGCGTATTAAAACGCGTAGTTATCGTTAAATATGAGGAACATGAATACGAACTTGTCAATCCGAAAATTATTGAAACAAGCGGCGAAAGCATAGACGACGAGGGATGTCTGTCCGTAAAAGGTCAACGCGGTCTTGTCGAAAGACCCAGCTATATCAAAGTTGAATTTTTTGACAGGCATGGCAACAAACAGGTCGTTCAGGCTGAGGATTACTTTGCGCGCGTCTTCTTTCATGAAATCGATCACCTTGACGGCGTGGTATTTACCGACGTTGCTATCAGAGACCGCAACGGCAAGATAATGACGTACGACGACATCGAGGAGATTGAAAAACGGATTAAAGAGCAAGAGGCAAAAGAGGCTAAAAAAGAAAAAAAGGCAAAGAAACAACGTTCCGCCGCGTCAAAATCCGTTAAAGAGAAAAAGAAATAAACTATGAAGATAATTTTTTTGGGCTCGCCGCTTTTTTCGGTCAACGTCTTAAAACAACTTCTTTCCGACGGGAACCATACCGTTCTGGCTGCCGTTTGTCAACCCGACAAAAAGGGCAACCGCAACAAAATGACTTCCTGCGAAGTAAAAAAGTTTGCGATTGACAACGGCATTCCCGTTTTTGACTGGGAGAATATCAACGACCACGTTGAGAAATTAAAAAGTATCGGTTCGGACGTGTTGGTCACTGCCGCGTACGGTCAGATGCTGTCTCAGGACGTTTTAAACGTCGCCAAGTACGGCGTCATTAACGTTCACGGCAGTTTGTTGCCTAAACTCAGAGGCGCGTCCCCCGTCCAGCGCGCGGTTATGGAAGGGTGGAACGAAACGGGCGTTACTATCGTAAAAAGCGTTCTGAAAATGGACGCTGGCCCTTATCTTTCTCAGGCAAAAGTCGAAATTTTGCCTACCGACACCGCCGACAGCGTATTCGATAAAATGGCTGTTGTGGGCGGCAGACTGTTGGCGGAGACTCTGACGGAGCTGGAAGAGGGCAGAGCGACGTACACGGAACAGGATTTGAATGAAGTTACTTTTTGCAAAAAAATCAAAGCGCAAGAAGAAAAAATAGACTGGACTCAACCGGCAAATGTAGTAAGCGCAAGGATACGCGGGCTTTCGAGTAACCCGTCGGCGTATACTTACTTCGGCGGCAAACGGTTTAAAGTGTTCAACTGCGTTTTAGCAGACGGAAATCAATCGGACAAGCGAGCGGGGGAAATTACTTACACTAAAAAACAGTTGCTCGTCACCTGCGGTGACGGAAATACGCTTTCTTTGACCGACGTTCAGGCGGCAGAGGGCAAAAGAATGCGCGCGGCAGATTTTTTAAACGGTTTAAAGGTTCGTCCCGACGCATTCAGTGACGAGGAAGGTCTATGAGTACCCGAACGGCGCTTAAAAACAGTTGCGATTGTCTGGATTCGATTTATAAAAAAGGTGCGTTTTCTAACGTAACGCTTAACGAGGTGTTGAATAAAACGCCGATTGAGGACAAGCCGTTGGTGACGAAAATAGTCTACGGCGTTCTCGATAACGATATCCGGCTCGATTATTATATAAGACAATTTGCTCCGCATCCTTCCGCTACGGTGCTTACTATGCTTAAAATCGGCGCGTATTGCATCACCGGACTCAATTTGCCGTCTGCAATAGCGGTAAACGACTGTGTGGAAGTGTTAAAAAAACAGGGCAAGGCTGGTTTGTGCGGCTTTGTCAACGCCGTTTTGCGCAATATTTCCCGAGCGTACGAAGCCGATTCTTTAAAGTTGCCTGGCGATCCGCTCAAGGCAACGAGCGTAAAGAGTTCTTTACCCGTGTGGGCGTTGAAAAAACTCAGGGACGATTACGGTCAGGCGGCTATGCTTTCGTTTGCAAATCATGTCAACGTGCCGAGCGCAAATTTGCGTATTGATACGGGTACAAACTCAGTAGACGAAGTTAAGTCGTTTCTGGACAAAGAAGGCGTAAAATACGCAGATACGGTTTTGCCCGACGCGTTGCAGGTCTTCGGTGACGTTACGTCTGTGACGGAAAAAAAGGCATGCGTTGCGATGAGTCTGGCGGCTATGTTAGTAGCACGCACGGTAGGTGTGGAAGACGGCGACAACGTACTTGACTGTTGTGCGGCTCCGGGCGGCAAAAGCGTATATATGGCCAATCTTTGTCCGACGGCAAGAATATTGTCGTGTGACGTTTATCCTCACAAACTCAAACTCATCGAAGGCTATGCTTACAAGATGAAAGCCGAAAATATAAGCGTAAAACTTAACGACGCGACGGCTGTCAATCCGCAGTTTTTCGATAAATTCGACAAGGTTTTGTTGGATGTGCCTTGCAGCGGCTACGGTGTGATTTTTTCCAGACCCGATATCAAGGTTTTTCGTAAGCAAGAAGACGTCGCAGGGTTGGCAAAAATTCAACGACAGATGTTGAGCGTCGCAAAAAATTACGTAAAAAAAGGCGGTACGCTCGTTTACTCTACATGTACCGTTTTTCAGGAAGAAAACGGAGACAATATCAAGTGGTTTTTAGCGGAAAACCCCGATTTTGAATTGGCAGAACCCGACTTGCCGTTGCACACGGCGTTTAAAGATAAACCCGGAGTCCAACTAATGCCGGACGTACACGGTACCGAAGGATTTTATATGGCAAAATTAATAAGAAAAATATGATTTTATTGGATTATTCTCAACAGGAACTTATCGGTTTTTTCCCCGACCAAAAGCCTTACAAAGTCAGACAACTTTACAGATGGTTGACAAAAGGCGTGGATTTTGAGGGAATGACGGATATCGACAAGGCGTGGCGCGAAAAACTTTCGGCGAAGCATATCGCTTGCCCCGTCAGGATTTTCCGTACGTTTGAGAGCAAGGACGGTACGAAAAAGTTTTTATATCGCCTGAGCGACGGCAATCTGATAGAAGGCGTTCTTATGAGTTATCATCACGGCAATACGTTGTGCGTTTCTACGCAAGTGGGTTGCCGTATGGGTTGCGCTTTTTGCGCAAGCACTCTCGACGGGCTTGTACGCAATCTTTCTGCGGGTGAGATACTCGGTCAGGTGACGGCGGTAAACGCTTTTTTGGGCGGAGACGCCAATCAACGCCGGATTACCAATATCGTGCTTATGGGTAGCGGCGAGCCTCTTGATAATTTTGACAATACAGTAAAATTTCTTGATCTTGTTTCTGGCCCCGACGGACTTAACGTTTCGCAACGCAATATAAGTTTGTCGACATGCGGTATTGCACCAAAAATGATAGAACTTGCAGACAGAGGTTATTCAGTTAATCTTACTTTATCTTTGCACTCTCCGAGACAGGAAAAAAGACGGAATTTAATGCCTATTTCCAACGCCTACCCACTTACCGAAGTAATAGAAGCTTGCAAGTATTATTTTTTAAAAACGGGGAGAAGAGTTATTTTTGAGTACGTTCTGGTCAAAGGCGAAAACGATTCTGACGAAGACGCGCGGTTGCTGTCCAGGCTTACCCGCGGTTTTTCCGCTCACGTCAATTTGATACGGCTTAATCCCGTTAAGGAACGTAAACTTTTGCCCACCGAAGAAGACGCCGCAAGGGAATTTTTGGCTAAACTTACCAAGCTCGGTGTTTCGGCTACCATACGCCGTCAGATGGGTGTGGATATCGAGGGCGCATGCGGACAGTTGCGCCGTCGCGTTTTAAAAAATGGAAAAGATTAAAGGTAAAGTCATTAAGGGCGTCGGCGGCAGATATTCCGTGTTTTCAAACGGAGAAAAGTACTCGTGCTTCGCTCAAAAAAAAGTCAAATACTTTTACGACGACGTGACGGTCGGAGACGACGTATTGTTTGTCAAACAAGGCAAAGATTACGTGCTGACGGATATTCTGCCGCGAAGGAACAGTCTTGTCCGCCCGGCAGTTTCCAACGTGGACGGGGTTTTTGTCGTCGTTGCGCCGTTGCCTCAACCAGATTTGAATCTGGTGGATAAAGTGATAGTAAACTGCAATAAACAGTCGGTGCCCGTGACGATTGTCGTGAATAAACTTGATATTGCCGACGAACGTTTCGCAGAGGATATTGCGGCGCAGTATGATAAAGAAACCTCAGCCGTTTTAGCGGTCAGCAGTCGCACGGGTGAGGGGATTTGCGAATTAAGAGCCGCAATCGCCTACAAAACTATGTGTCTGACGGGGCAATCGGCGGTGGGTAAAACGAGTATTTTAAATTCACTTATGCCGGGACTGAATCTTCCGACCGGAGAGCTATCCGCCAAGACCGACAGGGGAAAGCACACCACTCGTCACAATCAGATTTATCCGTTGGACAACGGAGGATATATAGTGGACACTGCCGGTTTCAGTTTGTTCGACCTCGTTGACGTTAAGTCCGACGACCTTGGTCTGTATTTTTCCGAAATTTTCGAGATTTCAAAGGGTTGTCGGTTCACGATGTGTACGCACACGGCGGAACCCGACTGCGCCGTAAAGGAGCAGGCACGTACCGACGCGGTTTTTGATAAAAAATATCAACGTTATCTTGCTTTGTATAAAGAATTAAAAGAAAAGGAAGACAAACGTTTTTAATTAAAGGAGAGAATCATGAAAAAAACAATAGTTGCTCCGAGTATATTATCGGCAAATTTTGCAACGATGGGCGAAGCGGTCAGACAACTTACCGTTGACGGCGCGGATTGGATACACGTCGACGTTATGGACGGCGTTTTCGTTCCAAACATCAGTTTTGGCCAAAAAATGGTCAAAGATATTCGTCCGTTGACTTCGTTGCCGTTGGACGTTCATCTTATGATAATAAATCCCGAAAGGTATATCAAGGAGTTTGCAGAGCGAGGCGCAGACTATATTACCATACATATAGAAGCGACAGAAAAAGTGGCGGAGGCTCTTTCTCTCATTAAAAAATGCGGAAAGAAAGCGGGATTGTCTATCAAACCCGCAACCCCTGTCGAGGCGCTTGCGCCGTATATCGAGGACTTGGATCTCATTCTCGTTATGTCGGTGGAACCCGGTTTTGGCGGACAAAAGTTCAATCCGGTGGCGATCGAAAAAATCAGACAGTGTAAAAAACTCGTCGGCAACCGTGATATCGTAATCGAAGTTGACGGCGGAATAACCGAAGATAACGTCGTAGACGTTCGCGCCGCAGGCGTAGACGCAGTTGTGGCTGGCAATACCGTTTTTTCCGCCCCCGACAAAGCCGCTACCATTAAGCGCTTGCAGGGCTGAAAAAGATAAAATAACCTTTTTTCGTTTTATCGCATAAAATAAAACGGAGGTAAGGTATGAAAATCGTCTGTTTTAAAGTTCCGCGCGCACTGGCGGCACTCTTAAAATTAATTTTTTTCAGAAGAGTTATAAAATAACGCAAAATACTTTACTAAAAGTCGTCCGTAACGGGCGATTTTTTTTTGTTCGTAATAATGATTTTGAAAATAAAAGAATCGAGTTTCGGATAAAAATTTTAATGCATTTTATGAAAATTGACTTGCTTAATACGATGCTAAAATGTATAATAAGGACAGATAATATATCGTAAAAGATATTCATTATTGCAAAATACTAAAATAAGTCGGAGATTACTATGAACGAAACTATTTCAACCTTGACGACACGCAAGAGTAGCAGACTTTACAGACATGAACATATTTCAGAAGCGGAAATAGAACAGATTTTAGCGGCTGGCTTAAACGCACCGAGCGGTAGAAACACTCAATCCCCACGTTTTGTCGTCGTTACAGACGAAGATACGGTAAAAAAACTTTCGCAACTCAATGCCGCAGTAATGGGCTTTGACGGCGATCCGTTTTACGGCGCACAGGATCTTATCATAGTACTTGCAAAAAAGGAATGTACTTATCTTTACGACGGCAGTCTCGCCATGGGCAATCTTTTAAGCGCCGCATGGTCGCTGGGAATAGATTGTCGTTGGATTCATCGCGCCAAAGAAATTTTTGAGTCCGATGAGGGTAAACGTCTTCTTAAAAAATGGGGTATAGACGAGGACGTCGAGGGTATAGGCTTTTGCATTCTCGGACATGCCGCAGACGATAAAGAAAAAACGAAAATCAAGCCCGGCAGAGTATTTTACGTCAAATAAACCACAAGGAGAAACAGGCAGATGAATGATTCTTTAGCACTAAAAAAACATTTTGAATGGAAAGGAAAGATAGAAACCAAAGTTAAAGTACCCGTTGATACACAGGAAGAACTTGCTATTGCATATACCCCCGGAGTTGCCGACGCATGCGTGGCGATAAAAGAAAACCCTGAACTCAGTTTCGAATTGACGGGTCGGGCAAATACCGTTGCGGTTATAACCGACGGCACGGCTATTTTAGGTCTGGGCAATATAGGTCCCGAGGCAGGTATGCCCGTAATGGAAGGCAAATGCGCCTTGTTCAAGCGTTTCGGCAACGTTGACGCTTTTCCGCTTTGTCTCCGCACTACCGATACGGAAGAGATAATAAAGACGATAAAATATCTGGAGGGCAGTTTCGGCGGCATCAATCTGGAGGATATTGCCGCTCCGCGCTGCTTTGAAATAGAGACCAGATTGAAGAAAGAACTTGATATTCCTGTATTTCACGACGACCAGCATGGCACTGCGATTGTAGTGGGCGCGGCTTTGATTAACGCGTTAAAAGTCGCTAAAAAGCAGATTGGCGACGTGAAAGTCGTGGTTAACGGCGCAGGAGCGGCAGGTACGGCGATATCTAAGTACCTTCTTTTTATGGGCGCAGGTGACGTTGTAGTGTGCGATAAGTTCGGAATAATCAACAAGCATGACGCTTCTTTGTCTCCGTCGCATGCTGAGTTGGCGAAGTTAACGAATAAAGAGGACAAAAAGGGTACGTTGTCCGACGCATTGGTCGGTGCAGACGTATTTATCGGAGTATCGGCAGGTAACGTCGTGAGCGAGGAAATGGTGGCTAGTATGGCGTCCGATCCGATAGTTTTTGCAATGGCAAATCCCGTTCCCGAAATATCTCCCGAAAAAGCCAGAAACGCCGGCGCTCTTATCGTCGGCACCGGAAGCAGTAAATATCCAAATCAAATCAATAACGCGTTGGTTTTCCCCGGGATTTTCCGTGGAGCGCTGGACGCAAGAGCGAGCGACGTCAATATGGAAATGATGGTAGCGGCAAGTAAAGGAATTGCTTCCGCCATACCCGACGAAGAGTTGACAACCGAAAATATAATTCCTAAAGCGGTTGACGAAAATGCGCACAGAGCAGTTGCCCGCGCAGTATTTCAAGCCGCTAAAGACAGCGGTGTGGCTCGCAGATGAAATAAAACCTTTTGATAAAAAACACTTTCCGGGAAAATCTCGGAAAGTGCTTTTTTATGACACAAGACTGAGTTTGTCAAGGGTTGTCCTGTGTTCTTTTCCCGTTGAAATAAGATAAATCCTTGTCGTATCGATACTGGAGTGTCCTAGTACGTCCGACAGTCTGACGAGGTCATGGCATTGGTCGTAAAAGGTTTTCGCAAATAGATGACGGAGATTGTGCGGATAAACTTTACTCGTTTCTATACCTGCATATTTGCTTGCCTTTTTCATTTCTCGCCAGATATGTCGCCTGTCCATTGGATTTTTGTTTCGCGTGACAAAAATCTCTCCCGAGGTAATGCTTTTTTCTTTTGCGTAGGCAATAAGTTGTTTAGATAGAGCGGCAGGGAGGAGGATGGTTCGGATTTTTCCTTTGAGGCTTATTTCCGCCTTTCCTTTTATTGCGTTTTCCAGCGTTATATATTTCAGTTCCGAAACTCGTATGCCCGTTGAGCAAATCGTCTGTACCAATAGCAGAAGTTTTTGTGTTTTCGGGTTTTTCTTTAAAGCTTCGATAATTTTTAAATATTCTTTTCTGGTCAAATCCCGATTATCCTCTCTGAAAAGTTTTTTGGAAACCACAAGATATTTTATCCGCCAGTCTGAGTGGTTTTTGAAACTGAAAAATTTATTGACTGCCGCAAGATATCCGTTGACTGTCTGAGGTGCAAAACCTTTATCGATAAGAGCCTTTTTCCATTCGATTGCAGTGTTTTTGTTTGCTACCCGTCCCTTTAAAAACTCGGCGTAACCGGTGATGCATTTTACGTATTTTTCTACGGTATGTGCGCCGCGTTCTTCCGCCCTGAGTTTTTTTTCGAAATCGTTTACTTCTTTTTTAGTTAAAATAATTGCCATTTTTTTACTCCTTTGTTTTTTATTAATAAAAAACTCCGCAGAAAGCGGAGTTTAATATCTCTGTAGTGGTTTATATTTATTCGTTCATTCTTCTTGTTCTTTTTTGTATTTTTCTTCTACGTTGTCCCACAGGTTGTATCGGTCGTAGCACGTTATAGCTGCGCCTATGCGGTCTTTTGCAAAGGGATTGTCGACGCAGATGTTTTTGATAAGTTCCTTCATCGATTGGCGTTGCGTGTGCTTGTCGGCAGGGCAGGGATTGAATGCAACGGGTAGATTCTGCTGTGTTGCGTATGCCGCAATATCTTTTTCCTCGATATAGACCATAGGTCTGATCAAAGAAATTCTGCTTCTGCTCATAAAGTTTTTTGGGGCGAAGGTATTTAGTCTTCCTTCAAAAATCATACTTAAAAAGAAAGTTTCGATAACGTCGTCTTTGTGGTGTCCCAAAGCCAATTTATTGCATCCGTTATTGATTAAAACAGTATTAAGCGCGCCGCGGCGCATTTTACTGCAAAGACTGCAAGGATTGGTTTCTTTACGTACGTCAAAAATAATTTCGGCGATATCCGTTTTTTCAACGATATACGGGATATCGAGATTTTTGCACCACTCTGCTATACCGTCAAAGCTCATTCCCTTAAATCCCATATCGATAGTTATCGCCAGAAGGTCGAACTTTTGCGGCGAAAACCGCTGATATGCTTTGAGTAAAGCCAACAAAGTAAGACTGTCTTTGCCTCCGCTTACGCCTACGGCAATTTTATCTCCGTCTTGTATCATATCGAATTCTGTGATTGCTTTTCTGAACGGCGCTAAAAGTTGTTGCGTTTTCATATTTTCCTCCGCCGTAATATTTTAGCAGACAAAAGCTTTATCGCCAACTGTTTTTACCCTTTTTTCAGCAATTTTTACGTTACAATTGCCAAATCGTTCCTTTTGATATATAATATAGGTGATAAATCGGCGTGACGTTATTCACGCATTGAAAGTCACAATAAACGTCGGTACAGGAGGCAAGTATATGGCAAATAAAAAACAGAATACCGAAAAAACGGCAAAATCAAAATCGCAACAACGTAAAGAAGTCGGTGCGTTTGCGTTGGGCGCGGCTGCCGTGGGCTTCGCGGCTGCAAAAGCAGCGAAAAAAGGTAAAAACAAAAAGCAAAAAAAGGTGATTAATGCCGTTGCATTTATTCTCGTCGTAGTAATAATAGTTTGCGGCGTAATGTTTTATATGGATATCGCTCCGTTCAATTTTGAGATAAACGGCGATTCCTTTAAATTTTATTCCTATACTCCGATTATTCCAGTAAAGGATATAGGAGATTTACAACTTTCGGACTTCCGCTTGCACGTTATCGACGTCAATCAGGGCGATTGTCTGTTTTTGCAACTTCCGGACGGTAAAAACATGTTGATAGACGGCGCTAAAAAGAGCGACGTTATCGCAAACGGTATTTTGGATTACCTTTTTGCAGACGCAAACGGTATAGCGGCAGACGGTAAAGTAGTTATCGATTACGTGGTGCTTACTCACGCCGACGCAGACCATTGCGGTAGCCTTGACGACGTTATTAAAAGCGACAAGGTGGACGTAAAAAACGTTTACCGTCCGTTGATTTTATCAAGTTATGAAAGCGATTCGCTTAAAGAATACGCGTCTGCCAATAACCTTGGTTACTCCACCATTACTACCGTCGTTTACAAGGAATTCGTCAAGGCGGTAGAAGAAGAAAACGGTTGTCAGACTTATTACAATCTGGGCAATCGTACTCTGTCGGGCGACGGCTACACGATGTATTTTTTCAATCCGACGATAGACATGTATCAGGACGTTAAGTCCGCTCAGGATAAAAACAACGTTTCTCCCATTATCATACTTGACTTGGAAGTCGCGGGTAAAAAGATCGCCCTGACGGGTGACGCAGACAAGGAGCAGGAAGACAACTTTATATCTCAACTTTCCGACAATGAGTACGGTATTGACTCAGCGTTCTGCGACGTCGATATTTTAAAAGTCGCCCACCACGGAGGCAAAGAATCAAGCAATCAGGAGTTTCTTGAAGTCGTCAAACCCGAATACGCGCTTATCAGCGTAGGAGCGAAAAATACTTACGGTCACCCGACGCAAGAAGCGTTACAACGTCTTGACGGCATCGGATGCAAAACGATTTACCGTACCGACCTTAACGGAAGTATAGTCGTCACCGTTACTGCCGACGGAACCCTAAGTTTTGATACTACCGGCAGCGTTTCGGCAGCGGCAGGCGCAGGAAGGTTCGGTTACGACTTCTTTGCTGTGTACAAAAATCTGATAAAGTCAGCAAAACAATACATGGCGGCGTAATAATATGATAAAGTTTTTTGCAAAAGGTTTTTCGCACGGCAAGGGATACCTTTGTACCGCGGTCGGCTTGCCGGAAGGGTACAGAATAGATACGAACGCCGTTGCCTGCGAACTTTCCCGCCGTCGCGAAGGGATAGGGCGTAGTCCTCGCATGAAAAATGAAGATGATAAGATAACTTTTTTAAGCGGTATAGACGCAAACGGTCGTACCGACGGGAGTCCTTTGCAATTTTTTATTTCAAACAACGATACAACGTTGCCGAAAAAACCGCCCATAACGGCGTTGAGAAGCGGACATGCCGACCTTGTCGGTTGCGTAAAATACGGTCTTGACGACGCCCGAATTGTCTGTGAACTTGCTTCTGCGAGACGTACCGTCGCTTATACCGCGTTCGGTGCGATATGTAAACAGATTTTAGCGACGAAAAATATTTATACGTATTCTGAAGTAACGCAAATAGGAAAAGTTAAGAGGGACGGTAAGGTTGATTTTGACGCACTCAGTACTGCGGAAATACTTTCTGCGCGAGAAAACGGCGAGAGTATAGGCGGCAAGGTCATGGTGGGCTGTAACGGTCTTGGTATGGGGATGGGTAATTTAATCGATTATGAAAATCGTCTTGACGGTATAATTGCTCATGCTTTGATGAGTATACCTTCCGTCAAAGGTGTGGAGTTCGGTCTCGGCACGCTTTTTTCCGATAAAACAAACGGACAGGTTGCCGACGTATTGACGGTAAAAGACGGAAAAATCGTTTATGCCACCAACAATTGCGGCGGCATCGTAGGCGGACTTACCAACGGTAACGATATTGTCGCCACTTTAACGGTCAAGCCCGTTCCGACTACGAAAAAAGGCGTGGAAACGGTGGATTTGGTTACCGGAGAAAGAAGCGTTTCGCACTACGAACGCAGTGATACGTGCGTAGTAAGCAACGTCGGAGTCATTGCAGAAAATATTCTTGCCGCCACAGTTCTTGATATTGTTTTGCAATACGAAAATGCTACCGTTCGTTACGAAAAATTCGACAAGAATTGCGTCACGGGGAATAAGGTTTTCGTCGTAGACAAAAAGGTAATGCCTTTAATCAATCTAAACGGCGAAAAAGTTTTTGCGATAGAAAACCCCGAAAAAGAGAAAAACTTGCTGACAGTTGAAAAATTGTTGACCTTTTTTTCGGAAAACAAGTTAAAACGTACCGACTGGGTTGTGGCGATAGGCGGCGGCGCATTGTCGGATACGGCAGGTTTTTCGGCAGCAATATACAAGCGCGGCGTAAATATTTGTCTTGTTCCGACTACTTTGTTGTCTATGGTCGACGCGGCGCACGGCGGAAAAAACGCCGTCAATTTCGACAACGTAAAAAACGTGATAGGTACGTTTTATAAACCCCGGAAAGTAATCGTGGATTTTGATTTTTTAAACACCAACACGCAACTATTGAAGAAAGAGGCTTTTGGTGAAATAATCAAATGCGCTTTACTCGATAACAAAGTTATGTCGGCGCTCAAAGCCGACGCCGATATAAAGGAATTGATTAAACTTTGTATTTCCTTTAAGAACGAAGTAGTTAACCGTGACCCTTACGACCTTTTTTGGCGAAAACAACTCAACCTCGGTCACACTTTCGGACATGCTTTTGAACGTACGTTTAGTCTGCCGCATGGCGAGGCGGTTTTACAAGGCTTGTTTTACGAAACTATGCTTGCCGGGTACGTCGGCGCGACGGAAAAGGAGTTTTGTGAGAAGACACTTGATTTTCTCACCCGTTACGTAACCCCGATACGCATTTTGCCGACCGATGCGGAAAGAATAATTGATTTTTGTATGGCGGACAAAAAGAACGAAAATGAAAATATATGTTTCGTTTTTGCGGCGCCGTATTTTGATTTTGAATTAAAAAACGTCGATAAACGGACGGTTAAGGAGTTTTTTGCCCATGTCTACAACTAAACAAGCAAGAAAAACCTTAAAATACTTAAATTTGCCGTACGGCGACAAATCGATTACTCATCGTGCGCTTATTTGCGCCGCTTTGTCGGACGGTAAATGTACTTTAACCAACGCTGCGCTCAATGCCGACACTTACGCAACCATATCGTGTCTTAACGCAATAGGTGCAAAAATAACTGTTTTGGGCGGCGGAAAAATAGAAGTTAACCCTGTTTTAACGCCCAACACCGACGTCGTTTTGAATTGTCTTAACAGCGGAACGACTGCCAGAATGTTGGCAGGCGTTGCCGTCGGATTGAATATTCACGCCACCTTTATCGGTGACGAAAGCTTGTCGAAACGTCCGATGCAACGCGTTATCCGTCCTTTAACGGCAATGGGAGGCAGGATAGAAGAAAAAGAAGGCTGTCTTTTTGAAGTTTTCAAGCACGGCGAATTGCACGGAATAGATTACGAAATGCCCTCTCCGTCGGCGCAGGTCAAGAGCGCAATACTCTTAGCAGGATTGTTTGCAAAAGGCAAAACTTCGGTAAAAGAAGCCTTCGCTACCCGTAATCATACCGAACTGATGCTTAAACGCTTTTCTGCGGACGTTTCGTGTGCCGACGGTCGGGTTTCCGTTTCGGGCGGTTTTCCGCTTAAAGCCAATGACGTCGATATTCCAAACGATTTTTCCACGGCGGCGGTGTTGATAGCGATGCATGCAACCGATCCGGACGGCGTATTGATATCAGACGTCGGCTTAAATCCCACGCGGACTGCTTTTTTGGAGTGGCTTAGACTTGGCGGAGCGGAAGTGAACGTAACAGTTAAAGGTAATGCGAGCGGTGAAAACGTAGGCGACGTTTACGTCAACGCCTCTGCGTTAAGAGCCGTAAATTCAACGTACGCACTGAGTAATAAAATGATTGACGAAGTACCGTTGGCATGCCTTATGGCCGCCACGGCGCAAGGCAACAGCCGATTTGAAGGGCTTGGTGAACTTACAAAAAAAGAAAGCGACAGACTTGCCGCAACGGAAGAAATTTTAAATTCTTACGGCGTTAAAACCGAATGCGACGGAAACGATTTAACGGTTTTCGGCGGTGCGCTGACGACGCCCGACAGCGTAGTTTCTACTGACGACCACCGTATGGCAATGCTTAATATTGCGGCAAGCAGTATATGTGAAAAACCGTATATTCCGCATAACAGCCGTTGCATCGACGTTTCTTGCCCAAACTTTTTACGGATGCTAGGCAATCCTTACCGTTGGGGATTGTTCGGTACGGACGTCACTCACAGTCTTTCGCCGTTACTTTACAAAGTACTTTGTTCTGTTACGGGAGTAAAAGCGGAATATAGTCTGTTCAATCTTTCGGAAAAAGAGTTTGATTCGGGTTTTAAGAATATTTTCAGTCGTCTTGACGGCGCAAACCTCACTATGCCGTTTAAAACCGTATTGACCGGTTTTGATGCGCCGGTTAATACGTTACTTAATCTCAACGGTACGGTCGTACCGTTCAATACCGACGGATTTGGACTGATAAACGCATTAAAGGATGAAGGAATAGAAGTCAAAGATAAAAACTTGTTAATTCTCGGTTGCGGCGGCACGGCGAAAGAAGCGGTCAGGGTGCTTACGTTTAACGGCGCAAGAGTCACCTTGCGAAATCGTACTGCGAGTAAAGTCGAGGGTTTGAAAAAACTATATCCTTTGCAACCCGACGACGGGAAAACGATATTTGACGGCGTATTGTCTTTTTTACCGCCTACCGACGGATTGGCGCTTGTTACCGATCAAGAGTTAAAATCCGCTGATTTTGCATTTGACGCATGTTACGTTCAGCGAACGGTATTCTTTGCGCATGCCGTTGAAAATTGCAGGCGAGTTATCGGCGGGGAGAATATGTTGTTTTGGCAAGGCGTAAAAAATTTTGAAATATGGACGAACATGACCTTGACCGAAGAACGTATTTCCGCTGCCAAAAAGATGTTTTTTAAGGAGATTCGTAAATGAAAATTCTTGTAATAAACGGTCCGAATATGGATATGCTGGGTAAACGTAATCCTGCGCTTTACGGCGATATGACTTTAAAGCAACTTAGTAAAAAGGTTTCCGATTTTGCCAAGAAAAAAGGCGTAAAAACCGTTTTTTTTCAGTCTGCCTGCGAAGGAAAAATCGTCCGGATGATAAACCGCTTTCCTTGTGACGGAATATTGTTGAACGCGGCGGCGTACAGTCATACCAGCATAGCGATAAGAGACGCAATAGAGTGTTGCGGAAAAAAGGTGGTAGAAGTCCACTTGTCGGACGTTACTGCGCGAGAAGATTTCAGAAAGGTTAGAATGTTTGACGGTGTGGTTGCGGCGTGTTTTTACGGCAAAGGATTAAACAGTTATCTCGAAGGTATAGACTTTTTGGCGACGGAGGTTGGCGCATGAAACAAAACGTCGCCCTGATAGGTCTGTCCGGCACGTTAAAAACTACAGTTGCCCGCGTCCTTGCCGAGTCGTTAAACAAGCGATACGTAGATACCGACGAACTCATCGTTTTTGAATACGGTATGCCGATTAAAGAAATCTTTGAAAAGACAGGTGAAGAGTATTTCAGGAAGATAGAAACTAAAACGATATATTCGGTCGCAGAATTTTCGGACGTAGTTATCGCAACCGGCGGAGGAGCAGTATTGAACGAAAACAATATGCTTGCGCTTAAAGAAACTTGCATCGTAGTTTGCCTGACCGCAAGCAAAAAGGTCTTATACGAGCGGCTGAAAAACGACGATACCCGTCCTTTACTTTGTCCGGTCACACATTCAAAAGTTTCAGATTACGTTGACGGGCGAAAAGGTCTGTACGACAAGTGGGCAGACTTTACCGTTTCGACAAGCAATAAAACCGCAGTACAAGTCTCTCAAGAAATAATAAAAAAGTTGAACAAAGTGAACAACAACAAATAGGTATAAACAATATTAATAGTATAAAAAGTATTAAAAAAACTCCGCTTAATGCGGAGTTTTTTAATCGGGTTTTAAATCAGCCTTGATAGTTGTTGTAAATTTCTTCTTTACTCTTTTTGTGCGTGGAAGCAAACTTTCTGATGATGATCGCTACGATAGCGCCCAACATTGCAATCGTAACAACGAGAGAAGAAATAAGCAACCAGTCAACCGGTTCGGTTTCCGTCTTAGTATCCGTGTCTGCAGTGTCATCGGCAGGGGAGAGGATTTTAGCAAGGTGAGTATTTAAAGCTTGTATGTTGCTGTTGTTTTCCCAGTCGATGTAGTACGAACCGCTGGTAGCGTCGGGATAGTGCTTGGTATTGAAAGTTTCTACCATGGTCTTAAGTGCCGCCATCTGATTTTCAAAGTCATCGTCGTTTTCGTGGGTTTTGAGTTCAGCTGCTTTCTCTACGATCTTGTTAAAGTCGTTTTCCACTAATACGTCGTTATAACGATAATCTTTGACTGCCAGGTTGCTGTTGTTGGAATTTACCAATTGTTCGTCGGCATATACGTTGTTAAGGTCAGATTCGACAGCGTTCTGGACGTTGTTGTTTTTAAACAACTCCATAAACTCTTTGCTTACGGTGTCGTTTTCTTCCGTCAGGTCGGAGAGAAGAGTGCATTCAGCTCTGTCGAACAAAACGGTACCCAGTTGGTAATCGGCGACGGATTTAGCGTCGCGTTTTCCATTCCACAATTCAAGGTTAACCGTCAAGTCGTTATCGCCGGTTGCAAAGTAAACGTAGTAGCGAACCCAACCGTTGCTGAGTTCTGCGTCTATCGATGCAAACGACTCGCTTACGTAAGCGGACGTCGAACCGTTCGTCAGGCAAGCATAAACTTCGGTTTTACCGTTAGTGAGGTAGATATACGGTACTGCTCCGCCGATACCCTTTGCAAGTACGCTAAAGCGGTAGAAAGATTTTGCGCTGAGCGTAATTGCGTCAGACTGATAGCCGTGAGCGGTTGCAACGTTGTTGTAAATCATCAGCAAAGAGTGAGCGTTATCGTCTTTGTAGCTGTTAAAGTCGGATTCCGTAATGCCGAACTTAGTAAAGAGTTCGCCGACTTGCGAACGATACACGATGCCGCCGATACTGCTGTAAACGCTTTCGGGGTTTTCGTCGTTGGTCATATCAAACCATGCGTCGTTGTTATTGGGAGCAACTTTGGTTGCATCGTAGTTTTCCGTAATCGTGTTGAGACCGGCATACAAGCTGATCCAATTTGCGGTTGCGACAGGATAGTTGGTATTGGGCGCGCTTGTCTTTGCGTTATTGAAACTGCCGTTAAGCAAGAGTTCCGAAGGATTGGTAACGGACTTTAAAGATGCGGTAACAACGGTAGAAGAAGAGCTGACGGTATTAAATTTGTATTGTTCCAACTCTTCGAGAGCAAATTCCGTCATATAAACCGAGCCCGTCACGGCGAAAGATTCTTCAGTCGCAAAATTCTTGGTTGCCGTAGCAGCGCCGGAAGAATAGGTGGTGACAACGGATTTTCTGATACCTACCGTCACCTGGATTTGCAGGTAGTAGGTAGTATCTTCGCTCGGTTGAATATAAAACTGATATTGTGACCAACCGTTGTTGGTGTCGTTCAATATATCGTGAGAAGTATTGACGGAAGCAAAATACGCAGAGATATTTTTGCTCAAAGTTTCGTCAAGTACCAAATCGCCGCTGTCGTCGACGTAATAAGCGTTGAGATAGATGTATGCGCCGCTACGAGGATCGATATCCACCGTTCTTACCCAAAGGGACGCGCGATAGCAATTGTTAATGGAGGGGGGAGTGACCTTGAACATTCCGAAATAAGCCGATTTATAATCGTTAGCGGTATTTCTTTCGAGTTTCAGGATATTTTCCGCCTCGTCGTCGGCAAAAGGCATAACGAGCTGAGCGTCGGCAGGATCCGTAATGTTAACGCTTTCGGCAGCCATAGTCATGTACTCGTTGTGAGACAAAACGTCAACTTTCGTCAAATCAGCCATGTCGCCCACGGAAGAATAATCCCAGTCTACCAATTGAGAATTGGTTTCGTCCGTGTCGTAAGAATAACTGATATAGTTTTTGCCGGAGTCAAGAATTTTTTGTTCGTTGCGGATAAATTCGCCATGGCTGATGGATTCGGTAGAAATCCAACCGAACATAATAAAGCCGTAAGCGGAAGAAGAAGACTTGCCGAGACCCAATTCGAGATAAGCGGTAGAAGAGGAGGTTTTGGAGCCTTCGAGATAGAAATCAAATCTTGTCCAGCCGTTGCTCTTAGCGTCGGCAGGAGCGTTGTTGATAGCGTCGGACGTCACGTTGTAGATAACGCGATAGCTTGCGTCGGACGTGCCGGTCTGAGTCTTTTTGATTGCGATATAAGCTCCGTCCTCACCGACGATATTCTTGGTGTAAACCCAGACGGAAACTTTCATATACTTGCCGCTGGAAATGGAAAAACTGCCCGATACGACGTAAGTTGCGTCCGATTGAGCGGCAGGAGTCTTTTTAATCATATAAGCGCGCGTATCGTTATCGTTTCTGCTTTCGAAATCAGGATAACCGGGATGTGCCAACTCGGCTTGTCCTTCTATCGTGCCGCCCGAAACAATACCCTTAGACGTCAGATCTTTGACGACGTTGTCCCAATCTGCGATATCCACAACGCCCATAGTGACGTTTTGCGGAGCAGAAGTAGTGGAATAACGCCAACCCATACTGCTGTCGACGGTGCTGTCAACCACTAACGGATAACTAAGATTTTTACCGCCTGCGAAGGTATTGGAAAAGTCCACGTTGGTAATAGTGCCATCCGATGAAGGATAGGTCGTGCTGGTGGACGAAATCGTACCGGGAATGACTTCGGTATGCAATGCAACGGACAATGACGCCACGACAGCGACAACGAGAACCAGGCTGAGAACCAATACGGTCCAGAGCTTCTTGTTGAAAGTCCTGTTTTTCTCGGCTGCGGCTTCGGATTTACCGTTGGCTTTGTAAACAGGGGTGTAGAGTTTTTCATTCTGTTGTTTCTTCATTTAACTCACCTATCAGTTGTAAAATTTATTGTAGTTACGCATAACGAGCACAACTTTTCATTATGCCTAGTTATTTTAATACATAATTGAAAAAAAAGCAATAAATTTTACCAACAAATATATTGTTTTTTTATATTTTTATCGAAAACGTTAAGAATATAACAAAAACAGAGGCTGCAAATGTTTAAAAAAGAATGGGTAAAAAAACTGTTTCTGGTTGTATTCGGCGTTGCAATAGGTTTTGTCAACGGTTTTTTGGGTAGCGGAGGCGGAACGCTGGCGGTTACCGCGTTGCTGACCGTCGGAGGATTGGATCAAAAGAGGGCGCAAGCCACGGCGTTGTTGATTATTTTACCGATCAGCGTCGTCAGTGCAGTGGTCTATTTCCTTAACGGTTCGGTGGATATTGAAAAAACGGTCTTTTCGACCGTCGGTATCGTGGCGGGCGGTGCGTTGGGTGCGGTTCTGCTAAACAAACTGCAAGGAAACGTGGTAAAACTCATCTTTGCTCTGATACTTATTGCGGCGGGGGTGAAAATGTTTTTATGACGATTTTATTGATAGTGTTCGGATTTCTCGGTGGCATTTTAGGCGGAATGGGTATGGGCGGAGGCACTTTGCTGATACCTTTACTCAGTTTTCTCGATATTCCTCAACGTACGATTCAGGCAATAAATCTTATCGGGTTTTTGCCCATGTCGGCGGTGGCATTGTTTTTCCATTTTAAAAACGGACTGGTGGAAACAAAAAATATAATCTGGCTCATACTGCCCGCCGTCCTGTCTGCGATAGGGGGATCTGTTCTTACCGGAGTTTCCGGTGAAAAGGTATTGCGGTATTGCTTTGGCAGTCTGCTGTTTGCGTTGGGAATCTGGCAATTGGTAAAGTGTATATCGGCTTTGATAAAAGACGTAAAAGTTAAAAGAATAGTAAAAGCACAGAAAAAAGAAATCAACGAATTTAAAAATTCTTTACCTAATTATATTGATAGAAAATCACGTTGAAAGATAAAACGTTATGACGGGCGAATATTATCTGAAAATGCGAAAAAACGGCAAATTTTAACGATTTTGCGTGTTTAAACTGTGAAATTTATCATTTTTTTGTATATATTCTTGACCTTTCAAAAGATGTAAATTATAATAAAACGTATTGAAAATGCAGTGGAAGTATTTTCGCTTACGATATTACAGGAGGTATATTTTGGCAAAAGTAAAGACTAAAACCTTTAAAAAAGGCGTCCACTTTGACGATAAAAAGTACTTGACCAAAGACGCCGAGATAGAGGAAATGCCTCTTATCGACGATTATTTTATCGCCTTGTCGCAGCACATAGGCGTACCGGCTACGCCGTTGGTAGAATCAGGCGATAAGGTTGCCGAAGGACAGTTGATTGCAAAGGCGGAGGGGTTTGTTTCGGCAAACGTCTATTCACCCGTCAGCGGTAGAGTCGTCGGTATCGAAAAGAGAGAAAACAAGTTCGGCGTGATGGACAAATACATTCACGTTAAACGAGAAGGCGAAGAAATGGTTACTTTGCCGCCTATTGACGTTAGCGACGGCAAAGCCATAGCGGATCGTATAGAGGAGGCAGGTATCGTAGGTCTCGGAGGAGCGGGTTTTCCGACTCACGTAAAAGCGGCGCCCAAAAAACCCGTTGATTTATTGATAGTTAACGCCGCGGAGTGTGAACCTTATCTCAACTGCGACAATAGGTTGTTAATCGAAAAGCCGGTAGAAGTGATAGAAGGTGCAAAACTCATTGCAAAGACTATAGATATAGATAGAATTATTTTCGGAATCGAAGAGAACAAGCCGCGCGCATACGAGCAACTTTCGAATATTAACGGCGTAGAGGTTGTCTTGCTGAAAAAGAAATACCCACAAGGCGGCGAAAAGCAGATTATTTACGCATGCAGCGGACGTAAAGTTCCCGCAAAGGGCTTGCCTATGGACGTAGGAGTGGTTGTACAGAACGTCGCCACCTGTTTTGCGGTGTACGAAGCGGTTATGTTGAACAAGCCTTTGTACGAACGCGTTCTTACGGTCAGCGGGCATGGCGTAAATCAACCGAAAAATCTGCTGGTTAAAAACGGTACGCCTTACAGTGCGATACTAGAGTATTGCGGAGGTATCAAAGAAGATACTCAAAAACTGGTTGCAGGCGGTCCTATGATGGGTATTGCTATGAGTAACGCCAACGGCGTCACGACCAAGACGGACAGTGGATTATTGGCACTGAGCCCGGAGGAAGCGAACAGCGCTCAGCCGTCGGCTTGTATCCACTGCGGCAGATGCGTTGCCGCATGTCCGATGAACCTCATGCCGCTTTATATTGACTTTTATACTCAGGCAGGGGAATATAAAGAAGCAATCAAGTACGGCGTAGAACATTGTATGGAATGCGGATGCTGTTCTTACGTCTGTCCCGGAAAACGTCCTATAGTTCAGAGTATAAAGCTTTGCAAGGCAAAACTAAAGGAGAAGAAATAATGGAAAATAAAACTTTTATAGACGGCAGTTCTCCTCACATTCGCGGTAATTCCAGCACAAAGAGAATAATGCTCGACGTTATCATCGCTTTGGCGGCTCCGTTTTTCGCCGGTTTGTGGTTTTTCGGTTTCCGTGCGCTGTTGGTGGTTTTTCTGGCGGTGATATCGGCCTATGCAAGCGAAGTGGTTTTTAATCTTTGTTGCAAAAAAACCTTTAAACAAGCGTTGGATATCGATCTTACGAGTATCGTTACGGGGTTTATCATCGGTCTGTCGCTCAATGCCAATGCGGCGTGGTATCTGCCCGTTATGGCGAGTGTTTTTGCCGTTATCGTCGTTAAAATGCTTTTCGGCGGCACGGGCAATAATATCGTGAATCCGGCAATTGCGGGCAGAGCGTTTATCTTTATTTCTTTTATCGGCATGGCGGCAAGCAACATGGCGAGCAATTGGCTCACTCCCGACGGCAACGTTCTCGTCGGAGCAACTCCGTTGAGCAATATGTTGAACGGCTCCGAAGCGGGCGTGAGTAACCTTGATTTGTTTTTGGGTACTAATCTTGCAGGTTGCATCGGTGAAACATGTAAGGTTGCAATAATCGTCGGGTTTATTTACCTGGTAATAAGAAGGGTGATAGATTTTAAATACCCTCTTATTTACATAGCGGTGACGGGATTGTTTACCGTTGCGCTAAAAGGTTTTGACTTCAGTTGGTTTTTACCGAGTATACTCAGCGGCGGTCTTATGTTTGTCGCAGTGTTTATGGCTACCGACTACGTGACGAGCCCCACGACGAAACTGGGGAATTATATTTATTTCGTAATGCTCGGTCTTCTGACGGCGGGACTCCGTATCGCCTGTAAGATAGAAGTGGTTACGTTTGTAGTATTGTTGATGAACTTCGTTGTTCCCTTCCTGGATAAATGGCTGGTACCCAAACCTTTCGGAAATCAACCGAAAAACAAGGAGGCAAAAGCATGAGTGTAAAAAGTTATTCGGAAAACAAGACTACAGCCGTCAAGTCAATCGTAGTACTTGTGCTTATTGCGGTTGTGCTGGGCGGTTTGCTGGCAATTCTCAACGATATATTGTACGTTTCCGACACGGAACGTACGATGCGCGTTATTAAAAACTTTTACGACGGGCAGGAAAAACAGTATGAAGTCGTTGAAATTCCTGAGGATGTGAGAACAAACGATTTCGGAACGGTTGACACGGTGTATTTGATTGAAGACGGTAACTATCTTATAAAGACGACCGGCAACGAAGGTTTTCACGGCGGTACGGTAACTATGTGGTTTCTGGCGGAAATCGACGGCGGCGAGTTTATTGGGTTTAATAAAGTTAAGTATGCCGAAAACGCCGGACAAACTTTGATGTCCAATTTTTCGGACGATTATTACAACGATTACCTCGGTGACGACGTAAAAAACGGTTTTTACACCACTAAGGGCGGCAGTAACAATAAAATGATGGCGGGCGCTACCTATAGCAGTAATGCCATCAATAACGCAGTTAACAGCGCTTATTGTTATATCGATTATATTTTGACGGAGGTAAGCAATGATGAAGGTTAAAGATATCGCTCTCGACGGTCTCGTCCGTCAAAATCCCACTCTCAGACTGGTTCTCGGTACGTGTCCCACTCTGGCGTTGACAACTCTAGCCTTTAACGGTATAGGCATGGGACTTGCAGTTACTTTCGTTTTGATTTGCAGTAACGTTTTAGTGAGTTTGTTGCGTAACGTTATTCCCGACAAAGTCCGTATCCCGGCTTTCGTCCTCATTATAGCAACCTTTGTTACCATAGTTTCGCTCGTATTGGACAAGTTTATGCCCGATCTGTACGAAACTCTGGGCGTATATTTGCCTTTGATAGTCGTCAACTGTATAATTCTTGCCCGCGCAGAGTCGTTTGCAAGTCACAACAAGGTAGGAGCGGCGGCTCTGGACGGACTGTTTATGGGGCTCGGCTTTACGATCGCTTTGACTTTGATGGGTATCGTCAGAGAAGTTCTGGGCAAAGGCAGTTTCTTCGGAATAAAACTCTGGAATTTTAAAATTGAATTTTTTGCGTCCGCGGCAGGCGCGTTCCTGACTTACGGACTTTTAATAGCGATATTCACCGTCGTCTATAATGCGCTTGAAAGAAAGGCGAGACGTAAAAACTTTTCCGGCGCTTTTGCTATCCATAGCGAAGAGCAACAATTGGCGAAGGAGGGTGTAAATAATGGCTAACTTGTTAATAATTATTGTAAGTGCTGTCTTCGTCAACAATTTCGTCGTCGTTCAGTTTTTGGGTATCTGTCCCTTCCTCGGAGTATCTAAAAAGACGGAATCCGCTTTCGGTATGGGCGTTGCCGTTATATTCGTTATGACGGTAGCCAGTCTGGTTTGCTATTGCCTGTACAACTACGTTTTAGTACCCGTGGGTATTACTTACTTAAAAACGATAGTATTTATCTTCGTTATAGCCAGTCTCGTTCAGATTCTTGAAATGGTATTAAAGAAGTTTGCTCCGGCGTTGTACCGTTCTATGGGGGTTTATTTGCCCCTTATCACGACCAACTGCGCCATACTCGGCGTTGCGGAACTCAACCTTACTTCCGCTATGGTTACCAACGTATTGACGGCGACGCTTAACGGCTTTTTCAGCGGTATCGGTTTCTTGCTCGCTATCGTTTTGTTGTCGGGCGTAAGAGAAAAAGTCGATAAACTGCCTATCGCAAAGCCCCTCAAAGGGTTTCCCATCACGATGATTTGCGCTTGCTTTATGGCGATGGCGTTTTACGTTTTCGGTACGGTTGCATTGTAGGAGGTAAAAAATGAGTTATTCGGATTTTATGTTTTTGGCGGCGACCTCCGTCGATTGGGGCAAATTCTTTATCGTAGTTGGTATCATGGCGGGTATCGGCTTGATATTTTCCTTGCTTATCATTTTAATATCGAAATACTGCGTCGTTCATGAAGACCCGAAAATTGCGGAAGTTTCCGCTCATCTGTGCGGCGCAAACTGCGGCGGCTGCGGCTATCCCGGTTGCGACGGATTTGCAAAAGCGTTGGTGGAGGGCAAAGCGTCTATCGACGACTGCGGTCAGACCACCAAAGAAAACAAGATAGAAATCAGTAATATTCTGGGCGTTTCTTACTCCGGCGGCACCGAAACTATAGCGGTAGTAAGCTGTAACGGCGGTACGAACTGCGGTGATAAGTACTCTTACCAGGGTTACGGCAGTTGCGTAAGTCAACAGATTTTAGCTAACGGTCGCAAGCAATGTGAAGTAGGTTGCATGGGCGCCGGCAGTTGCGTCGACGCTTGCCCTAATCTTGCTATCGAGTGCAGAGACGGTTATGCTCAGATAGATCCCGCTCTTTGCGTGAGTTGCGGCATTTGTATAAAAACTTGTCCCAAAAAACTCATCAAACGGATTCCCAAAGACGCAAAGGTTTACGTCGCTTGCAGCACTCAATGTAAAGGCAGAGAGGTTGTGGATATGTGTAAATCGGGTTGTATCAGTTGCGGCATTTGCCAAAAATTCTGTCCCAACGACGCGATACATCTCGTAAATAACGTTCCCATTATCGACTACTCCAAGTGTAACGGTTGCGGAACTTGCAAAGCAAAATGTCCTCGTCACGTTATCAAGTCGGTATATGAGGAGAAATAACGTAGATTAAGCCAAATAAGCGGATAAATTTAAAGGCGTGGTCAGCTACGCCTTTTATTTACGTCTAAAAAGACTTAACTTTCACCAAAATATGTAAATAAGGTGAAATTTTGAGTTTTGTATTTACAATTATTATTTTTTGTGATAGAATTTGCAAAGAAAATATCGTGGGCTTTTTGTTTGCAGACAAAGCCCGACCAATAAAAACGGAGAGTTAGGTTTTATGGAAAGAGTAGGTGTTATCGATTTAGGCAGTAATACGGCGAGATTAGTCATTTTTGACGTTTTGGACGGCGGCTATTTCGTTACCGTGGACGAAACGCGTGAAGGAGTAAGACTCGGGGAGACGGAAGAGGACGGTAGTCTCAAAGCTACGAGAGTTTTGCAAGCAATCAATACCGTAAAAACTTTTAAAAAGATTTGCGCCATTTACAAAGTTGACAATATACAGGCCGTTGCGACGGCGGCGGTAAGGCGCGCGCGCAATCAACGCACCTTTTTAAACGAGATGTACACCGCTACCGGCGTAAGATTCCGCGTACTTTCTCAGGAAGAAGAGGTAGGCTATATTTACCAGGGCGTCATCAACTCAATGGACATTCCGAAAGGGCTTATTATGGAAATCGGCGGAGGCAGTACCAAATTCGTTTACTACAACCGTCGCAATATTCTTGAAACCGCGGTGTTGCCCGTAGGAGCGGTAACACTGACGGAAATGTTTTGCCATCAGGAGGGCAAGAATCCGGAAGAGTGCTCGGTCGATATGGAAGAATACTTTAAAGGTTTGTTGCAGTCGATAGATTGGTTGAAAGAAATCGACCCTGACACGCAACTTATCGGATTGGGCGGAACTTTCCGTAATTTGTCGAGAATAATAAGAAAAATTACGAAATATCCTCTGGACATGACGCACAACCACGTTATCAACGTCAGCGATATTTACGGTTTATACGATAATATAAAGGGACTTGACGTCAGCCAAAGACAAAAGATAAAAGGTTTGTCGATGGTGAGAGCGGACGTTTTCCCGAGTGCGCTGTCGGCAATCAAAGGCTTTTTGGATTACATGGATTTTGACAAAGTCACAACTTGTTGCACGGGGCTAAGAGAGGGTATAATGTTCAATTATGCTGTACCCGGTACTCTTGAAAAACCCATTACCGACGTTCTCGGACACAGTTTGCTGACTTCCGTTGCGCATCTGAATTGCGATCCCGCTCACGCAGAACACGTATTTAACCTGAGTATGCAACTCTTTAAGCAGTTGAGAGTTTTACACAAATTCCCCAGAGCGTATCTTAAGGTGTTAAGAGTTGCGGCGATGCTGTGCGATACCGGTAAGTCGATTAAGTTTTATAACAATGCCAAGCATACGGCTTATTACATTCTTAACAGTAATACCTACGGTATTTCTCACAAAGATCTCGTTATGGCGGCACTTATCACCGATTACTACAACAAAGAGGACAGTAATTGGAATAGTTGGAAGAAGTACAGCGATTATAACATTATCAGTGAAGAAGACGTGGCGGCGGTTAAAAAGCTTGCAGTTATTTTAAAACTTGCGCAGGCACTCGATGCAAGCCATGCAGGCGTAATTACGGAACTTAATTGCGACGTGCTGGGTGACAGCGTTATCATGAAGACTGAACTCAACGGCGACGCTTCGTTAGAGAAGAAATGCGCCGACGACGTAGTCCTCGATTTCAGACGCGTATATAGAAAGAATCTGGAAATTATTTAAATGAAGCAAGTTGTTTTAGCGTCTGCCTCTCCGCGTCGGAAAGAGTTGCTGGGCAAGGTTGTTTCGGAATTTTCCGTTTGTCCTTGCAATATGGAAGAGGGACGTCCCGCTTTAAAGCCTTCGGAATACGTAAAATACCTTGCAGGGTTTAAGGCAAGGTGCGTTTACGATACCTTGGCGGATAAAGTCGATAAAGTTGTCGTCGGGAGCGATACGATAGTGGTTTTAAAGGGTAAGATACTCGGCAAACCGATTGACTCTGCAGAGGCGAAAGAAATGTTACGAGCTCTGTCGGGTAGAACTCACTCGGTATTTACAGGCGTATGCATTTTGTCGGAAAAAAAAGAAAAAACTTTTTTCGTTGCTACCCGTGTGCGGTTTTTTAATCTTAGCGACGATCAGATAGACGACTATATCGCAACAGGCAGTGCGCTTGACAAGGCAGGCGCCTACGGGATACAAGACAGCGGTTTTGTTAAAAAAATAGTCGGCAGTTACGACAACGTAATGGGTTTACCCACCGAAAGATTAAGAAAAGAACTCAAATCTTTTTTAACTAACAAATAGGAGAAGAAAAATGGCAAAAATGGATATTGTTGTCGATATAGGCAGCAAATTTTTAGGTCTCGGAATAGTCGACAGAGATTTTGTTTCCCGCGAGCCTTGCGTCGTGGCGGAAGAGAAACAGCATATAAAGAATAATTACGTAGCTTTCGGCATCAAGGCATTGCAGGCTGAAAAAAACGACGACGGCAGTTGTACCATTATTCATCCCGTTCAGAACGGTCAGATTATAGACGCGGACGCATTTGAATATCTTTTGACGTGTTCGCTTCAAAAGATTTTGCCGTCCAGCGCATTTTTGCCCAAAATGAAGGCTTATTGCGTTATATCCTGTTGTACTTCGGACGAAACGAAAAAGATTATCGATAATATCTTCAATAAGTTGGGATTTAAGAAGGTCGAATTTGTATATTCTCCCGTTGCAGACGCTTTTTCCGCGCGTAAGGAAATAGGTTTTTCTTCCTGTATTACGATAAACATGGGAAACGAGCTTACTCAGATTTGCGCGGTAGATGGGGATAAAATTATTTCCGGCGTAACGATGCAATGGGCAGGCGTGCAACTTCTGGCTAAGATAACGGAATACGCAAGAAATAAGTACAATATGGTGATAGGACCCAAGCAAGCGGACAAGATACTCGTAAACAGTATTAGCCTTTATCCCAATAATATGTCCACCATAAGAATCAAAGGCGTGAATACTTTGAAAAACGTAGAGGAGTACTTTGAAATTTCTTCGCGTGAATTGTACGAGACGACTTATGAATTCTTCGAAAAAATCGTCGATATCGCAAACAGTCTTTTTATGTCGTTGCCCATAAGCAAAGTGGAAAAAATACGTTCTAACGGCGTAGTGCTTTTCGGCGGATTGGCGGCAGTGGAAGGATTGGAAAAGTTTCTGGTCGAGGCGTTAAAGATGCCTGTACGTTTAAAGTTGAATTCTGAAAACAGCGGCGTAGAAGGCGCAAAGGTATATGCGGAAATGATAAACAGTCAGAACTGACCGTAAAAAAGTACTTCCTAGACGACTGTGAAAAAAGTTTCACAAAGAAATTTAAAAAAAAATTGACACTTTTTTTCGTTTTCAACTGTCATGATAGCGAAGACACTACGAGGAGGTCTTAGTATGAAGAAAAAGTTACTTTTATCCGTGGTATGTATTATTCTGGCATGCCTGTGTTTTTTATCGGTAGGTTGCGCCAAAAATAACGATGTGGGCGGAGATTATTATCCGAATAACGTCGGTCCGGAGAGTACTGACAAATCAGAATCCGGGTCGGGTGATTCGTCGACGGAAACTTCGCCTGACAGAAAGATTATTTATTCGGTTTACGTTAGTTACGTTGTAGACAACCTCGAGGGTTGCGAAGAAAGTATTTCTTCAAAACTTAAAAACGACGAATGGGTAGAGAGCAGCAGTCTCAGTCAGGATTACGCTACCGTTGTGGTAAGAATCAAGACCGAAAGATTGGACGAATTTATGTCGTCTTTGGACGGGCTGGGAGAAATCAGCAGTTACACTAAGGAATCCGAAGACATTTCCGAAAGATATTACGACAAGACGGTAAGGAAAACCGCGTTGGAAAACGAGCAGACAAGGCTGTTGGAATTGCAGGAAAAGGCAACGACGCTTGCCGATTTGCTTGCGATCAATACTCGCCTGAGTGAAATCGACGCGGAACTGGCGTCAATCAACGGCACTTTAAACAAATACGACAGTCTCGTCGAATACAGTACCGTTACGATAAATTTGCGCGTAACGTACCGGGGTACGGAATACACGTTCTGGGACCAACTTTTAGACGGACTTTCAATCGGACTTGATATTGCAGGCGGGTTATTGATATTTATCATTTGTGCCATTCCTTACGGCGCAGTCGCCACGGGGATTTTCTTCCTTGTCCGTTATCTGGTGAGAAGGAATAAGGCGAAAAAAGCGGCAAAAGAGGCGGCAAAGAGAGAACAGGACAACCGCACCGAATAGACGAACGGAAAAAATTATAAAAAATTTAAAAAAACTCCCTTTTTTTAGGGGAGTTTTTATTTTTGCGTTGAATAATATTGTCGGAGCGAAAAAAGGGAGAGTTTTTTTAAGGAACGAGAGATAAGGAAAAGGGATATGAACGACAAAGAATGGTATGATTTTTTGGCAGAGTTAAAAGCAAAAAACGATATCGTCGACGTGATATCTTCTTACCTGCCCGTAAGACAAAAGGGCAGGGGATTTTGGGCGCTCTGTCCGTTTCACAACGACCGAAATCCTTCGCTGTCGATTAACAGAGAGGGGCAGTATTACCATTGTTTCGTTTGCGGCGCGGGCGGAGATATATTCAGGTTTATCCAGAATTACGAAAACTGTACTTTTATGGAGGCGGTGGAAATTTTAGCTCAGAGAGCAAACGTCCGTATGCCTCAGTTCAATCCCGAGGCGGAAAAAAACATTGCCGAAAAAAAACGTGTTAAAGATAGTTGTTTCGACGTGTGTTTGTTTGCCGCAAAGTACTATCGTGCCTGTATAAAAAAACCCGAAAACAAGTTTGCTGTGGATTATCTGACGGGGCGGAATATTACCGACGAGACGATAAAACGTTTCGGTTTCGGTTATTCCGACAGTTGGGAAGGGTTGGCAGACGCATTGAAGAGAGAAGGAAAAAACCTTGATACGGCGGTAAAAGCCGGGTTGTTGGTCAGACGCGACGACGGCAGATATTTCGACGCATTGGCTAATCGTCTTATCGTTCCCATATTTGACGTCAACGGCAGAGTTATCGCTTTCGGTGGTCGGACGTTCAGCAAGGACAAGGACGTTGCAAAATATAAAAATACTTCCGTCACGCCGGTGTTCGACAAGAGCAAAACGCTGTACGCGCTTAATTTTGCAAAAAAGGCGAAACAAAGCGGACAATTGTCGGATTATCTGATTATCGTGGAAGGGTACATGGACGCGATAGCGCTTCATCAGGCAGGATTTGTACAAGCCGTTGCAAGCATGGGCACGTCGCTTACCGTCGAACAGGCTCGTCAGGCCAAGCGACTGGTTTCTACCGTCTACATCTGTTACGACGGCGACGCGGCAGGGCAAAACGCAACGGTAAGGGGTCTGGATATTCTTAAAGAACAAGGTCTTGACGTAAGGGTTGTTACCATGCCGGACGGAGTGGACCCCGACGAGTACGTTGCGCAAAACGGTGTGGAAGCGTACAGGTTGCTGTTGTCAAAAGCGTTGCCCCTGGTTGATTATAAGCTTGCTTTGGCGGAAAAAGCCTTTAAGCCCAAATCCGATTCGAAATCGGCGATAAACGAGTATCGCAGAAAATACGCCGCAAAGGCGTTAGAGATACTTATGCCGTTGTCCGACGTGGACAGAGAAAGTTATCTGCCTGCGTTGTCGACGGCAACCGGAATGACGGTAGAATTTTTAAGAGCGCAACTCATGAGCGGAAAGATTGAAGTTGCGGAAAGCAAAGAAACGGGTGTTAAACCGCCTCAGGACGTTTCTCAGGACGACAAGGCAGTTGCGTACGTTTTGGCAAGTAAGCTCAATAATTTTTCATATGCCGACGACGGTCTGTCTTTTAACGGCGATAACGTTTTGTTTAATAAAATATTCGACATGATTACAAATGCGAAAAAAGAGGGCAAAACGGTAAAGTTCGGAGATATTTACATGTTGGAGGACGCTGACTCATATTCCGAAAGCCTGAGAGTGTTGCAGGACGTTGAATTTGTAGATGAGGACGTGGACAAAAAGTCTTATCGCGACTGCGTAGATATCCTGCTGAAAAAGGATTTAAAAACAAAACTGGAAAAATTGAAAAATCAATATGCAATTACTTCGGATACGACGGAAAAACGCAATATCTTAATGGAAATTGCAGAAATTACCAAAAAAATAAATTCAAAAGCTTAATCGGAGGAAAAAGTTTTTTTATGGAAAACAACGAGAAACAACAATTGATAGCCGAATTTTTGCGCGAAATCAGACAAGATAACGCCAAGGGTTACGTTACTTACGAAGAAATCGAGGCAAAAATCGAAAAGATGCACCTTAATCTGGGGGAAGAAGAAAACGCCGAACTTTACAAGGCAATGGACGAAGCCAATATCAACATAGTGGATATTGCTCCGAATACTTTGGATTTAGCAAAGGGCATAGCCGACGTCAGCATTGACGACCCCGTAAAAATGTACCTCAAGGATATCGGTAAAGTTCCTCTTTTAAGCGGTGAAGAAGAAGCGAGACTTGCCCAACTTATGCAGGAAGGCGATGAGGATGCAAAACAAAAATTGAGCGAAGCCAATCTTCGTCTCGTCGTATCCATTGCAAAAAGATACGTCGGCAGAGGAATGCAATTTCTCGACCTGATACAGGAAGGCAACCTCGGTCTTATGAAAGCGGTGGACAAGTTTGACTACACCAAAGGATTCAAGTTTTCGACCTACGCCACCTGGTGGATAAGGCAAGCCATCACCCGCGCCATAGCCGACCAGGCGCGCACCATTCGTATTCCCGTACATATGGTTGAGACCATCAACCGTCAGGTAAGAGTCAGTCGCAGTTTATTGCAACAACTCGGGCGCGAACCGACTCCCGAAGAAATTGCCAACGAAATGGGCGTTCCGGAGGAGAAAGTAATAGAAATACAAAAAATAGCGCAGGATCCCGTAAGCCTGGAAACGCCTATCGGCGAAGAAGAGGACAGTCATCTCGTTGATTTTATCGAAGACGACAAAACGGTCGCTCCCAGCGACGTTGCCGCATATGCGGTATTGAAGGAGCAAATGCTCAGCGTTCTTCACAAACTCACACCGAGAGAAGAAATGGTATTGAGACTTCGCTACGGTATAGACGACGGCAGACCCCGCACGTTGGAAGAAGTTGGCAAAGAGTTTAACGTTACCAGAGAGCGTATCAGACAGATAGAAGCAAAAGCGCTCCGTAAACTCCGCCATCCTTCCAAAAAGAAGAAGTTAGAGGATTTCCTCGACTGATTATGAAAATTCCCGACAGAATTAAAATAATTCTTTCACTTATACCGCAATGCGACGTATTGATGGACGTAGGTTGTGACCATGGTATATTGGGCGTTGCGGCGTTGCAAGAAAAAAAAGTCGAAAAAGTCGTTTTTACGGATATAAGTCTTCCGTCTCTTAAAAAAGCCGAAGCGTTAGCAAAGCAGCAGGGTTTAGAGGATAAATGTCGGTTTTTACACGGCGACGGATTTTGCGGCGAGAGGGCGGATTGCGTCGTTATCGCCGGTATGGGCGGGAAGGAGATTTTAAAGATTATCGACAACGGAGGATTTCTCCCGGAGTACATGGTTCTTAATCCCATGCGTAACGCAGATACGGTACGACGGGCCTTGCAAGAAAAATACTTTTTCCAACTTGACGAGAAGTTTTTTGACAAAAAGTTTTACGACGTTATGGCGTTAAAACGGGGCGGCGACAGCCTGACGGAAACCGAGATAAAGTACGGTAAGACAAATATCGCCCTTTTTGGCAAAGACTTTATCAAATTTTTGCATTTGCAACAGTCAAAATATAATAAAATCAATGACGTCGCGAAAAGTTCAGAGGTAAAGAAAAACCTGGAAGAAATAGACGAGTTATTGAGCAGGAGTAAAAATGTTTGAAAATATAATAGAATATCAAAAGATTGACAGTCAATTAAAGGTTATCGAAAACGAACTCAGCTCAACAGAAGAGCGTAAACGCGTCCGCGCATGTCTGCAATTTCTCAAAGAGAGTGAAGAGAAACTTAAAAAGATGGAAAACGACGTGGCGGAAATCAACGCAAAATGCCTTGCACTGAAAGAACAATACGAGGCAAATTGTCTTCTTCTTACCGAATACGAAAAGGGTGTAAGCAGTGCCATCGATCAGGACGAACTCAACTATTTGAAAAAGAAGTTCGCCGATTTAGTAAAGATAATGAACGGTATTGAAAAAGACATGTCGGCTTTGTCGCAGGAGGCAGCCAATATTTCCAGACAATTCGAGGAGATCAGAGCAAAATTACCTCAGGCAAAAAAGCAGTACAGCGAAGCAAAAGATAAGTTCGACGCTTTGAGAAAGGAAAGAGAACCCGAAGTAAGTGCGCTTCAACGCAAAAAAGCAGAGATAGAAAAACATCTTTCGCCCGAAATTTTAACCATTTACAAGGAGTTGAAGGCTCAGAACGTCCCGCGTCCGTTCGTTCCTTTGGAAGAACCCAACCGTTGCGGCGGTTGCCGTATGGATTTACCTGTCGGTAAACTCTCCGCATTGAGCGAAAAGGGCTATATTCGTTGTGAAAATTGCCATAGAATAATTTATAAACAATAGAGGAAAGACTGAAAATGGAAAAAATAAAATCACCTGCCACAGACCATGTGGTATTAGAAAACGAACGTAGCCAAGGGGTTACAAAACAAGTCAACGAACTTTCGACAGGTAAGTTTTTTAAGTATCTTTACGCAAAAAGCATGTTTAAAATGTTTGGTTTAAATTTGCTGATGTGTCTGTTTTTAATTCCGATGGTTATTTTGTATTACCGTTTTACCTTGCAGTCTATGAGTATTGCCAACACTATACCGTATAACGGTTCGTTGGGTATAGGCTTTGCTTTCTGGAAGGGGGCGAGCGAATACGCAGTAGCCACGGGAAATTCGCTGTTATCAAGTTTCTGGTTGTGGGCAATACTCGGTATATGTGCGACTTCGTTCGCTTTTGCGGGCGGTATCTGCGTAATCAGAAACGCTTTCTGGACGGGAGAACTCAGCGTAAGCAAAAACTTTTACAAGGGCATTTATCAGTGCGGACTCGTCGCTTTCGTCGGCTTCGCGCTTATCGGCGGCGCAATTTGCGGAATCGTTCATTTAAACTTCGTAATGGCGGATTGGAGCAAGTTTTTGGCGGTCGTAGTAAACATAGTTCTTATAGCGGCAACCGTTTTTCTGGCAATATTCGTATTCGTCCTTACCAGCGTGGAATCGACGTACAGGCAGCCGTTCGGTACGTCCGTTAAGACTTCCTTCGCAATTATCAAAAAGTATTTTATTTCTACGGTGCTTAATTTCGTAATGGCACTTATTCCGATTGCTTTGGTGTTGTGGTTGATTAATAGTGCTTTGATCATTATCGTTATAGTCCTCGCATTGATGATAGGTATGTACTACATAGTCCTGGTCTGGCAGACGCATATGATGAGAGTCTTTTCAATTTATCACCCCGTGGAAAAAATCGTTACAAAGCGTAAAAAACATATAAATTAAAACGAGAGGCAACAGTTTTGGCGAAAAATATCATTAAATTTCAGGAAGATCCCGACGTTTTTGCTCGACATGGCGGAAGACTATTCTCAAAAAGGAAAGCATGCAAAAGCTATCTCCTTGATTAAACGCGTTTTAAAAAACAATCCGGACGACGCCGACGCAAAATTTGCCTTTTCGCAGGAACTGTCCAACGTTTGTCAATATAAACTGGCTCAGGACGTTTTGTTCGAGATGTTGACTCGGGATACGGCAGACGTTCCCGTCAACTTATCGTTGGGTGAAACCTTTTACTCTTCCGGCAACTGGTCCGTTGCGGCGTATTACTTTAAGCGTTATTCGGAACTTACGGATTTGCAGATACAGTCCGAAATAATGCAGGACGTAGCTAATTTTGCCACGGGTAACAACGGTTTTTCGATAGTTTATCCGATGACCAGAGAACGAGCCGACGAATTGAGGAAAAAAGCCGCCGATCTGATGCGCAACGGACAGATAGAGGAGGCAAGAGAAATATTTAAGGAGATAGAAGAGTCTTTTCCTGCCGACAGTATGGCGAAAAGCGATATTTCCTTTACCTACCTGATAAAAAACGACATCGAAAACGGTAAAATATACGCACAAAAGGCATGCGAACTGGACGAAAACAATATTTCCGCACTTTGCAATCTCGCTATGATTTACAATATCGGAGGCGAAAAGGAAAGTTGTGAAGAAATCTGTCGCAAGCTTTCCCGGATTGAGACTGACGACGCTGCCGAGATTTTTAAAATCGCAAGTACTTTCTGCGAGATAAAAAAGGACGATTCGGCGTATATATGGTTGGAAAAATTTTTAAAGGTAGAACCGACGCCCTCCACGGATATTCTTTATCATTACGCCTTTGCCGCTTTTAACAGCGGGCGGTACCAGAAGGCAAAAGAGACTTTTGACTACATTCTGTTGATGAATGAAAAAGATTATATCGCGAAGTATTACGTCAAGGCGTTGGAACCGTATCTGATTGATTCGTCAGTTAAAAGAGAGCGTTGGGAATACTATCCTCAGATTCCGCTTAAAGAATGGAAAAAGCGTGTAGAGTTTTTAAACTCAAAGCAGGATTTTTTCGGAGTCTGGCAGGACGAGGAACTGCAGGAATGGATAGGGTGGGCGTTCGACACCGTGCCCGATCCGGCTTTGCACGATAATCTTGTCGGAAAATTGGCTCAGACCGATAAGAAAAAGAGCGTAGAGTATTTTAAACGGCTGTTGCTCAATCAGAACGTCAGCCTTGCCGTGAAAGGCAAAATAATGTTCTGCTTGCTTATACGCGGCGTCAGAGGAAGATTTTTTATCGTACGCGACGGCTTTTTCTCCGTTATAGACGTGCCTAAAAACATTCCACACGTCGTTTCCGACGCCGTTTTGCTGTGTATTGCCAAGTTATCGATGTTCTTTATCATGGACGGAGATTATCCTGCAAAAGTAATTAAGGTAGGGAAAAGGATACAATCCGAAATTATCGATAAAGGGTTGTCCGACAACCTGGATACCCGTCAACTTGCCGCGGTTATCACACGTATTTGCAACTTCGAATGGTTGGACGACAAAAAAATAATGGATTTGTTCGGCGTCACCTATAATGAATTGACGGAAATGAACGAGTATATATTTAATGACGGTAAACAAGAATAAAAAGTTACGCTTTTTTATACTTTAAAGTATGAAAAAGCGTTTTTCTTTTTTCCTGAATTTTTGCGCGCTGCTTTCGGGGGTTATCGGTGCGGGATTTGCTACGGGACAGGAACTATACGTTTATTTTGATAAAAAAAATCCGATTTTCGTCGGATTGTGTTGTGCGTTTTTTTACTTTTGTTTTTTTCTGGCGGCAATTAAGACAGACGACTTTTTTAAAAGAGCGGAGGGTAAGGGAAGAGTTCTGGTTTTTGCAAAAAAATTCATGCGCTGTCTGACGCTGTTCAGTTGTCTCGTGGTGCTTTGCGTTATGCTTGCAGGCGTAAAAGCCACTTTGTATGAGCTTATACCCGACAAAACAACTGTCGCCGTTACGGGCGTTTTAACGGCTTTATTCTGCGTTTTTCTCGTCTGCTTTGATAAAAAAGGTTTTCAGACGGTAGGCGTATTTTTTACGCCGGTCGTTATAGGCTGTCTTTTGTTTTTGTTTGCAAAAATATCGCCCGTTGCGACAGGTGAATTGAGAGGAGGCGTAAAAAGCAGTTTTTTGTACGCTTCTCTCAATTCGATATTTTTAACGACTTTCGTTGCAGATGCATGCAACGGCTACGCAAAAGGAAAGAAGACGGCGTTTTGTCTCGTTTCCGCATTGGCATGCGGAGTACTCGTTACGCTTGCCGCAAGTTGCGTTACAAAAAGCGGATACGTCGAAATTCCTTTGGTTAAACTTGCGTATGAGTCGGGTGTTTTCGGCAAAGTTTACTGCATAGTGGTTCTGCTGGGTATAGTCACTACCGTATGTGCGTCGGCGTTGCCGTTGGCAGAAGAAATCAACCGACGCGTCAACTGCCGATTTTTATCCGTCGTACTGTTGTTCGGTTTTTGTCAGACCGTATCTTTTGCGGGTTTTTCGCATCTGGTAAAGTATTGTTACCCTGCGATATCCGTATTGGGAGTCGCTTTGCTGGGGTTTACGTTATTTTGCACCGTCAAGTATAGGAAAAAAAGGGAAAAAGCGTTTAATTTCTCCATTTGATAAGCATTTTTTCTATTTTTGCGACTATAAGGTACATGACGGCGGCGACGACGCAAAGTACCAGTATGCAGGTCATTACGAGATCGAGTTTAAATACCTGTCCGCCGTAAAGTATCAGATAACCGAGTCCGGCTTTGGACGTCAGATATTCTCCCATTATCGTGCCTATCCATGCCATACCTACGTTGATTTTTAAAGCCGACAGCAGAGTGGGTAGGTTGGAGGGAAAGACGAGTTTGGTAAAAATCTGAAACTTTGTGGCGTTCATGGTTTTAAGAAGCAGAATCTTGTTTTCGTCCGTTTCGTTAAAGCCGTTCAGCATCGTTATCGTTGTGATGACGACGGAAATCAGCACTGCCATGGTGACTATCGCCGTTTGCCCCGTTCCTGCCCAGATAATGATAATCGGACCGAGCGCAACTTTAGGCAAGCTGTTAAGTACCACCAGATAAGGTTCAAAAATCTTGTTGAGCAAAGGCGACCACCACAGAATAATTGCCGTTACGGTACCGATCAGGGTGCCGAGAACGAAACCTATCAGCGTTTCTTTGGTAGAAACCCAGACGTGACGGAAAAGTTCGCCGGTAACGGAGAGGTTTTTTAACTGCAAACAAATTTTGGACGGACTCGAGGTAATAAAACTATCCAAAACACCGCAGTCTGTCAGTATTTGCCATAATGCCAAAAAAAGGATGAGAAATCCTATTTGTCCGGAAAGTATCAGGAGTTTTCGTTGACGTGTTTTTTTAAGGTATCGGCGCAGATTGGTCGATAACTCTTGTTTGTGTTTCATTATCGTTAAGTTCCTTCCAGATTTTTTCAAATTGTTTAGAAAAATCGGGCGACTCCCGCCTTGAAAGAGGCGAGGAATACGTACCGAGATTAGTCACGTGTATGTTTTTTACCGTTGCGGGGCGTTTGGAAAGAATAATTATTCTATCCGCCATACTTATCGCTTCGTTAATGTCATGCGTAACGAGCAGAGCGGTTTTTTGCTCCTTTTTGATGATGGAATAAACGTCGTCGCAGACGTTGAGACGAGTCTGAAAGTCCAATGCTCCGAAAGGTTCGTCCAATAACAAAACGGAAGGATTTGTCGCCAGGGTGCGTATCAGAGCCGCTCTCTGGCGCATGCCGCCCGACAACTGGTGCGGGAAACTTTTTGCAAATTCTTTCAAACCGTATTTTTCGATGAGGTCGTCGATTCTGTCGCTGTTTTCAGGCGTCAGTTTTTTCTGAATTTCCAGACCGAGTCGTATATTCTGCCTTATGTTCCGCCATTCGAAAAGGTGGTCGTGTTGTAACATGTAACCCACGTCTTCGTTTACGCCCGTCACCTCTTTGCCGTTGAGAAATATACGTCCGCTCGTTGGCTTTAAAATACCGCTTACAAGCGACAATAAAGTGGTTTTTCCGCATCCTGACGGACCCACGATGGCGATAAATTCACCTTCGTCCACAAAGAAATCGACGTCTTTTAACGCGTTTGTTTCGGTCGTTTTGCTGTAATAGGTTAAATTTACGTTTTTCAGCTCAAGTATATGCAATGTCAAACGCTCCTTAATCGTTACATTTTATTATATTTTTTACTTTGGTATTGTGTGAATTAAAAAGGGCGGTATAAACCGCCCTTAATCAAAGAAAAACTATAACGTAATCTTGTCGGCAATACTGTTGTCGATAAGTTTTTCAAATTCTACGCGTTGAGTCAGTTCGCCGGCGTTTTCCATAACGTCCTGCAAGCGAGTGAAACTCTCTTTTGTCATACTCGGCGTGGTTTTCCACGAGTCTGCGGCGCGATAGTTGCCTATGGCGTTGGCCAAATCTTTAACGTCGGTACCGGGAAAAGCGTCCACTAATTTTTCCGCCACGGTTAAGTTGTCGTTGCTGAGCAACCACAACGTTGCTTCGTGCACGCATTTCAAAAACGTTTCGAGTGTTTTGGCGTTTTTCCTGATGTAACTTTGCGACGCGGCAAAACATGTGTAGGGGACTTCTCCGCCTTCCTGACCGATGCTTGCAACTATATGGCCGGAGCCTTGAAGTTCTATCTGCGTTGCCGTCGGTTCAAAGAGCGTGACGTAATCTCCGACGCCGCTTGCAAACGTGGGAGCAAGCATATTAAACTGTACGCTGTAATCCATCGTTATATTCTGTCCGTCCGTATAGCCGTGTCGGTTGAGAATATACTGCAAAGTCATTGCCGGCATACCTCCTCGCCGTCCCATTATTACGGTTTTGCCTTCCAGCCCCGACCAGTCGAAGTCCGGCTCGAAATTTCTGCCTACCAGAAACGCTCCGTCACGTTTTGTCAGTTGACCGAAAACCATAGGATAGTCTTGCTTGCCTTGTTGGTATACGTAGATTGTAGTTTCGGGTCCGCATAAAGCCACGTCTGCGTTTCCCGACAGCAGCGCAGTCATGCTTGCGTCACTGCCCCCGCCGTTGGTAAGTTCGATGTTTATTCCGTTTTGTTCAAACAGTCCGAGGGAATCGGCAAGATAGAAGGGCGCGTAAAAAAGAGAGTGGGTGACTTCGTTTATCCTTATCGTATCGTCCGTTTTACTGCAGCCTGCAAAGGGCAGTACGGCAATGACGAGGATAACTGCAAAAATCAGAATTTTTTTCATTATAACCTCCGTAAGTTGTGCAATATACAATATTCTTGTGCTAAAATAAGTGTTAACGTTTGCCAAATTACAAGAAACTTGTTATAATATAAGACAAATGATTTTAAGGAAAAACTGTCATGATGGAAAAGAATTACGAACCGTTACAATTTGAAAACAGAATTTATCAATGGTGGGAGAAAGCAGGGTATTTTACTCCAAAAATCAACCGCGATAAAAAACCTTTCACCATTTTGATGCCGCCTCCCAATATTACGGGACAATTGCATATGGGGCATGCTCTGGATAACGCCGTTCAGGACTGTATTATCCGCTTTAAGCGCATGCAAGGCTACGAAGCGCTTTGGTTGCCGGGCACCGACCACGCAAGCATCGCAACGGAAGTGAAGGTTGCGGAAAAATTGGCGGAAGAAGGTATCGATAAACATGCTTTGGGCAGAGAAGGCTTTTTAAAAGAAGCATGGGCGTGGAAAGAAAAGTATAACGACAGAATTTTAACTCAATTGAAACGCCTCGGCGTCAGTTGCGACTGGTCGCGTCTTGCTTTTACGATGGACGACAACCTGTCTGCGGCAGTTCGTCACGTTTTCGTTACTATGTATAAACAAGGTCTGATTTATCAGGGTAACCGCATTACCAACTGGTGTCCTACTTGCGGCACCGCCATTTCCGACGCGGAAGTGGATTTTGAGGAACAAGCGAGCAACCTTTGGTATTTTAAATATTATACGACCGATAAAAAGCAAAGTCTGACCTTCGCCACCACTCGTCCGGAAACCATGTTCGGCGATACGGCGGTGGCAGTCAATCCCGACGACGATAGATATAAGGATATGGTAGGTAAAACGCTCGTTTTGCCGTTCGTAAACAGAGAAATCCCCGTTATCGCCGATAAATACGTTGAAAAAGACTTCGGTACCGGCGTAGTAAAAATCACTCCCGCGCACGATCCTAACGACTTTGAAGTCGGATTGCGCCATAATCTGCCCGTCGTTACGGTCATGGACGCGCAAGGCAGGATGAACGACCTCGCAGGCAAGGATTTTGTCGGTCTTACGGCAAAAGAAGCGCGCAAAAAGGTGGTCGAGGGAATGAAAGAACTCGGTCAACTTGTAAAAATCGAGCCGTACAAACACAACGTCGGTCAGTGTTACCGTTGTAAAACCACCATCGAGCCGTTAGTTACCAAACAGTGGTTCGTAAAAATGGAGCCGCTTGCAAAACCGGCAATCGAGGCGGTAAGAAAGGGCGAGACCAGATTTTTGCCAAAACGTTTTGAAAAAATATATTTCAATTGGATGGAAAACATCAAGGACTGGTGTATTTCCCGTCAACTCTGGTGGGGGCACCGTATACCCGTATGGTATTGCGAGGACTGCGGCGAAGTAATCTGCGAAGAAGAGACGCCACACGTTTGCCCCAAGTGCAACGGTACTCGTCTTCGTCAGGACGAAGACGTACTGGATACTTGGTTTTCCAGCGCTTTGTGGCCTTTTTCGACTTTGGGTTATCCAGAAAAGACGGAAGATCTGGATTACTTTTTCCCGACAAACGTTCTGGTTACGGCTTACGACATTATTTTCTTCTGGGTGGCAAGAATGATTTTTTCTTCCATCAAAAACATGGGTGAAGTGCCGTTTAAAGACGTACTTATTCACGGCATCGTCCGCGACGAACAGGGTAGAAAGATGAGTAAATCCCTCGGCAACGGCGTGGATCCGTTGGAGGTAATAGACAGGGTAGGCGCAGATACGCTCAGATTCAGTTTGCTTAACGGCGTTGCGTCGGGCGGAGATATAAGGTATTCCGATTCGAAAGTAATAGCCAACCGCAACTTTATGAACAAGATATGGAACGCCAGCCGTTTCGTCCTTATGAACGTCGAAGGCAAAAAGATTTTGCCGATAGAAGAGTGCAAACTCAGCCTTGCGGACAAATGGATACTCAGCAAACTCAACGATTGCATTAAAGAAGTTACCAAGAATTTCGAAAAATACGAACTCGGCAACAGTTGCGCCGCATTGTATTCTTTCGTGTGGAGCGAATTCTGCGACTGGTATATAGAGTTTACCAAACCGACGCTGACTTCGGGCACGGAAACGGAAAAAACAAGCGCCGCGAGCGTTCTTGTTTACGTTCTGGATAAAATTTTAAAACTGATGCACCCGGTTACTCCGTTTATTACGGAAGAAATTTATCAATCGTTGCCGATTCACGAAGAAACGATAATGACGCAACCTTTCCCGACGGTCGTTAAAAAGTTTGCATACCGTAAAGAGCGTAAACTTATCGACGGCGTAAAAGAGTTGGTCACCAAGATAAGAAATGCCCGCGCGGAAATGAACGTCGCGCCGTCAAAAACCATTCGTTTGTTCGTTAAACCGAACGAAGATTTTAAAGATATCAAAAAGGCGGAGGCGTATATTGCAAAACTGGTCAATGCCGAAGTTTCTTTCGTAAGTGATTTTTCCGACGACAAACAGGTAGTAGGCGTGGTGTCCGCGGCGGCGGAAGCGCAGATACCCATGGGCGACCTCGTGGACTTTGAAAAAGAGAAGGAGAGAATCAAGAAAGAACTCGCCACCGTAGAGCAGGAAATTGCCCGCGCCAACGGCAAACTCAACAATCAGGGTTTTGTTGCAAAGGCTCCGGCGCAACTCATAGAAGCAGAAAAGGCAAAGTTAGCAAATTATCTTGATATTAAAGAAAAATTGTTGCAACGTTTGCAGGAACTCGGTTAAAAAAACGAAATTAAAAAAAGGACCTCGTTTTTAACGAGGTCTTTTGATTAAAAAAATGCTCTGAGTAAAAAACAAAACGCCCGTTAATTCAGGGCGTTTTTTAATAATATACTTTAATCTTTTCTGCAAAGCATTAAAATTCCGGCGATCATAGATACGAAGAGCAGAGTGCAGACTTTAAATCCGGTACTCAACGGTTTATTTTCGTTAATACATTCAAAAGCGTGAACGGTCATAGGTATACACCAAGCCAACGGAATTAAGAACACGCCTAACGCTATCGTCCCCAGAATTAAGAAAATTTTAGTAATGAGATCCAAGTCTTCGTTTGACGAACTGCTTTTGCTGGCAGTCTGTGGAGGCGACACTCTGCAACCGCATCTCGGACAAATTTCCGCCTTGTCTAACAATTCGTTTCCGCATTCGCTACAATATTTCATATTTCTTACCTCACAAAAGAAATTTACTACTTCATTATAACGCAT